>NZ_JBJHAI010000023.1:0-60711 GCF_054050955.1 Modestobacter sp. SYSU DS0290
CGGCGAGCGAGTACCCCGCGGACACCCCCCCGCGGGGCCCGGCCGCGCGCAGTTAGGCCCGGTCCGCGCCCGGGCGGCGGGGGGCCAGCCACTCCGGGTGCGCCAGCCCGACGACCAGGCCGGCCGCCGGGTCGTCGGGGACGACCCGGCCGGCCGGGACGTCCGGGACCGCTCGCGCCAGCCGATCGGCCTCGTCCCGCCACCGGCCGGCGGGGCCGCCGCGGGCACCGCGCAGCGCGCGCCACTCCGCGACCAGGTCGTCCGAGCGGGGTGCGACGTCGGCCGACAGCAGCGCCACCACCTCCGCGGCCCGGCGCCGGCCCACCAGCGGCGCGCCGTCGAGCAGTGCACGGGCCAGCCGGGGGTGCGCGCCGATCGCGGTGAGCGCGCGGCCGCGGGCGGTGACCCGGCCGGCGTCGTCGACCGCGCCCAGCTCGCGCAGCGCCGCCCGGGCCACCGTGAACGCGGCCTCGGGGGGCGCGTCGGGCAGCGCGAGCCCGGTGGCGTCGGGGGAGCCCCAGCAGGCCAGCTCGAGGGCGAAGCCGGTGAGGTCCCCGACGGCGATCTCCGGCTCGGCGGCGGCCGGCAGCCGGTCGTGCTCGGCGGCCGACCACAGCCGGTACACCCGCCCGGGCGCCTCCCGCCCGGCGCGGCCGGCGCGCTGCACCGCCGCGGCGCGGGAGACCCGCACCGTTCCCAGTGCGCCGAGGCCCCGGGCGACGTCGAAGCGGGGCACCCGGGCCAACCCGGCGTCGACGACCACGCGCACGCCGGGCACGGTCAAGCTGGTCTCGGCGACGTCGGTGGCCAGCACCACCCGCCGGCGCGGCCCCGGGGTGAGGGCGGCGTCCTGGTCGGCGGCCGGCAGCCGGCCGTGCAGCGGGCGGACGTCGGCATCGACCCCGGAGAGTCGGCCGGCCACCCCACCGATCTCCGCGGCGCCGGGCAGGAAGACCAGGACGTCGCCCGCGGTCTCGGCCAGCGCGCGCCGCACCGTGCCGGCGACCGCGTCGAGCAGCCGGGGGTCGACCCGGGTGCCGTGCGGGGGTGCCACCGCCGGCTCCGGCGGGCACCAGACGGTCTCGACGTCGTGCAGCGCCCCGGTGGCCTCGACCACCGGGGCGGGTGCCCCCTCGCCGCCCAGCAGGGTGGCGACCCGGCCGGCCTGGGCCGTCGCGGACATCGCCAGCACGGCCAGCTCCGGGCGCAGCGTGGCCCGCACGTCCACGCCGAAGGCGAGCGCCAGGTCGGTGTCCAGCTGCCGTTCGTGGCACTCGTCGAGCACGACGGCGGCGACCCCCGGCAGCTCCGGGTCGGCCTGCAGCCGGCGCACCAGCAGGCCGGTGGTGACCACCTCCACCCGGGTGGCGTCGCTGCGCCGGCTGTCCCCGCGCACGCTGTAGCCCACCGACCGCCCGACCGGTTCGCCGACCAGGGCCGCCATCCGCCGGGCGGCCGCCCGGGCCGCGACCCGGCGGGGCTCGGCGACCAGGACCCGCCCCGGCAGGCGGTCGGCGAGCGCGAGCGGGACCAGCGAGGTCTTGCCGGTGCCGGGCGGGGCCACCAGCACCGCGCTGCCCGCGGCCGCGAGCGCGTCGGCGAGCCCGGCCAGCACGGCGCGGACCGGGAGGTCGGCGCCCGGCGTCCCGGCGGGTGGCAGCACGCGGGACAGTCTCCCCGTCCCCGCGCGGCACCCCCGCCCCTTGTCCCGAGAAGTGATCCAGGCCACTCTGACCTCTCAGGGCGACGACGTCTGCGGGAGGTCTCGGTGGCCGGTCAGGGCAGGGAGAACGGCAGGGACCGGCCGGGCGCCCCCGCGCCCCGCTCACCGGACCGGGTGCGCAACGTCGCGCTGGTCGGGCGGGCGGGATCGGGGAAGACCACGCTGGCCGAGGCGCTGGCAGCGGCCACCGGGGCGGTGCCCCGCGCCGGGCGGGTGGAGGACGGCACCACCTGCCTGGACACCGACGAGGTGGAGGTCCGGCTGCAGCACTCGGTGACGCTGCACGCGGCCACCCTCGAGCACGACGGCCACCGGATCACCCTCTTCGACACCCCCGGCTCCCCGGACTTCCTCGGTGAGCTGCGAGCCGCGCTGCGCGCCGCCGACGCCGCGCTGTTCGTCGTCTCCGCCGTCGCCGGGGTCGACGCCGGCACGGTCCAGCTGTGGGACGAGTGCGCGGCCGTCGGCCTGCCGCGCGCCGTCGTCGTCACCCAGCTGGACCGGCCGCGGGCCGACGTCGCGGAGGCGGTGCGGGCCTGCGCGTCCCAGCTGGGCGCGGGCGTGCACCCGGTGCAGCTGGTCGAGGGCGGCGCCCTGGTCTCGCTGCTGGAACCGGGACCGGGCTCCCCGGAGGCCGACCGGCTGCGCGCCGAGCTCATCGAGGCGGTGATCGCCGAGAGCGAGGACGAGACGCTGATGGAGCGCTACCTCGACGGCGCCCCCATCGGCCTGGCCGAGCTGGTCGCGGACCTGGAGACCGC
This sequence comes from Modestobacter sp. SYSU DS0290, assembly GCF_054050955.1. Taxonomy (NCBI): domain Bacteria; kingdom Bacillati; phylum Actinomycetota; class Actinomycetes; order Geodermatophilales; family Geodermatophilaceae; genus Modestobacter; species Modestobacter sp. SYSU DS0290. The sequence goes on from NZ_JBJHAI010000023.1 coordinate 2,485, forward strand.
GGTGAGCAGGGCCGCCTTCCACCCCGTGCTCGCCGTGTCCCCGCTCACCGGGCTGGGCGTCGATGCCCTGCTGGACCTGCTGGTCACCGGCTTCCCCTCCCCGCTGGAGCGGCCCTGCCCGCCGGTGCTCCGCCCCGACGGCACCCCGGCCGGCCGCGTGGGCTGCGACCCCGACGGCCCGCTGGTCGCCGAGGTGGTGAAGACGACGACCGATCCGTACCTGGGCCGGGTCAGCCTGGTCCGGGTCTTCTCCGGGCGGCTGCGGCCGGACATGCCGGTGCACGTCTCCGGGCACGGGGAGGGGCACGGGTGGGGGAACCGCCACCCCGGCCACGACGCCGACGAGCGGGTGGGGGCGATCTCCTGCGCGCTCGGCAGCGTGCTCCGCCCGGTGGCCGAGTGCCTGGCCGGTGACGTGTGCGCGGTCGCGCGGCTGGCGACGGCGGAGACCGGTGACACCCTGTCCGCCCCGGACCGGCCGCTGGTCGTGCAGCCGTGGGAGCTGCCCGAGCCGCAGCTGCCGGTGGCGGTGGCGGCGGCCTCCCGCACCGACGAGGACCGCCTCGCCGCCGCGCTGACCCGGCTCACCCTCGAGGACCCCACCGTGCGGGTCGAGCGGCGCACCGACACCGGGCAGCTGCTGCTGTGGTGCCTGGGGGACGCCCACGCCGAGGTGCTGCTGGAGCACCTGCGCACCCGGTACGGGGTGTCCGTGGCGACCCCACCGGTGCGGGTCGCGCTGGTGGAGACGCTGGCGGGGGCGGCCACGGTCACCGCCCGGCACGTGAAGCAGTCCGGCGGGCACGGCCAGTACGCCGTCGTGGTCGTCGAGGGCCGGCCCGGCGCGCCCGGGTCGGGCATCACCTTCCACCAGCGGGTGGTCGGCGGCGCGGTGCCCGCTCAGTTCCACGGCAGCGTGGAGAAGGGCATCCGGGCGCAGGCCGAGCGCGGCGTGAGCGCGGACCGCCCGCTGGTCGACGTCGCGGTCACCCTGGTCGACGGGAAGGCGCACTCGGTCGACTCCTCCGACGCGGCCTTCGCCGCCGCCGGGGCGCTGGCCGTCCGCGAGCTCGCCGCCGCGGCGGGCACCCGGGTGCTGGAACCGTGGTGCCGGGTGGAGGTGACCGTGCCGGTCGACGCGGTGGGCCCGGTCCTCGGCGACCTGGCCGGGCGGCGGGCCCGGGTGACCGGCAGCGACGTCGGCCCCGGCCGGGAGGAGACGACCGTGCGGGCCGAGGTGCCCGAGCGGGAGCTGCTCGACTACGCCCGCGCCCTGCGCTCGCTCTCGCACGGCACCGGCCGGTTCCGCCGCGCACCGCTCGGCCACGAACCGGCGCCGGCCGCGGTCGCCGCCGAGCTGCAGCCGGCATGAGCGCCGACAGCGGGACCCGGGCGGTCCGGACCGGCTCCTCGGCCTCGCGGGCCGGGGAGCCGGTGGACGAGGACCAGCCCAACGTCACCGACACCTCGGTCCCGCCTCGGCGGCAGTGGGCCGGCCGGATCGGCGGGCCGGTCGCCGCGCTCGTCGTCTACGTCCTGCTCGCCCAGGACGACGCACTGAGCACCGCCGGGCGCACCACCGCGGCGGTCGGGGTGCTGCTCGCGGTCTGGTGGATGACCGAGGCGCTGCCGCTGCCGGCGACGGCGCTGGTGCCCATCGTGGCGTTCCCGCTGCTCGGGGTGCTCCCGGTCGGTGCGGCCACGGCGCCCTACGCCGACCCGAACATCTTCCTGTTCATGGGCGGCTTCATGATCGCGCTGGCGATGCAGAAGTGGGAGCTGCACCGGCGCATCGCGCTGCTGACCGTGCGGGCGGTCGGCACGAGGCCGAACCGGCTGATCGCCGGCTTCATGATCGCGACGGCCTTCCTCAGCATGTGGGTGAGCAACACCGCCACCACCGTGCTGATGCTCCCGATCGGGCTCAGCGTGCTGCTGCTCGTGCTGGACCGGGTGGGCGCCGGCGCGGACGCGGAGGCGGCCGAGGGGGTCGCCCGCGAGGCCACCGGCGGGACGGCGGCGGTCACCGAGGCCATCCGCGACCGGGACACCCGCAACTTCGCGGTCGCGCTCATGCTCGGCATCGCCTACGCCGCCAGCATCGGCTCGCTGGCCACGCTGATCGGCACCCCGCCCAACCTGATCCTGGCGGCCTTCGTCCGGCAGAACTACGACATCGAGCTCGGCTTCGGCGCGTGGATGCTGCTGGGCCTGCCGCTGGCGGTGGTCTTCCTCGGGCTGGCCTGGCTGGTGCTCACCAAGGTGGTCTTCCGCTCGTCGCTGCGGGAGATCCCCGGGGGCAGGCAGGTCATCCAGGCCGAGCTGGCGCAGCTGGGGCGGATGTCCCGCGGCGAGTGGACCGTGCTCGCGGTGTTCGTCACCACCGCGCTGCTGTGGGTGTTCCGGCAGCCGCTCACCGGGTGGGAGGCGCTCACCGACGTGCTGCCGTTCGTCGCCGAGCTGAGCGACCCGGCCATCGCGATCGCGGCCGCGGTCGCCCTCTTCCTCATCCCGGTGAAGGCCCGGGAGGGCGTCTCGGTGCTGGACTGGCACACCGCCCAGCAGCTGCCCTGGGGCGTGCTGCTGCTCTTCGGCGGCGGGCTCAGCCTGGCCGCGGCGGTCCAGGAGAGCGGGCTGGACGAGTACATCGGGGCCAAGGTCGGCTCCGTCGGCGCGCTGCCCGCCGTCGTGCTGGTGTTCATCACCGCGGCGCTGGTGCTCCTGCTGACCGAGGTCACCAGCAACACCGCCACCGCGGCGGCCTTCCTGCCGGTGCTCGGCGGGGTCGCGCTGGGCCTGGACCTGCTGCCCCTGGTCCTGCTGGTGCCCGCCGCCCTGGCGGCGACCTGCGCCTTCATGCTGCCGGTGGCGACCCCGCCCAACGCGATCGTGTTCGGCTCGGGCTACGTCACCATCGGGCAGATGCTGCGCGCCGGCGTCGTCCTCAACGTGATCGGCATCGTGCTGATCACCGCGGCGGTCTACCTGCTCGGCGGGGTCGCGCTCGGCATCACGTTCTGACCCGCGAGCCGGCCGCGCAGCAGCAGCACGCCGAACCCGAGGAGGCCGACGTGCGCGACCGCGACGGCGGCGTCCGGCAACGGCTCGACGGCCAGCAGGGTGGTCAGGTCGGCGAGGGCGTGCACGCCGACCAGGACCCCGATCCACCGGAAGCGCCACTGCCAGGCCGCCCAGGCGAATCCGGCCACCGCGGAGAGCCCGACGTTGGCCAGCACGTCGCCGAGCCGGCGGTCGGTCAGCGCCAGCGCGGACAGGTGCTGCAGCCCGAACAGCGCGGCGGTCAGGGTCACCGCTGCGGCGGGCCGGTACCGGGTGAGCAGACCGGAGAGGACGACGCCGCGGCTGGTCAGCTCCTCGTTCAGCCCGACGAGCAGCAGGGTGAGCACCCACAGCCCGAGCCCCGGATCGCGGTCGGACAACCCGCCGGGGACCGCCCAGCTCAGCGCTTCGGCCAGCAAGGGCAGCGCGGTGAGGGCGGCCGCCCACGACCGCCAGACCGTCGTCGCCCCGATCGCCCGCCACAGCCGCCGCCGGGTGACCAGGGCGACCGCGTAGCCGGTGGCCGCCGCGTTGGCCACCAGGCCCAGGTACCAGCCGGAGACCCCGAGCGCACCGCTCAGCTCCAGGGTCACCAGCACCACCAGGAACCGTCCCAGGTGGACGGCGACGGCGTCGGCCAGGGCGGGCAGGTGCACGGGCGACCTCCGGGGCGGGGGGTCATCCAGGGCTGAGTGTGCGCCGGGCCGGTGCTGCTGCCGGTGCCGCCGGGTGCACCGCGGCTGACCGCCCGGTGGCCGCCCGGTGGCCGGGTGCGTGTTTCCCGCGGCCCGGTCGCTGGGCAGGGGGCGCCGGGGCACGCACCCGGCGCGTCGACCCGCAGCACCCGAGCCGGGCGAGGAGGGGACCGTGGAGGACCTGCACCTGGGGTACGCCCTGGTCGGCAGCCTGGCGGTGGCGCTGGCCGCGCTGTCGGGCAAGATGCGCGAGCTGCCCTTCAGCGAGCCGCTGCTGGCACTGGTGCTGGGCGTGGTCGTCGGCCCGCAGGTCCTCGGCCTGATCGAGGTGGCCGAGCCCATGCGCTCGACCCTGGTCGAGGAGATGACCCGGGTGCTGCTGGCCGTCTCGTTGATCGGGGTGGCCCTGCGCTACCCGGTGCGCCGGCTGCGCCCGGTGGTCACTCCCACGGCTGTCCTGGTCACGGTGGGGATGGCCGGGATGGCCGCGCTCTCGGCCGGCCTGGCGTGGCTGGTGCTCGGCGTCCCGGTGGCCCTGGCCGTGCTCATCGGCGCCTGCATCAGCCCCACCGACCCGGTGCTCGCCTCCAGCGTGGTCACCGGGAAGCCGGCCGAGGAGCACCTGCCGGCCCGGACCCGCCAGCTGCTGTCCGCCGAGTCGGGCACCAACGACGGGCTCGCGCTGCCCCTCGTGCTGATCGGGATCGCGCTCGTGCTCGGCGAGTCCCTGGGCCGCGCCGCTCTCGACGGCGTCTACCAGGTGGTCGTCGCCGTGGTCATCGGGGCCGCGGTCGGGTTGATCGCCGGGCGCGCGGTCACCTTCGCCCTGAGCCGCAACGACGTCTCCGAGGGCGCGTCGCTGGTGTTCACGCTGGTGCTCGCCATCGCGGTGCTCGGCCTCGCCCGGATCGCCAACGCCGACGGCATCCTGGCCGTGTTCGCCGCCGGGCTGGCGTACAACGTCGCCGTCGGCCAGGACGAGGTCGGCCCGCAGAACACCATCGACGAGGGGATCAACCGGTACCTGGTGCTGCCGCTCTTCCTGCTGCTGGGCATCCTGCTGCCGTGGTCGGCCTGGGCCGACCTCGGCTGGGGGGCGCTGGTCTTCCCGGTGGCCGTGCTGCTGCTGCGGCGACTGCCCGTGCTGCTGGCACTGGCCCGCCCGCTGGGGCTGCGGCTGCGTGACTCGGTCTTCCTGGGCTGGTTCGGGCCGATCGGGGTCAGCGCGCTGTTCTACCTCTCCTTCAGCGAGGAGGAGGGCGTGACCGATCCCCGGCTGTGGGCGGCCGGCACGCTGGTGGTCGCGGCCAGCACGGTCGCGCACGGGATCACCTCCGCGCCCGGCCGCCGGCTCTACCGCCGGGCGGCGGGCACCTGATCCTCGCCGCCTGCCGGCGGATCAGCCCCCGGTCGTGGACCTGCACCTCCTCCTCGGGGCCGACGGCGGCGAGCACCTCGGCGCGCTCGTCGTCGGTGAGCTCGTCCAGGGTGACCTCGTCGCCGGCTGCTCTGACGTGCGATGACCCAGCGGGCTCGGATGACCACGGTCGGTGAGTCCTCGCCGCAGTCCCACCAGCCACGTGCGCCACACCCGGCCGCCTGAGCGGGCCTGTCCCACCCCGCGCCTAGCGTCGCCGCCCGAGGTGATCGAACAGATGAGTGACGAGCGAGAGGGCCAGGCCCCGGGACGGGCCGACCCCGGAGCCGGTGGCCGGGGCGGGGCGACCGCCCTCGCGGCGGAGCAGGGGACCGCTGAGCCGACGGCGGAGCCGGCGCCCCCGGTGGACGGGCAGGCGGTGGCCCAGCCGACGACGACGGCCGGCCCGGCGCCGGCCGCCGACGGGCCGCCGGCGGCTGCGCCGGTGGACCAGCCCGGACCGGCGCAGCCGCCGGTGGCTGCGCCGGCCGGCGCGGGGGAGGGCGCGCCCGCCCCGGACAGCAGCACGCCCTACCCGACGACGCCGGTCAACGTCCGTCCGCGGCCGCGCTTGCGCCGACCCGACCCGCTGACCCGGATGGGGCCCTGGGCGCCGGTCGCCGGAGCCGGGATCGGGTTCGTGCTCGGCCTGATCGTGGTGCTCTTCCTGGCACCGGCGGTCGAGACCTTCGCCGAGCGGCTGGCCGTCGTCTTCGTGGTGCTGGGCCTGTCGCTGCTGGGCGCCGGCGGCACCCTGCTCGCCGACGAGGTGCGGCTGATGCGCCGCGGGGCGTGGGCGGCCGAGGCCCGCTCCTCCGGTGCCGGGGTGATCGCCGGGCTGCTCAACGGGCTGACACCGGCGCGGCTGCTGATCCTGGCCAGCGCCTTCGTGCTGCTGCTCAGCGCCTACGTCACCAGCGGCAGCTGAGCCCGCGGCGCCCGGCCATACCGGCCGGGCGCCGCGGTCAGGCCTGCCCGTCGGCCCTGCCCGTCGGCCCTGCCCGTCAGCTCTGCCCGTCAGCGGGTCCCCGGAGGGCGTCCAGCGGGAGCCGGCCGGAGACCAGGTCCTCGGCCACGTCGTCCACCACCCGCCCCTGGGCGAACGCGTGGGCCTTCAGCATCGCCAGCGCGTCCTCGCCGTCCATCCCGTGGGCGACGTTCACCATGCCCATCGCCTGCCAGACCCGTGCCCGGCGCAGCGCGTCGGGGCCCTCCCACCAACCGCGGCCGGGATCGGGCTCGGTGTCGGCGGTGCTCCGGGCGGCGGCGGCCAGTTCCCGGGTGACCGCCGTGACGACGTCGGCCACCTCCGCGCGGTCGACCGCCGGCAGCGTCCCCGGGTCCCGCGCGTAGAGGTCGAGGACCACCAGCGGCCCCAGCGGGGGCAGCAGCGGCACCGAGAGCACCGCGCGGAACGGGGTCGTCGTCGTCAGCGCCTCGTGCAGCGAAGGCCAGTTGCGGGCGATGTCGGTCTCGTCGAAGGCGATGACCACGCCGTCGTCGTGCGCCTGGAGGCAGGGGCCCACGCCCTGGGTGAACTGCAGCCGCTCGGCCTGCGCCGCGGTCGGGTCGCTCGCGCCCAGCGGCGTCCGCAGCCCGCCCCTGGCGTGGATGCTGATCCCGGCGCCGTCCACCGGCAGTGCAGCGGCGCACGCGCGGGACAGCAGCACGCCGAGCAGCTCCGGCGAACGCAGCTCCGGTGGGGCCTGACCCAGCTCACGGGCGAAGCGGTCGGCAGCGGGGCCGGGCGCGGTCATCGGTCCTCCGTCGGTTCGGGCGCGGAGGGTGCCGCGCCGGGGAGGGGGGTGCCCCGGCGTGGGCGCGGCCATGCGGTCAGCCGAAGGCGTCGAGGCCCAGGTGGACGGCGAGTGCGAGGCCGGCGACGGCGATGACCCGGCGCAGCAGCCGCTGGGGGACCCGGCGGACCACCCGCGGCCCCAGCCGGCCGCCCACGAAGAACCCGATGGCCAGCGGCAGCGCGGCCAGCCAGGCGACGTCGGCGAACACCGCGTAGCCGATCGCCGCGACGAGGTTGGCCAGCCCGAGCACCAGGTTCTTCAGCGCATTGCCCCGGGGCACGCCCTCGCCGAGCACCAGCAGGTACATCGCCAGCATCAGCACCCCGGCCGCGGCGCCGAAGTAGCCGCCGTAGATCGCCACGAGGAAGGTGCCCAGTGCCAGCCCCCAGTGGTCCCGGGGTGGGGGACCTCCCTGCTCGGCGGCGCCCTCGGCGGCCAGTTCCCGCGGCGGCCGCTGCACGAGGATGGTCAGGGACGCCGCGGCGATGAGGAAGGGCACCAGCAGCTCGAAGGCGTCCGCCGGGGTGAGCAGCAGCAGGACGGCGCCCACCGTGCCGCCGAGCACCGCGGCTGCGCCCAGCCGGACCAGTCTCGGGCGCTGCCCGGTGAGCTCCGGGCGCGAGGCGCTCACCGAGCCGACGCTGCTGAGCACCAGCGCGACGGTGTTGGTGACGTTGGCCGACAGCGGCGACAGCCCGGTCGCCAGCAGGGCGGGGTAGCTGACCAGGGAGGCCAGCCCGGCGATGCTGCCGGTCAGGCCGGCGCCGACACCGGCGACCACGAGCAGGACGAACTCCAGTGCGTTCATCGGGCGAGCAGCACCCACAGCGCGACCAGGCCGAGCACGACGATCGCGCCGCGGAGCACGGGGGCGGGCAGCCGCCGGCCCAGCGTCGACCCGACGTACCCACCGACCAGCGAGCCGCCGGCGACCAGGGCGGCGGCGGTCCAGTCGATGCGGTCGGTGGCGACCACCACGTAGGCCAGCGCCGCCACCGCGTTCACCCCGAGGGTGAGCACGTTCTTGATCGCGTTGAGCCGCTGCAGCGGTTCGCGCAGCAGCAGCCCGAAGATGCCGATCTGCAGCACGCCCTGGCTCGCGGCGAAGTAGCCGCCGTAGGTGCCGGTCGCGTAGGCCCCGGCGAACAGTGCCGCCAGCCGTCCCCGGCCGACCCGCGGCGGCCCCTCCTCGGTCACCGGCCGGCGACGGCGCAGCCACCGCTGCAGCAGCGGCTGGACGGCGACCAGGACGACGGCCAGCGCGACCAGGCCGGGGACGATCGCCTCGAACGCCGCGGCCGGCAGGTGCAGCAGCAGGAAGGCGCCGGTGAGCGCGCCCAGCACCGACGCGGGGAGCAGCCGCAGCAGCAGGCCCCGCTGGCCCCGCAGCTCGCGGCGGTAGCCGATGGCGCCGGTCAGGTTGCCCGGCACCAAGCCGAGGGAGTTGGTGATCGTCGCCGTCACCGGTGGCAGTCCGACGGCCAGCAGCACCGGGAAGGTGACCAGCGTCCCGGAACCGACGACGGCGTTGATCGAGCCGGCGGCGAGCCCGGCGGCGGCGACCGCGACCATCTCCCACGCCGTCATGCGCTCATCGTCGCGAGGGTGTCACAGCGGGTCCGGTGAGCCGGCTCACGCCCCCGGCGGTGGTCTCAGCGGGCCGGCGCGGCCTCGGCGGCCGCGAACCGGGTGCGGTTGCGACCGTCGCCCTTGGCTGCGTACATCGCCACGTCGGCGCGCAGCAGGGCGTGGTCCCAGTCCGCGCCGGGCACCACCCGGGCGACGCCGATGCTGACCCCCACGCGGGCCGTGGCCGTGCCCCCGGCCAGCGGCACCGGCTCGGCGAGGACGGTGACCAGGCGGTCGCAGAGCGCGGCGGCGGCTGCCGCGTCGTCGGCCCGGACCAGCAGGGCGAACTCGTCGCCGCCGAGCCGGGCGCACACGTCCGGGCTGCGGACGGCAGTGGCCAGCCGGGCCCCGACCGCGCGGAGGACCCCGTCGCCGGCGGCGTGGCCGAGCTCGTCGTTGATCTGCTTGAAGCCGTCGAGGTCGGCGAAGAGCACCCAGGCGTCCTCGTCCCCGGAGGCGCTGGCCGCCGCCAGGGCGGCGCTGAACGCGGCCCGGTTGGCCAGGCCGGTCAGCGCGTCGGTCTCGGCCTGGGTGCGCAGCTCGCGGTGGACCGCGCAGATCCGCAGCGCCATGACCATCTGGTTGACCAGCGCGCGCACGGCGACCAGCGCCTCGCGGGCGGCGGGCCCGGCCGCCCCCACGAACAGGTACCGGCCCTCGTGGTCCGGGGTCGGGACGCACAGCCACTCGCCGGCTATGCCGGTCGCTGCGACCAGCGGCTGCGGGGCGGGAACCGGCCGGAGCACACCGGTCGACTCGGCCGCCGGGACGACGGTGCGGGGGAACGGTGACAGGTCCGCGGTCGCGACCCCGGCGCCGACGACGGCCCGCAGGGCCGGCCCGTCCGCCTGGAGGGCGAGGATCGCCAGGCCGGGAGTGGCCGCGCAGATGTCCCTGGCCGCCGCCCACCCACGCGCCGAGACCTCGACCTCGTCGGTCACGCCCAGCAGCCGGGTGCCCAGGGCGACCAGCGCCGCGTCGCGCGCCTGGGCCTGCTCGCGGGCGAAGAGCCCCAGCGCCAGGTGCCGGGCGACGACGGCGAGCAGGAAGGCCAGCGGCAGGGCCCCGAGGACGGGCCCGGCGGGCGCCGGCTCGTCGTGACCGGGCACCGACTGCCACCACACCAACGCCGCGACCAGCGCCACGCACTGGCCGGTGGCGTAGAGCCAGATGTCGCGGGTGCGGCCGTAGACCGCGCGGAACCACAGGGCGCTGAACGTGGCGCCGAAGGCGACCGCCGGCACCGGGCAGCCGAGGGCGAAGGCGGTCACCGCCACCACGTCGAGCAGGTCGAGGGCCGGTCGCGCACGCCGGGTCAGGTAGCGGTACGCCCACGAGGCGGTGAGCGCGACGGTGGCGCCGACCAGCAGCAGCACGCTGGCCGCCGACGCCCCGGGGAGGGCCCCGGCACAGGCGAGCGCCAGCGAGATCAGCGCGCAGACGCCGAACAGCCAGCGGGTGCCCTCGACCATCTCGTCGGGGCGGCGCAGGCGCGCGACAGCCCGTCGCGTCGGCGACGCGGCCACCAGTTCGGTCATCAGGCCCTTCCCTCTCGCCCGGCCCCGGCGCCGGGCGTCCGGTCAGGTCATCGACCGGACGGCGCCGGTGCTGCATGCCCCGGACGGGGGACCCGGCCTGCCGCTGGTCAGTCCTTGCGGCCGGCGTCCACCAGGCGGAGCACCACGGTGCCCTCCTCGTCGGAGGCATCCAGGTCGACCTCGGCGTCGAACCCCCAGTCGTGGTCACCGGCCGGGTCGTCGACGATCTGCCGCACCCGCCACAGCCGCGGCTCGTCCTTGTCGATGATCAGCAGCGCCGGGCCACGCGCGTCGGCGCCGGTGCCCACCTCCGCGTGCTCGGCGAAGTAGGCCTGCACCACCTCGCCCCACCGGTCGGCGTCCCAGCCGGCGCCGGAGTCCAGCTCGCCGAGGTCGTACCAGCGGCGGCGGGCCCACAGCTCGACGCGGCGGAACAGCTGGTTGCGCACCATCGCGGTGAACGCCCGCTCGTTGCCGGTGAGCGGCCGTGGCCGGGCCGGGACGGCGACCGGCGCGTCCAGCGGCTGGTCCGGGCTGGTGAGCTGCTCCCACTCGTCCAGCAGCGAGGAGTCGACCTGGCGCACCAGCTCACCGAGCCACTCGACGATGTCGGTGACCTCCTCGGTGCGTGCCTCGGTGGGCACGCCCGAGCGCAGCGCCTTGAACGCGTCGGAGAGGTAGCGCAGCACCGCTCCCTCCGAGCGGGTCAGCCCGTAGTGGTTGACCAGCTCGCGGAAGGTCATCGCCTGCTCCCACATGTCCCGCACCACGGACTTGGGGGACAGCTGCGCGTCCCGCGCCCACGGGTTGCCGGCGGAGTAGACCTCGAAGGCGTGGTCGAGCAGCTCCTTGAGCGGCTGGGGGTAGGTGACCTCCTCCAGCAGCTCCATCCGCTCCTCGTACTCGATCCCCTCGGCCTTCATCTGCGCGACGGCCTCGCCCTTGGCCTTGTTCAGCTGCGCGGCGATGATCTGGCGCGGGTCGTCCAGCGTCGCCTCGATCACCGAGACGACGTCGAGGGCGTAGGTGTCGGACTCCGGGTCGAGCAGCCCGATGGCGGCCAGCGCGAAGGTCGACAGCGGCTGGTTGAGCTGGAAGTCCGGTGGCAGGTCCAGGGTCAGCCGGTAGCGCCGTCCGTCGGGCTCGGGGACGTCCAGCCGTTCGACCACCCCGGCGGTGATCAGCGACCGGGCGATGCCGATCACCTCGCGGACGTGGCGCAGCTGCCGGGGGCGGGGTTCGTGGTTGTCGGTGAGCAGGTGCCGCAGCGCCGCGACCGGGTCGCCCGGGCGGGCCAGCACGTTGAGCACCATCCCGGTCGACACGCGGAAGTGGCTGCTCAGCGGCTCGGGCTCGGCGTTGATCAGCCGCTGCTGGGTCGACTCGCTCCACGGCACCATGCCCTCGGGCGCCTTGCGTCGCACCAGCTTGCGGCGCTTCTTCGGGTCGTCGGCGACCTTGGCGAACTGCTTGAGGTTCTCCACCTCGTGCTCGGGCGCCTGGACGACAACGGTGCCGGCGGTGTCGTAGCCCGCCCGGCCCGCGCGGCCGGCGATCTGGTGGAACTCCCGGACGGTGAGCATCCGCATGCGGGTGCCGTCGTACTTGCTGAGCGCGGAGAACACCACGGTGCGGATCGGCACGTTGATGCCGACGCCCAGGGTGTCGGTGCCGCAGATGACCTTCAGCAGCCCGGCCTGGGCCAGCTGCTCCACCAGCCGCCGGTACTTGGGCAGCATGCCGGCGTGGTGCACGCCGATGCCGTGCCGCACCAGCCGGGACAGCGTCGTCCCGAAGGCGGAGGAGAAGCGGAAGCCGCCGATCATGTCGGCGATCGCCTGCTTCTCCTCCTTCGTGGAGACGTTGACGCTCATCAGTGCCTGGGCCCGCTCCAGCGCCGAGGCCTGGGTGAAGTGGACGACGTAGACCGGCGCCTGCTTGGTGTCCAGCAGCTCCTGGATCGTCTCGTGCATCGGCGTGGTCGCGTAGTAGTGGTGCAGCGGCACCGGCCGCTCGGCGTGGGCGACCAGCGCGGTGGGCCGGCCGGTGCGCCGGGTGAGGTCCTCGCGCAGCGCCGTGACGTCGCCGAGGGTCGCGCTCATGAGCAGGAACTGCGCCTTGGGCAGCTCGATCAGCGGCACCTGCCAGGCCCAGCCGCGGTCGGGGTCCCCGTAGAAGTGGAACTCGTCCATCACCACGAGGCCGATGTCGGCGTCCGGACCCTCGCGCAGCGCGATGTTGGCCAGCACCTCGGCGGTGCAGGCGATGATCGGGGCGTCGGCGTTGACCGATGCGTCCCCGGTGAGCATCCCGACGTTCTGCGCGCCGAACACCCCGCACAGGGCGAAGAACTTCTCGCTGACCAGCGCCTTGATCGGGGCGGTGTAGAAGCTGACCCGGTCGTTGGCCAGGGCCGCGTACTGCGCGCCGGTGGCCACCAGCGACTTGCCGGAGCCGGTGGGGGTGGCGAGGACGACGTTCGCCCCGCTGACCAGCTCGATCAGCGCCTCTTCCTGCGCCGGGTACAGCGTCGTGCCGCCCTCGGCGGCCCACTCGGCGAAGTGGGTGAACAGCGCGTCGGGGTCACCGGCCAGCGACTGCAGCTCGGTGAGGTCGTCCGGGTCGCCGATCAGCGACCGCACGTCCGGGGCGGGGAGCGCGGCGGCGGGGGAGTCGGCCGGAGTGGCGTCGGTGCCGGCAGGAGTGAGCGTCATCGTGGTCAACAGCGTGCCCGATGCCCTGGAGCTTCCCGGCGTCCCGTCCCTCCGGCGTGGCTGCGGGCGTCCAGGTAACGAGATGGTCACGACTCCTCCAGTCGTGCATGGAACAGGTCGATGCGGGAGAGAAGGTGAACAGCAGGTAAACGAAAGGTGGATGGGACATGCGCGAACGCTTCTGCCCGGAGTGCCGCTGGACGTTGGTGACCGACCGGGACGGCCGTCGCCGGCTCGAGATGCGCTGGGTGCCGATCGGCGCGGAGACGCCGATGGCCCGCGCGGCCTGAGCGAGCACCCGCAGGACGACCCGACCCGGGCGGTAGGAGGGGCGCGCACCGGCGCGCGCCTCTCCCACCGCCCGGGTCGTGTGCTGTCCTGGGTCAGTCCTGCCCGAACACCCGGTCCAGCTGGTGGTCGAGCACCCGCTGGGCGTCGACCGCGCTGCGCTGCCCCCCCAGCACGCTGGAGGTCAGGCCGTTGACCAGGGCGAGCAGCAGCACCACCTCGGTCCGCGCGTCGAGGTCCCGAGGTGCGGTCCCCGCCTCCTGTGCCTGGGTCAACCGGGTGCTCAGGAAGGTCTCCAGGGCGTCGGGATGATCCGTGCCGCCGGGGACAGCTGTCGGGTCGGTGAGGGCCGCGGCGTAGAACGCCGTCCACGCGAGGGCGTCGGCCCGACCCGCGTCGTCACTGGGCAGGATGCTGCCGAGCACGGCGTCGAACAGGGCTCGCGGAGGACGCCCGCCGCCGGCCGACGCTGCCCGTTCCCGCACCCGGCGGTCCAACCGCGCGGTGAGCTCGGCTCGCCCGGCGGCCAGGAGAGCCGCCTTGTCGGTGAAGTAGTACTGCACGACGCGCAGGGACACCCCGGCAGTCGCGGCAACCTCCCGCATCGTCGCTGCCTGGAGCCCTCGGGTGCCGGCGACGTGCAGCAGGGCCGCGGTCAGCTCGCGGCGTCGCTGGTCGTGGTCGACGCGCTTGGGCACCGGGTCAGTCTGCGCCGGCCCCGGTGGGCGTGGCGCGCAGGATCCGGGCGACGACCAGCTCTGCCGCCTCCAGGGGGAGGGCGTGACCGGTGCCCGGGACCACCTCGACCCGCCAGTTCGGCACCACCCGGGCGATCCGTTCGGCGATGGTGGCGGGGTCGTGCAGGGCGCTGTCGGCGCCGAGCAGCAGGTGGACGGGTGCCCGCACCGCCCGGAGTTCGGCGTCGGTGGCCACCGGCGGGGTCGGCAGCCGGCGCCGGAAACCCCGCCCGGCGAGTCCCAGGGTCATCAGCTCGTCCTCACGCAGGGTGCCGTTGCGCAGCGGTCCGGCGGCTCGGTGACGCAGTCGTCGAGGGAGCAGTGCGGCCAGGCCGCCCAGGACGATCCAGCGGTAGAACCGGGCGTCCGGGCGGGCGAGGCCGGCCGGGTCGACCAGGGTCAGCGCCGCGATCCGCTGCTCGTCGTCGCGCTGGGCAGCGAGCAGTGCGGCCCAGCCGCCGAAGGACGACCCGACCAGATGGGCCCGGCGCACGTCGAGGGTGCTGAGCAGTTCCAGCAGCCAGCGAGCGACGTCCTCCCCGTCGGTGATCGGTGCGGTCGCCGTGGACCGGCCCGGCTCGCCGAGGGGGTCGATCGCCAGCACCGGGCGCCGCTGGCGGAGCGCGCCGACGTGCCGGTACCAGGACAGGGCGTTCCCGCCCGCACCGGAGAGGAGGACCACTGCGCCGTCCGCGGCGGGGCCGGCCCGGAGCAGGTGCACCTCGCCCATCGAGGTCGGCACCTGCACGGCGTCGACGGGCGCCGGCCAGAGTGCGGCGAGGGTCCGGTCGTACGCGGCCAGGAAGCGGTCGCGTGCGCGGTCGCCGGTGAAGCTCGACGGCTGGGCGGGTGTGGGCACGAAGGCTCCTCGCATCATGGTGCCGCCTGGCTCCGCGGCGTTGGGATACAAACGTATCCGAAAATGGTCGGGGTGGCATCGGGCAGGTTCCGGCCGCGCCGGACCGGGTAGGCGGGGGACGACGCGGCACCCGGCCGGCTCCTGTGCGAGCCGGCTCCCGCGAGCAGTGCGGAGGGTGCCGCCCGACCCAGCAGGAGGAACCACCGTGTCGTCGCCCCGCCCCGAGTCCCAGCCCGAGCAGCAGCAGACCCCGCCCGGCACCCTCGGCCAGATGGACCCCAAGCCCGACCACGGCGAGGAGAGCTACACCGGCTCCGGGAAGCTGACCGGCAAGCGCGCGGTCATCACCGGTGGCGACAGCGGCATCGGCCGCGCCGTCGCGATCGCCTTCGCCCGGGAGGGCGCCGACGTGCTCATCGCCTACCTCGACGAGCACGAGGACGCGCAGGAGACGGCGAAGTACGTGGAGCAGGCAGGGCGGAAGTGCGTGCTGGTGCCCGGTGACCTCGCCGACCGCGCACACCAGAAGACGATCATCCCCAAGGCCCTCGAGGAGCTGGGTGGGATCGACATCCTGGTCAACAACGCGGCGTTCCAGATGACCCACGAGACGATCGAGGAGATCTCGGACGAGGAGTGGGACCACACCGTCGCGCTGAACCTGACCGCGATGTTCACCCTGTGCAAGGACGCCATCCCGCACATGCAGCCCGGGTCGGCGATCGTGAACTCGTCGTCGGTGAACTCCGACATGCCGCGGCCCAACCTGGCGCCGTACGCGATGACCAAGGCGGGCATCGCCAACTTCACCGCCAGCCTCGCGCAGCTGTACGGCAGCAAGGGCATCCGGGCCAACAGCGTCGCCCCCGGCCCGGTGTGGACACCGCTCATCCCGTCCACCATGCCGCCGGAGAAGGTCGCCAGCTTCGGGTCGGAGGTGCCCCTGGGCCGCGCTGCGCAGCCGGCCGAGCTCGCCCCGGTGTACGTGCTGCTGGCGAGCGACGAGGCCAGCTACGTCTCCGGAGCCCGGGTCGCCGTGACCGGCGGCAACCCGATCCTGTAGAGCGATGGTCTTCGTCTGGGGATGGGGTGGCGGCGGACCGCGACGCCGCCGTGGCTTCGGCCGGCCGCGGCGCGGGTACGGCCCGGGCTACGGCCGCGGCTACGGGCCGCCGCCCGGCTACGGCGGCTACGGGCCCGGCTACGGCCGGGGGTACGGCCGCCGCGGCGACGACTCGTGCCTGCGCAACCTGTTCTTCCTGAACACCGGTTGCTGTCTGGCGCAGGCCATCGGCTGCGGCATGGACATGTTCCTGGTCGCGCCGACGACGCTGCGCCGGGTGCGGGCCGATGCAGGGGGCGGGCGCCTGGCCGACCGGCTGATCGCGGCGGTGCGGCTCTACCAGCGGGAGGTCAGCCCCCGCCGGCCGCCGTGCTGCCACTTCACGCCGACCTGCTCGACGTACGCGATCGAGGCGCTGGAGCGGCACGGCGCGCTGCGCGGCAGCTGGCTGACGCTGCGCCGGCTGGTCCGGTGTCGGCCCGGCGGCCGTCGCGGCGCCGACCCGGTGCCCGACTGACGGTCGGGTGGCCGGCCGAGTGTGCAGTTCCGGTCGCTAACGGCGGCGTGTCCGCGCGCGTCGGCGACCGGAACTGATCACTCGTGGGGTGTTCGTAGTGCCGTCGCGATCGCGGCGACGTCGTCCGGGCGCACCCGGCAGCAGCCACCCACCAGCCGGGCACCGGCGGCGGTCCACTCCGTGACGTCGCCGACCCCCGGCTGCCCGGTCCACCGGCGGGCGGCGGCGTCCCAGCGCTCACCGCTGTTGGGGTAGGCCGCCACCGGCTTCCCGCTCGCCTCGCCCGCAGCCGCCACGGCCGGGACCACGGCGGCCGGGTCGGTGCAGTTCACCCCCACGGCGATCACCTGCGCGACGCCCCGGGCCATCGCGGCGACCTCGGCCAGCGGCTCCCCGCGGCGAGTCCGAGGCACGCCGTCCGAGCCGGTCGTGCTGGTCAGCGACAGCCAGGCCGGGACGTCGAGCGCTGCCAGGTCGGCCAGCAGCGCCTCCACCTCGGCCGCGCCGGGCAGCGTCTCGACCGCCAGCACGTCGGCGCCGGCCTCGGCCAGCAGCGCCAGCCGCGGCCGGTGGAACTCGCGCAGCCGCGCCACGGAGACCTCGTCGAGGTAGCCGCCGGTGTACTCCGACCCGTCGGCCAGGTACGCCCCGTACGGCCCGACCGACCCGGCCACCCACCCGGTGCGTCCGGCCGCGGCGAGCCCGTCCCGGGCCAGCCGCACCGAGCCGGCGATCAGCGCCCGGGCGTGGTCACCGTCGATGCCGGCCACGGCGAAGCCGGGCAGGGTGGCCTGGTAGCTGGCCGTGGTCAGCACCTGGGCACCGGCCGCGGCGAAGGCGGCGTGCGCGTCGACGATCGCGGCGGGGTCGTCGCGCAGCAGCCGGGCCGACCACAGTGCGGAGCCGACGTCGTGGCCACGGGCCTCCAGCTCGGTGGACAGCCCACCGTCGAGGACGACCGGGCCGGCGGCGAGCGCCGCGGCGAGGGAGGTCACGCCCCCGATGGTGCCCGGCGGGTGGGGAGCCGCAGCCCCGGCACGCGCCGGTCGGCCGCGACGAAGGCGACGGCGGCGGCGAGCGGGACGGCACCGGCGATGCCGGTCACGGCCAGCACGTCGGCGAAGGAGGCGGAGGCGACGGGCGCCGAGGACAGCAGCGCCCAGCCCAGGCCGGTCAGCGGCACGGTGACCAGACCCGTGCCCAGGGCCAGCCGGACCCGCGCCGACCGCCCGGCGTCCGCGGCGAGGATCCCGGCGAGCACCGCCGGGACGAGCGGCACCAGGCAGCGGGCGAGCAGGTCACCGGGGCGCTCGCCGGCCGTGGTGAACGACGCCAGCGACAGCGCGGCGGTCACCGAGACAGCGGCCGAGCCCAGCAGCAGCCCCCACCACAGGTGCACCGCCCGGGCGTCGTCCAGCAGGGTGGCGGGCCGCACGAACCGTGCGCAGCAGAGGCAGAGCAGCGCGCAGATCAGCAGGAAGGACACCAGCGACGACGGCACGTCGGCCAGCCCGCCGCCGTCGCGGCCGGGCAGCTGCCAGGGCTGCCGGCCGAGCAGGGCGAGCACCACGGTCAGCCCGGCCAGCGCCGCGACCAGCCCGGCGGGACGCAGCGCGCGCGGCGTCGTCTCGGCGGCCACCCGGGCGTCGAGGGCCTCGGCCCGGCGCAGCAGGCCGGCCATCACTGGGTTCTCCGGGGTGAGGTCCTCGGCCGGGAGCGCGTCGTCGACCAGCGGGGCGACGGCGTTGCCGGCCACCAGGTGGAGTCGCGGCGAGGCGTCCTGGGTCACCTCCCGAGCGTCACACTCGGTGAGCGGCTCCGCGACCGGAGCGGCGGATCGTCACCGGACCGGGCGACACGGTCGTCACCGAACGGGGCCCGGCCCCCCGTCGCTCACCCGACCGGGGTGGGCCGGCGGTTCCCCGGCCGGGTGATCGCCAGCGCGATGAGCAGGGGGACGGCGCCGAAGATCGCGGCCGCGTACAGCGATCCGAAGAGGGCCTCCGTGAGCCCGGCGTCGCCGTAGAGCGCCCAGCCCAGGGCGAGCATCGGCAGGGTGAGCACGCCCATCCCCACCGTGGCCCGCAGGTGCGCCCGGCGGCCGAGCGACCGGGCGGCCACGCCGACCAGCAGCACCGGTACGAAGGTGAACAGCCAGTCGAACACCGGGATGACGCCGCCCTCGTCGCTCAGCGCGGCGAAGTAGACGTCGTTCCAGCCCTGCGCGAACGCCGCCGCCACTGCCAGCGCTCCCCAGGTCGCGGTGGCGGCCGTGGAACCCAGTGCCCAGGGACGGGTCAGGAGCGCGGCCACGGCGAGGCAGACCAGCGCGGCGCCGACGACCAGGGCCAGCAGGGACGCCGGCACGTCGGCGACCTGCCAGCCGGACAGCGTCCGCCGCGGCGCCGGCCAGTCCAGCGAGCCGACCACGCCGACGGCGGCGGTCAGCAGCACGGCAGCGGCGGCCAGGGGCAACGGGCCAGGACGGGCGGACCTCTCTCCGGTCATGGCCGCAGCCTGGCAGGTCGGTCCGGATCTCGGTCGTGGACCACGCGCCGGGCAGGCAAGATGGCCGGGTGCCCGGGGACGACGCGTTCGGTGACCTGCCGGTGACGGCGTCCCTCGTCGTGCCGTCGGGACTGCTGTCGTGGCGGTTCTCCCGCTCGTCGGGGCCCGGCGGGCAGGGCGTGAACACCGCCGACTCGCGGGTGGAGCTGTCGGTGGCACCGCTGGAGCTGCCCGGGCTGACCGACGCCCAGCGCGCCCGGCTGGCCGAACGTCTGCGGAACCGGCTGGTCGACGGTGTGCTCACCGTCGCCGCCAGCGAGCACCGGGCGCAGCTGCGCAACCGCGAGGCCGCCCGTGAGCGCCTGGCCGCCGTGCTCCGCGCGGCGCTCGCCCCGCCCGCGCCGGCCCGGCGGAAGACCAAGCCCACCCGTGGTTCCAAGGAGCGGCGGATCGCGGCCAAGAAGCAGCGCGGGGAGACCAAGCGCCTGCGCGGTCGGTGGGACTGACGCCGCCGGCGTGGTCCGGTGCGCCTCGTGCGGTGCGCGCCGGGGCGCTGACCGGGGTGGTGCTGCTGGCCTTCGGCACGGTGGTGCACGTCGTCCACCTGCTCGACGCGGGGACAGCGGTGTACGCAGGGCAGCCCGGGTGGCTGCGGCTGTACTTCGTCTCCCTGACGGCGCTCGACCCCATGGCCGCGGTGCTCCTGGCCCGGGCCCGGCGCGCCGGGGTCGTCCTCGCCGTCGTCGTCCTGGTGACCGACGCGGCGGCGAACGGGTGGGCCAACCACGTCGTCGACAGCTCCGCCGGGGTCACGGCCGGCCGGGTTGGCCAGGCGGTGATCACCCTGCTCGCGGTCGCGGCGCTGGTCTGGGCGCCCGCCGCGTGGCGCTGGACCCGGGGCGCCGGTCCGGGGCGTCAGGGGGCCGGCAGCACCTCGACGTCCACCCCGTAGCCGCCGCAGCCCGCCCCGCCGTCGCCGCACGCCGGCAGGCGGCTGCCCTCGACGGCCAGCCAGCCCGCCCGCCCCGGTGGGGGCGTCCGCGGGGACGCCGAGCCGTGCGCTGAGCGAGCCGTCGGACCCCACGGGGACCGACCCGAGATCCACGGTGACCCCGCATCCAGGTCGAGCAGCGAGATGTCGAACGTGGCACCCCGTGGGTAGGTGACCCCACAGGTGGAGGGCCCGCTGCTCAGGGTGACGTCGCCGCCCGCGCGCACGGCGGCCGGCTCGATGCCCAGGGGTGGCGGGAGGCAGTCGGCTGCCGGGGTCGGGGTCGGCCCACCGGAGCCGCACCCGGCGGCGAGCAGGGCGGCGACTGCAGCGGGCACGCGACCGCGCACATCAGCGGCGGCGGGCGACGCGGGTGCCGACGAGGACGCCCATCAGCGACCAGAAGGCGCCGACGCCCACCCCGGCCAGCACCACCCAGAACGGCACCCGCATCTCGTCGGTCGCCGCCGCCACCAGCCGCTCCTGCACGCTCGGTTCCATGGATGCAGCCTGGCCGATGACAGGCGCGACGTCACCCCCGGAAGCTCGTGCTCTGCCCACCACCGGTGGGCAGAGCACGAGCTTCGGCGCCACCTCCGCCGACCCGCCGCACGGACCGCTCCGAACGGGTGTGCGGTCGACGGAACGCGACCTTGACCTGACCGCAGCCACCGGGAAACGGCGTCCCCGCAGGCTCGGGATGTGTCCGCCGCCGTCTCGTTGCCCACCCCCGGGGTCGGCACGCGCACCACCGAGACCCACTGCCCCTACTGCTCCCTGCAGTGCGGCATCACCATGACCGCCGGCGACCGGCCCGCGACGGTCGTGCCGGCGGACTTCCCGGTCAACCGCGGCGGCCTGTGCTCCAAGGGCTGGTCGGCCGCCGAGCTGCTCGACCACCCCGAACGGCTCACCCGCCCGCTGGTCCGCGCCGACCCCGCCGACCGCACCAGCCCCCTGGTCGAGACGAGCTGGGACGAGGCGCTGGACCGGGTGGTCGCCGCGATCCGCCGCACCCAGGCCGCGCACGGCCGCGACGCCGTCGGCTGCTTCGGCGGCGGCGGTCTGACCAACGAGCAGGCCTACCAGTTCGGCAAGTTCGCCCGGGTCGCGCTGCGCACCAGCGCCATCGACTACAACGGCCGGTTCTGCATGTCCTCCGCAGCCGGCGCGGCGATGCGGGCCTTCGGCCTGGACCGCGGCCTGCCCTTCCCGATCAGCGACCTGGCCGAGGCCGACGTGGTCGTGCTGGTCGGCAGCAACCCGGCCGACACCATGCCCCCGGCGATGCAGTACTTCGACGCCGGGCGTGCCGCCGGCGCCGAGCACATCGTCATCGACCCGCGCCGCACCAACACCGCGAAGAACGCCGACCTGCACGTCCAGCCGCTCCCGGGCACCGACCTCGCGCTGGCCAACGGGCTGCTGCACATCGCGGTCGCCGAGGGGCTGGTCGACGAGGCCTACGTCGCCGCCCGCACCACCGGGTTCGCCGAGGTCAAGGCGGGCGTCGCCGGGTACTGGCCGGACCGGGTCGAGCGGCTCACCGGGGTGCCGGTCCAGCAGCAGCGGCGGATCGTCTTCGCGCTGGCCCGCGGCCGGCGGTCGATCATCCTCACCGCGCGCGGCGCCGAGCAGCACCGGCACGGCACCGACACCGCGACCGCCTGGATCAACCTCGCGCTCGCCCTCGGGCTGCCCGGCCGCCCGGGCAGCGGCTGGGGCACCGTGACCGGGCAGGGCAACGGGCAGGGTGGCCGCGAGCACGGGCAGAAGGCCGATCAGCTGCCCGGCTACCGGAAGATCACCGACCCGGCCGCCCGCGCGCACGTCGCCGCCGTCTGGGGCATCGACCCCGACGACATCCCCGGCCCCGGGCGCAGCGCCTTCGAGCTGCTCGACGCCCTGGGCACCGACGGCGGGGTGCGCACGCTGCTGGTGCTGGCCTCCAACGTCGCCGTCTCCGCGCCCGACGCCCGCCGGGTGATCAGCCGGCTGCGCGACCTGGACTTCCTCGCGGTCAGCGACTTCTTCCTCTCCGAGACGGCCGAGCTCGCCGACGTCGTCCTGCCCAGCGCCATGTGGGCGGAGGAGGACGGCACGATGACCAACCTGGAGGGCCGGGTGATCCGCCGCCGCCGGGCGCTGCCGCCGCCGGGTGAGGTGCGCGACGACCTGCAGCTGCTCGCCGAGCTCGCCGACCGGCTGGGCGTCGGCGGCTTCAGCGGCGACGCCGGGACGGTCTTCGCCGAGCTGGGCCGGGCCAGCGCCGGGGGAGTGGCCGACTACTCCGGCCTGAGCCACGACCGGCTCGACGCCGACCAGGGCCTGTTCTGGCCCGTCCCGGCTGCCGACCACCCGGGCAGCCCCCGGCTGTTCACCGAGCGTTTCGCCCACCCCGACGGGCGGGCCCGGTTCACCCGGGTCGAGCACGTGCCCGCGCACGAGGAGCCCGACGCCGAGTACCCCTACGTGCTCACCACCGGCCGGGTGCTCGCCCAGTACCAGTCGGGCACCCAGACCCGCCGGTCGCGCAGCCTGCAGCTGGTCGCCCCCACCGCGCGGGCCGAGCTGCACCCCGACCTCGCCCGCCGGCTCGGCATCACCGCCGACGACGTCGTGGAGCTGACCACCCGGCGCGGGCGGGCCCGGTTCCACGCCACGGTCACCGACGCCGTCCGGCCCGACGTCGTCTTCGCGCCGTTCCACTGGGGTGGCGCCTCCTCGGCCAACGCGCTCACCGACCCGGCGCTGGACCCCACCAGCCGGATGCCCGCCTTCAAGGTCTGCGCGGTCGCCGTCTCCCGGGTCGGCGGCCCCGAGGAGCTCATCGACCCACCCCACCCGGCCGGCCAGCCGCAGCCACGCGCCCACCAGAGCCCGACGTCCCCCACCCCGCACGCCCCGTCCCGGAGGAGGACCACCCGAGTGAAGAGCAGCCCGCGCTTCCTGCAAGGCGTCTACCCGATCACCGGCGAGGGGTTGGCCAAGCCCGGCCCGCTGGACCCCGCGCTCCGCTACGAGGTGCCGCAGGGCAAGTCCGCTCAGGCGCTGTACTTCCGCGGCGGCAACTCCACCGCCGAGCTGATCTACCTGCTGCTGCTCCGCGACGGGCAGCCGATGCGCTGGTTCCCCATCGGGGCCAAGGGCGACGTGCACGTCCCGCTGCGGGTGGTCGAGGACCTCGACGGCGGCACGGTGGTGGAGCTGCACGTGGCCGCCCCGGAGGGCGTCACCGGCGACGTCGTCGTCGACCTCGGGCTGGTGGAGGTCTGATGGGCGGGTCGGGTCGGGAGATGGAGAAGGTCCTGGGCGGCCGCCCGGCGGGGATGACCGCGCTGCACATCGCGCTGGACGACGCCGACGGCGTCGACGCCCGGCAGCGGCTGGTCGTCGTGGGCAACGGCATGGCCGGCGCACGGCTGGTCGAGGAGGTGCTCGAGCGCGGCGGCGGCGAGCAGTTCGCGATCACCGTCTTCGGCGAGGAGCCGCACGGCAACTACAACCGGATCATGCTGTCGCACGTGCTGGCCGGCGAGGAGCACGAGGACGACATCGTCCTCAACAGCCACGACTGGTACGCCGACAACGGCATCACGCTGCGGGCCGGCGTCCGGGTCGAGCGGATCGACACCCACGCCAAGCTCGTCTACGCCACCGACGGGACGGCGACGCCCTACGACCAGCTGGTCATCGCCACCGGCAGCCGCTCGTTCGTGCCGCCGATGGACGGCATCCGCACCACCGACGGCGCCCTGCTGCCCGGCGTGCTGGGCTTCCGCACCATCGACGACACCCGTCAGATGCTCGCCGCGGCGGCCGAGCACGAGAAGGCGGTCGTCGTCGGCGGCGGGCTGCTCGGGCTGGAGGCCGCCCGGGCGCTGCAGGGCCACGGCCTGGCCGTGGAGGTGGTGCACGCCGGCACCCACCTCATGAACCAGCAGCTCGATCCCGACGGCGGCGCGATTCTCAAGCAGTCGGTGGAGGACCTCGGCATCGTCGTCCACCTGGCCACCCGCACCACCGAGGTGATCGGCCGCGACCGGGTGCGCGGCGTGGTGCTGGCCGACGGTCGTGCGATCGACGCCGACCTGCTGGTGCTCGCCGCCGGCATCCGCCCGGTCACCGAGGTCGCCCTGATGTCGGGCATCGAGGTCGAGCGGGGCATCGTCGTCGACGACCAGCTGCGCACCGACGACCCCGACGTCTACGCGGTGGGGGAGTGCGCCCAGCACCGCGGCGAGCTCTACGGCCTGGTCGCCCCGGTGTGGGAGCAGGCCCGGGTGCTCGCCGACGTGCTCACCGGCACCGACCCGGACGCGGAGTACCACGGCTCGCGGACGGCGACGAAGCTCAAGGTCGCCGGGGTCGACGTCGCCACCATGGGCGTGAACCGGCCCGAGCGGGACGCCGACGAGTTCCTGGTCATCTCCGAGCCCCGCCGCGGGGTGCACCTGTCGGTGGTCATCCGCGACGACAAGCTGATCGGCGCCACGCTGCTCGGCGACACCCGCAAGGTCGCCTTCCTCACCCAGGCCTTCGACCGCGGCACCCCGCTGCCGGAGGAGCGGATCCGGCTGCTGGTCGACCTCTCCGACGGCGCGGCCGAGGTCGGCGTCGCCGAGCTGCCCGGCGAGTCGCAGGTGTGCAACTGCAACGGCGTCACCAAGCAGGCCATCTGCGACACGGTCGCCGGTGGGTGCGCGAGCGTCAGCGGGGTCATGGACGCCACCCGCGCGGGCAAGGGCTGCGGCTCGTGCAAGGGCCTGGTGCAGCAGATCGTCGAGTGGGCCGCCGGCGGCGACGTCGTCGAGGACCCGTCGGCGAGCTGGTACGTGCCGGGCATCCCGCTGGCCAAGCCCGCGCTGATGGCCGAGATCCGCTCCCGTGGGCTGCGCAGCGCCTCCGCGGTCTTCGCCGCGCTCGCTCCCGGCGGCGCGGAGGACGCCAAGTCGAAGATGGGCCTGACCTCGCTGCTGCGGATGATCTGGGGCAGCGACTACGAGCAGGAGAACGACGCCAAGTTCATCAACGACCGGGTGCACGCCAACATCCAGCGCGACGGCACCTTCTCCGTCGTCCCGCAGATGAAGGGCGGGGTGACGACGGCGGCCCAGCTGCGGAAGATCGCCGACGTCGCGGAGAAGTACGAGGTGCCGATGATCAAGGTCACCGGCGGCCAGCGGATCGACCTCCTCGGCGTCCGCAAGGAGGACCTGCCCGCGATGTGGGCCGACCTCGGCATGCCCTCGGGCTACGCCTACGGCAAGAGCATGCGGACGGTGAAGACCTGCGTCGGGTCGGACTTCTGTCGGTTCGGCCTGGGCGACTCCACCCAGCTCGGCATCGACCTGGAGACCCGGTTCCAGGGCATCGAGAGCCCGGCGAAGATCAAGATGGCCGTGGTCGGCTGCCCGCGGAACTGTGCCGAGGCCTACGTGAAGGACGTCGGCGTCGTGGCGGTCGGCAACGGCAAGTGGGAGGTGTACGTCGGGGGCGCCGCGGGGGCCAGCGTCCGCAAGGGCGACCTGCTGGCCACGGTCGACTCACCGGAGGCGGTGATGGAGCTGACCGGGCGGTTCCTGCAGTACTACCGGGAGAACGCCAACTGGCTGGAGCGCACCTACGACTTCGTGCCCCGGATGGGGCTGGAGACGATCAAGCAGGTGCTGCTGGAGGACAGCGAGGGGATCGTGGTCCACCTCGACGAGGGCATCCAGCGCTCGATCGACGCCTACACCGACCCGTGGGCGCAGGACCGCGCCGAACCCGCCACCCCCGGCCAGTTCCGCCCGTCGCTGCCGCTGGTCGAGCTGCCGAAGGTCCCGGTCCGATGAGCGTCACCCACTCCGATGCGCCCCAGGCGCCGACCACCCCGGGCACCGGCACCGGGACGCCCGCCACGGGGGTGACCGCGCCGGGCACCGAGGCGGCGCAGCAGGGCCGGGCGCACGTCGTCGGCCGGGTGGAGGACGTGCCGCCGGGGGAGGGTCGGGCCTTCGTCGCCGGCGACGTCCAGGTGGCGGTGTTCCGGCTGCGCGACGGTTCGCTGCACGCCACCCAGGCGGCCTGCCCGCACGCCGGCGGACCGCTGGCCGACGGGCAGACCGACGCCCGGGTGCTGGTCTGCCCGCTGCACCTGTACGCCTACCGGTGGAGCGACGGCGCCCCGACCAGTGGCGGCAACGCACCGGTGCGGGTCTACCCGGTGCAGGAGCAGGACGGCGCCCTCGTCGTCACCGTCTGAGTGGTCACCGTCTGAGGCCGTCCCGCTCAGCGACCGGCCGGCTGCGCGGCGGCTGGCGTGGGGGACGAGGTGCGCGCCTGGCGACCCGGCGTCCCCGGGCGGACCGGCACTTCCGCCGGACGCTCGGGACGACGCCGGCGGCCTACGCCCGCTCCGCCTGAGGCTCAGGGAGCCGGCACCTCGACCGTGGCCTGCATCGGGCCGCCGCACTCCTGGCTGCCGCCCACCCGGACCCAGTCCAGGTCGGCCTCGTGCGAGGTCAGCACCGTGCCGTCCGCGGTCAGCACCGTGGCCGTCACGGAGTCCGGGATGGTCATGGGGAGGGCCACGGACGCCGTGCTGCCGGACACCTCGGCGGTGAGCTCCCGCCCTTCCACGGGCTCCTGGTCCTCCCGGAACTCCAGCGCGCACGGGAGCGGGCAGGTCACGCGGACCGACGCCGGGGTGCCCGTCGTCCACTCCCCGGTCAGCTCGACCCGGACCGACGGTACGTAGCCGATCGCCGGGCACGCCATCGGCACGCCGCCGTCGCAGGCGGTCAGCAGCCCGGCGAGCAGTGCGACGCCGGCGGCGCCCCTCACCGTGCTCCCTCCGCCGGCAACGGCGCGGGCGTGGGGCGTGGCCGGACCGAGCGGCGGCGGGAGGGGAGGTTCCCGCGGGAACGCGCCTCCTCGGCCAGCTGGCGGGCGGCGACGACCGATGCGGGCTCCACGGCGGTCACGTCAGTCGCCCCAGTCCGCGTGGCCCATCACCGGCGTGCGGGCCACCGTGCGGCCGGTCGCATCGACCGTCTCCACCCGCGCCACCTGGTCAGGAGCGGGGACCACGGCGACCCCGTCGGTGAGCGGGAACTCGTCGACCACGGCACCGTCGGCGTCCAGCGCCCGGGCCGTCACCGCCGTCGCCGGCCCGACGACGACCAGACTGCTCACCGCCTCGGGGTCGAGGCTGAAGTCGGTCGCGTCGCAGCGCAGCACGAAGGTCTGCTCGGGCAGCGGCGGACCGGCGGGGCGGAGTTCGGTCCCGCACATCGTCCCGGCGACGGAACCGTCGGCCATTGCCTGGTGCAGCAGCGCCTCGGTGTAGCTGGCCCCGGACGGCAGCGTCGCCGTGACGAGGTGAACGCCCGCCGGCTCCGGCATGGGCGACGGGACGTCCCCGGCCCAGACGACGCTGACCTCCGCCTCCTCGGGGGACGCGCCGGTGCGGGCGAGCAGCTCCTGGGGCCGGCCCTCGAGCACGCGGTCGACCTCCGAGGCGGTGGGTCGGTCCCGGAGCCAGGTCACCGGTACCTCGGCCGCGACGGCGTCCGGGTTCCACCGGCTCCACGGACCCGACGTCAGCACCTCCTGCCCGTCGCGCTGCACCCGGAAGCTCAGCGCCTGCGAGTAGCCGGAGAGGGTCGGGTTGGGCGGGAGCTCGACCACCGCGACTCCGTCCGGGGCGTCGACCGGCTGCCAGGTCCGGCTCACGGTGGCGTCCGCAGCCACCTCGGGGCGCGCGGACACCGCCACCTCGTCGCCCGGTGCGGTGATGACCACCAACGCACCGGTGACGCCGTCGGCCAGCGCCTGCGGCTGGCTCGGGTCGACCGGCTGCGGGCCGACCAGTTCCATCTGCTCCACGGTCGCGCCGGGCGGGCCGACGAACCAGGCGATCGCCGTGTCACCGAGCGCACCCAGGTCGGTCTGCCGCTCCGGTGCGTCGTAGGGCGGTTGCGGGCGGGCGGTGTTCTCCCCGGCGACCAGCGCCCACCGGCCGCCGGCGACGTCCCCGGCGAAGACGACCCACCGGGTCTCCTCCGGAGGGTCGGGCACACCGGGATAGCCGTTCCCGGCCGCCGGCTCGTCGCCGGTCGTCCAGGCGAGCTGGCGCACTCCCTCGACGAAGGCGCGGTCGCCGGCCAGCGAGCCACGGGTCGGTCCGGCGAGCACGTCCGCACCGAACCGCTGCATCGCGGGCGACGCCGACGACACCGCCGTCGGAGGCGAGCCGGTCAGCAGGGTCGGCGCCGCCACCACCACGGCGGCGACGGCGGCGGCGACCGCGGTCAGTGCCAGGGCCTGCCGCCGCTGGGTCCGGTGCCGGGTCGCCACGACCTCGGCCAGGTCGTGGCGCGGGGGCGGCGCGGTGCGCTCGGCCAGCCGGTGCAGCCGGTCGTGCAGATCGGTGGATTCCATCAGGCTCGCTCCTCCCCGAACGCGTACGCGGGTGGGGTCAGCAGCTCACGCAGCCGGGCGATGCCGCGCGTGGTCTGGGTGTTCACGGTGCTGGCCGAGCAGCCCATCGCCTCGGCGGTCTGCTGCTCGGAGAGGTCGGCGTAGTAGCGCAGGACGACGGCGGTGCGCATGCGCAGGGGGAGGGCGCGCAGCGCGGTCCGCAGCTCCTCGTCGTCCTCCGGTGCCGCCGGGGCGGCCCGGTCGGGCAGCTGCTCGACGACCTGCTCGGTGGTCGACAGCCGCCGTCGCCAGCTGGTGTGGCTGGTCACCAGGACCCGCCGGACGTAGGCGGTGGGGTCGCCGGCGCGGGTGACCCGCCCCCAGTGTCGGTAGCTCTTCAGCAGGGCCGTCTGCACCAGGTCCTCCGCATGACCTCGGTCCCCGGCCAGCAGGACGGCGAGCCGCAGCAGCCCAGCCTGCTCCCGGGACACGAAGCCCTCGAAGCTCAGCCCGTCCACCCGTTCCCCTCCCGCCGGTCGCTCACCCCTCTACACGCGGTGAGCGGCACAGCGGACCCACAACCGTGGTCACGAACCGGTCACGGTTCGGCCCCGGCGGCGCCCGTTCCCCTCACCGACGCCTGTTCTCCCGCACCGATGCCGCTGCGGGAGGACAGGCGGTGATCAGGTGACCTGATCACTCCCGGAGCGGCGCGGAGGTGAGGTCAGGTGGCGGGCAGGCCCAGCTCGCCGACCGCGGCGGCGATGTCGGCATCGCGGACGAAGTCCAGCGCGAGCAGCCGGTGCACCAGCACGCCGCGGCGGGTCAGCCGCAGATCGGCGGGCCGGAGCCGCGGGCGGACGGCCCCCGGCCGGGCGTCGACCGGCGGTGGGTCGAGCAGATCGGCGCGCTGCAGGTCGGCGACGTCCTCGCGGGCACCCCACGCCGTCCAGGCGCGCGGCTCGTCCTCCAGCGCCCCCATCGGCAGCGGTGCGCGGTCCCGGCGGCCGACCGCGGCGAGGAAGACCAGCTGCCGCCAGCTGCACGACTCGGCCAGCTGCAGCGCCCGGGTGGCGAGCGCGGGGTCGATGTCGGGGGAGACGGCGGTCTCGGCCAGCAGGTAGCCCAGGTGCCGCACCTGCCGCTCCTCCGGGGTGCGGCAGGCAGCCTGCACCACCGACTCCGCCAGCCGCTCGGCGGCCGAGCGGGTGGCGAGGGTGGCGGCGAAGAAGCCGTCCCGGCGGACGTGCCGGCCCTGCTGACCGCGGGTCACCGAGAGCTCGGCGGCGAAGGCCAGGGCGGCGCCGGCCCGGGCGCGCTCCCACAGCAACGGGAGGGCGGCCGCGCCGGTGGCCGCGTCCCGCAGGCAGGCGGCCAGCCGGTCGTCGAGGCGGACGGCGCCGGGCCCGTCGCCGAACAGCAGCGCCGCGACCGCGTGGCTCATCGACCCGGCCACCAGTTCGCCGGTCTCCACCAGCGACCGGGCGGGCGGCGTCTCGCCGTCCAGGGAGTCCCTCACGCGGTGATCATCGCCGCTGGCCGCCGTCGGCGCACCTGCCGGCGGCGGCCGTCTCCCCACCGCGGGGCAGCCGGGGACCGCGCTGCCCCGCGATGGCTCAGACCCCGGCCTGCTGCATCAGGGTGCCGCGGCGCAGGTAGACGAACCAGGTCACCGCGACGCAGACGACGTAGAAGGCGCAGAAGGCCCCCAACGCGGTCTCGACGCCGCCGGTCGCGCTGTAGGACTCGGAGATGATGCGCGGGATGAAGACCGCCCCCAGCGCGCCGACCGCGGAGATGATGCCCACCGCGGCGGCGGTGTCCCGCCGGGCGCGGTACATCGTCTGCGCCGCGGTCTCACCCGTGCTGCTCGCGGCGGCCTCGGCCCGGTAGATGATAGGGATCATCCGGTAGGTCGAGCCGTTGGTCAGGCCGACGATGCCGAACAGCACCAGGAAGCTGAGCAGGAACCCGGTGAAGCTGCCGGCGTGCACGAACGCGATGGCCACGCCGATGGCCAGGGCCTGACCGACGAAGGTCACCACGGTGATCCGCGCCCCGCCCACGCGGTCGGCCAGCAGCCCGCCCAGCGGCCGGGTGAGCGAGCCGACCAGCGGACCGAGGAAGGCGTACTGGTACGTGTTCGCCGCGAACTCGTTGGCCAGCACCAGCGGGAAGGCGCCGGAGAAGCCGATGAACGAGCCGAAGGCACCGATGTAGAGCAGGGACATGAGCCAGGTCTGCTTCCGGCGGGCGATCGCCGCCTGCGCCCCGATGTTGGCCCTCGCACCCGAGAGGTTGTGCATGCCGAACCAGGCGCCCGCCATCGCCAGCAGGACGAACGGGACCCAGATCAGCGCCACGTTCTGCACGTACCGCTCCGCGCCGGCCTCGGTGGTGCCGGTGGCCCCGCCGACCACGGCGAGCGCCCCCGCGCCGGCGGCCAGGGGCCCGATCAGCTGGATGATCGCCACGCCGATGTTGCCGCCGGCGGCGTTGAGCCCGAGGGCGAACCCCTTCTCCTTGTCCGGGTAGAAGAAGGAGATGTTGGCCATCGACGAGGCGAAGTTGCCGCCGCCGAACCCGCAGGTGATGGCGGTGAGCACCCAGAACCAGTAGGGCTGGCCGGTGGTCGCGGCGATCACCAGCAGGGTGATCGGGACCAACAGCAACGCGGCGCTGACCACGGTCCAGTTGCGCCCGCCGAACAGCGCCGGCATGAACGTGTAGGGCACCCGCATGATCGCTCCGACCAGGCCGGCGGTGGCGACCAGCCAGAACAGCTGGTTGCTGGTGAAGCCGTAGCCGATCGAGGCGAGCACCGCGGTCGAGACGCTGAACAACTGCCACACGCTGAAGCCGATGTTCTCCGCGAACACCGACCAGACGAGGTTCCGGCGGGCGACCGGCTTGCCCTGTGCGGAGGCCCAGAACGCCGGGTCCTCGGGGTCGTAGTGGTCGATCCAGCGGCCGCCGACCCGGGCCACCGGGCCGCTGCCGGCCGGCGGCGTGGGAGCGGGTGCGACGGCGACGCCGGCGCGGTCGAGCTGGGTGTCGGTCATGGCGTCATCCCCTGGGTGCAGAGCCGGTGGGTGCAGAGCCGATCGGCGGCGGGTCCGCCGGGCCTGGGACGACGCTAGGAACCGGCCGTTTCCGTCCGGGCGCGGCCACGTGACCGGGGCGGAACATGTGCCGCACGCCGCCCGCCCGGTGGCCGTGAGACCGGTCCGGGGGAGACGGCTGAGGGCGGCCCACCCCGGTCGGGTGGACCGCCCTCGGGGGACGGAGCAGAGGTCAGCGCATGCCGGCGGGGGTCGTGTCGGCCGGCACTGCCACCTCCGGGGGGAGGTCGCTGCTCAGCAGCGGCTTGCGGCTGGCACCGGTCCGCGCGTGCGTGGCGTAGAGCGTGAGCCCGACGAAGGCGAGCCCGCCGACCAGGTTGCCGATGACGGTCGGGATCTCGTTCCAGACCAGGTAGTCACCGACCGAGAAGTCCCCGCCCAGCAGGAGACCGGAGGGGAACAGGAACATGTTCACGATCGAGTGCTCGAACCCCATGTAGAAGAAGAGCATGACCGGCATCCACATCCCGATGACCTTGCCGGAGACCGAGGTCGACATCATCGCCGCGACCACGCCGGTGGAGACCATCCAGTTGCACAGCACGCCGCGCAGGAACAGCGTCAGCATCCCGGCCGCGCCGTACTCGGCGTAGCCGACCGTGCGGCCCTCGCCGATCGTGCCGATCGCCTGGCCCACCTCGTTCGGCGGGATCGAGAAGCCGTAGGTGAAGATCACCGCCATCATCACCGCGACGGTGAAGGCGCCGGCGAAGTTGCCGGTGAACACCAGGCCCCAGTTGCGCAGCATGCCGCGCACGGTCACCCCGGGCCGCTTGTCGAACAGCGCGAGCGGCACCAGCGTGAAGACGCCGGTGAGCAGGTCGAAGCCGAGCAGGTAGAGCAGGCAGAACCCGACGGGGAACAGCAGCGCGCCGAGGATCGGCTGGCCGGTCTGCACGGTGACGGTGACGGCGAACGCGGCGGCCAGGGCGAGGATCGCACCGGCCATGAACGCGCGGATCAGGGTGTCGCGGGTGGACATGAAGACCTTCGCCTCGCCGGCGTCGATCATCTTGGTGACGAAGTCCTTGGGTGCCACGTAGGACATGCGGGTGCTCCTCGGCTGAGCAGGGGTGGGGAAGAGGGGGCGCTCAGTGCGCCGGGGTCACCAGCGGTAGTCCAGGAACTTGCCGTCGAGGGTGATGACCACCCGGTCGCCGTCGGGGTCGGGTCGGCGGGCGATGTCGACGCGGAAGTTGATCGCGCTCATGATCCCGTCGCCGAACTCCTCGTGGATGAGCTCCTTCAGGGCCGGGCCGTAGACCGACAGCGCCTCGGTGAACCGGTAGATCGTGGGGTCGGCCATCCGCGCCGGGTCGGTGCCGCGCGACGGCTGCAGCTGCAGGCTCTCGGCCACCGCCTCGTCGAGCCCGAGCAGCTTGGTGGCCACCTCGGCCTGGTGCTGGTTCATCGGGTGCTGGCCGAGCAGCGCCGCGGTGGTCCACACCACCGGGGCGCCGATCTCCTCGGCGAGCTGGGCCCAGGTCAGGCCGCGGCGGATCCGGGCGGCCACCACCAGGTCGGCGGCGTCGGACTTGGACAGGATCGGGGTCATCGCGCTCCTCGTGGAACCGGTGGCGGTGGCCACCGCGGACGGGATGCGAGAACGCTAGGAACGGGGCGTTTCGGCCCCGGCGCGCGGCGATGACCGCTGCGGAACAGTCACCGCACACCGGCTGGATGCCTGCTGTGAGGTGCCGTGCGGCCCTCCTGCAGGGTCCCGATGCGAGCTCGCGAGCGTCGGGGGGCAGGAGGGTCCTTCGTCAGACCGCGAGGCGGTAGCCGCGCTTGACCACGGTCTCCACCACCGGCGCCCCGAGCGCCGCGCGCAGCCGGGTCACCGCCATCTCGACCGCGTGCGCGTCGCCCCCGCCGGAGAGCTCGGCCAGCAGGTCGGGGCGGGAGACGACGACCCCGGGTCGCCGGGCCAGCGCCCGCAGCACCGCCATCGGCCCCGGAGGCAGCTCGACCAGCCGGCCGTCGAGCACCGCGGCGTGCCCCCGCACCTGGAGGGTGTGCGCGCCGGAGGACAGCACCGGGTGCCGGGCCGGCAGCTGGGCGACCACCTCGCGGGCCAGCGCGCCGAGGCGGGCGCGGGTGGGCTGCACCGAGTGGATCCCGGCGGCCGCCAGGGGGGCGGCGGTGACCGGCCCGACCGCGACGGCCAGGACGGCGTCGGCGAAGGCGGCGAGCACGCCGGCCCGCACGCCCTCGTCCGCGGCCACCTGCAGCAGGCTCGCCGCGGCCGGTGCGCTGGTGAAGGTGACGGCGTCGACGCCGCGGGCGGCGATCACGGTGACGAGCCGGCGCAGCGGGGCGGTGTCCTCCGGCAGCACCCACCGGTAGACCGGCACGCGCACCACCTCGGCACCGGCCCGCTCCAGGCCGGCCACCAGCTCCGGCAGCGGGTCCCCGTGCAGCTGGACGGCGATCCGGCGGCCCGGCAGCGGGCCCTCGGCGCCGGACAGCAGGTGGGAGAGCACCTCGGCGGAGCTCTCCGACTCCGGTGACCAGGCGTCGACCAGCCCGGCGCCGCGGATGGCCCCCCGGGCCTTGGGGCCGCGGGCGAGCACCCGGGCGCCCTGCAGGTGCTCCCGCAGGGGCAGGTCCCAGGCCTCGGCCGCCTCCAGCCAGCCGCGGAAGCCGACGCCGGTGGTCGCCACCACCAGGTCGACCGGGGCGGCGAGCACCTCGCGGGTGGCGGTGACCAGGTCGGCGTCGTCGGAGAGCGGGACGATCCGGATCGCCGGGGCGTAGAGGACCCGGGCACCCCGGCGGTCGAGCAGCGCGCCGAGCTCCTCGCTGCGGCGCGCGGCGGTCACCGCCACCGTGTACCCGGCCAGCGGCAGCAGCTCCTCGACCACGGCGTCGTCCTGCGGGGGGTGGTCGAGCGGGCTCTCGGTCACACCCCCATGGTGCGCGTTCGGTGTTCCATCCGTGTGACACGGAACCCCACCGACACCAAACGGGAGCGGCGCGGTGCCTGCCCGGCGGTGCAGGATGGAGCCGTGCCCGAGACCTCTGAGCCCGAGACCTCTGAGCCCGGGGTCGCCGCGTCCGCCCCGGTCACCGCCGTCCCGCGCCGGCTGCGCCTGGTCACCGCACTGGCCGCGGCCGGGCTGGTCGGGGTGATGGTCGTGGTGGCCGTCCTGCTGAAGGAGTCCTCCACCGGTGTGGTCGCCTTCCAGACCGCCGACCAGATGGCGATGGTGGGCCTGGGGCTGGCGCTCGGTGCCGGCGTGCTGGTGCTGGGCCGATCCCGCGTGCAGGCCGACGCCGAGGGCATCCGGGTGCGCAACATGCTCATCGAGCACCAGCTGCCGTGGGCGGCGGTGCGTGCGGTCCGGTTCGACGAGCACTCGCCCTGGGCGAGCCTGCTGCTCACCAACGGCGACGAGCTCGCGGTGACCGCGGTCCAGGCCACCGACGGGGTGCGGGCGGTCGCGGCCGTCCGGGGGCTGCGGGCGCTGCTCGCCGACCACCAGGAGCGCACCGCCACACCGGCTCCGGACCTGCTCTACCCCTGGGAATGACGTCGCCCCCCGGGACGCTGTAGAGTGAGCGCGCCTCCCCCCGCTACATCGAGGCGCGTGAACCACGGTGACCGGGATCCAGCATCCCGGGCACTGACCAAAGAGGAGCCCGCTCCCACCTGGCGCCGTCACAGGCACCCAGGTCCCCGGATCACGCAGGTCGGCCCCGTGCCGTCCCGCGTGAACCGCACGAGCATCCCCGCCCCGGGGTGCTCCGTGTGGCGACCGGCGAGTGGGCCCCGTGAGCAGCAGCTCGCGGGGCCTTTGTCGTCCGGCGCCCGGGTGGGCCAGCGAACTCCTCACCGCAGCAGCAGAGGAGAGGCCATCACCGAGCCCCGCATCAACGACCGTATCCGCGTCCCCGAGGTCCGCCTGGTCGGGCCCGAGGGCGAGCAGGTCGGCATCGTGCCGATCGGCGAAGCGCTGCGCCTGGCGCAGGACAGCGAGCTCGACCTGGTCGAGGTCGCCCCCATGGCCCGGCCGCCCGTCGTCAAGCTCATGGACTACGGCAAGTTCAAGTACGAGACGGCGCAGAAGGCCCGCGAGGCCCGGCGCAACCAGGCGCTCACCGTCATCAAGGAGATGCGCCTGCGCCTGAAGATCGATCCGCACGACTACGAGACCAAGAAGGGCCACGTCGAGCGCTTCCTCAAGGGCGGCGACAAGGTCAAGATCACCGTGATGTTCCGCGGTCGCGAGCAGTCCCGCCCGGAGATGGGCTACAAGCTGCTGCAGCGGCTGGCCGGCGACGTCGCCGACCTCGGGGTGGTGGAGTCCAACCCCAAGCAGGACGGCCGGAACATGGTCATGGTGATCGCACCGCACCGGAACCAGGCGGCGACGGACTCGGCGCGGCGCACCGCGAAGGCGGAGAAGCAGGCGGCCAACGACGCGACCGCGGAGCAGGCGCCCCCCGCCTGACCCGGCGGAGCACCACACCGACGCACCCGCGCCGGGCAGCAGTTGCTGCCCGGCGCCGGGCAGACACGAACAGGACGTCTACAGATGCCGAAGAACAAGACCCACAAGGGCGCCGCGAAGCGGATCCGCGTCACGGGCAGCGGGAAGCTGGTCGCCGAGCACCAGAACAACCAGCACAAGTTCGAGCACAAGTCGGGCTCCCGGAAGCGCCGCATCAGCGGCACCGGTGTGCTGTCCCCGGCCGACACCAGCCGGATGAAGAAGCTGCTCGGTCGCTGACCGTCCCCTCTCCGTAACCAGAAGACAGGAGCTCTCACGTGGCACGCGTGAAGCGGGCGGTCAACGCCCAGAAGAAGCGTCGTACGACCCTCGAGGCGGCCAGCGGTTACCGCGGCCAGCGCTCGCGGCTGTACCGCAAGGCCAAGGAGCAGATCCTCCACTCGGCCACCTACAACTACCGCGACCGCAAGGTCCGCAAGGGTGACTTCCGCAAGCTGTGGATCACCCGGATCAACGCCGCGGCCCGGCAGAACGACATGACCTACAACCGGTTCATGCAGGGCCTGAAGCTCGCCGGCATCGAGCTGGACCGTCGCGTGCTGGCCGAGCTCGCCGTCTCCGAGCCGGCTGCCTTCACGGCACTGGTGGAGTCCGCCCGGGCCGCGCTCGCCGCGAACCCCGAGGCGACCGGCGCCGCCGCAGCCGCCTGAGCC
This sequence comes from Modestobacter sp. SYSU DS0290, assembly GCF_054050955.1. Lineage (NCBI taxonomy): Bacteria > Bacillati > Actinomycetota > Actinomycetes > Geodermatophilales > Geodermatophilaceae > Modestobacter > Modestobacter sp. SYSU DS0290. The sequence goes on from NZ_JBJHAI010000023.1 coordinate 38,995, forward strand.
GCAGCACTGCACCGCACGACGGCGTCGTCGTCTGTCCGCCCATCCCCGAGAGGACCCTCGTGCCCGACGTCCTGACCGAGCGCTCGGCGCGGGTCGTGGCTGCCCGCAAGCTCACCCGCCGCAGCGGCCGGGACGACGCCGGGGCCTTCCTGGCCGAGGGGCGGCAGGCGGTCAGCGAGGCGCTGGCCGAAGCCGTGGCGGACCCGGACGCCGTCCGTGAGGTGTTCGCCACCGAGGCCGCCGCGGCCGCGCACCGGGAGCTGCTCGCCGCCACCCGGGTCCCGGTCCGGCTGGTCACCGACAAGGCCGCGGCGTCGCTGTCGGAGACGGTCACGCCGCAGGGGCTGGTCGCCGTCTGCCGGCTCCGCGACGTCCCCGCCGAGACGCTGGTGACCTCCCCACCGCGGCTGTCCGTGGCGCTGGCCGAGCTGAACGACCCGGGCAACGCCGGCACCGTGCTGCGGACCGCCGACGCCTGCGGCGCCGGCACCGTCGTCTTCGGCGCCGGGTCCACCGACCCCTACCACGGCAAGGTCGTACGCAGCAGCGCCGGCAGCCTCTTCCACGTCGACGTCGTGCGCAGCGCCCCGCTGGACCGGCTCGTCCCCGAGGCGCAGGCCGCCGGGGTGACCGTGCTGGCCGCCGACGGCGGGGGAGAGGTGCCGCTGGACGCCGCCGACGGTGAGGGGCTGCTCGCCGCGCCGGTGCTGTGGCTGTTCGGCAACGAGGCCCGCGGACTCGACCCGGCGCTGGCGGCGCTCGCCGACGCCCGGGTGCGGGTGCCCATGCGCGGGCGGGCGGAGAGCCTCAACCTCTCGGTGGCCGCCTCGATCTGCCTCTACGTCACCCAGCTCGCCCAGGGCTGAGCCGCCGCCCGGTGGCGGCGGGCGCCCACCGGGCGGGCACGATGGCCCGGTGGGACGGGTCGCGGTCATCGGGGACGTCGGCGGGCACTCGGCACAGCTGACCGCGGCCCTGGTCGCGCTCGGCGCCGATCCCGGTAGCGGCCGGCTGCCGGCGGACCTGCAGGTGGTGCAGGTCGGCGACCTCGTCCACCGCGGGCCGGACTCGGCCGGGGTGGTCGCGCTGGTCGACCGGGTGCTCGCCGAGCAGCCGGACCAGTGGCACCAGCTGGTCGGCAACCACGAGGGCCAGTACGTCGACACCCCGGCGTTCGACTGGCCGGAGGTGCTGCCCGACGAGGTCCAGGCCACGCTGCGGCGCTGGTGGCGCACCGGCCGGATGCGCGTCGCCGCCGCGGTGACCGGTGCCGACGGTGCACAGCTGCTGGTGACGCACGCCGGCCTGACGGCGGGCCTGCACCGCCGGCTGGGCCGCCCGGCAACCGCGGACGGCGCCGCCGCGGCGCTCAACGCCCTGCGGGAGCAGGACCCGGAGACGCTCTGGCGCGCGGGGACGATGCTCGGCGGCGGGGAGCCGGACCACTCGGCGGGCCCGGTGTGGGCCGAGGCGGGGGCCGAGCTGGCGGCGTCCTGGGTCGCGGACGAGCCGCTCGGCGTGCGGATGCCGTTCAGCCAGGTGCACGGGCACTCCAGCGTCGTCGTCTTCGACCGCGGGGAGCCGCTGCTGCGCGCGCCCGAGCTGCGCGACCGGATCCAGCTGCAGCGGGCCGACCGGCACGTCGCGGTGAGCGCGGCGGGTGGGCTGCTGATCGGCGTCGACCCCGGCTTCGGTTCGCGCGCGCACCGGCAGTGGGCACCGCTGGTCCTCCCCGACGCGGCCGTCACCGGCTGATCGGGGAACCCGGGGTCAGCGGGCCGCGGCCTCCTGCTCCTCGTCCTCGTCCTCGAGCTGGTGGAACGGGGTCACGGTGCCGTCCTTGACCAGCTGACCCGTGCGGCGGCCGTGCCGGACGAAGAGCCCGAGCGCGAGCAGCCCGTACAGAGCCGAGAGCACCTGGATCACCAGCCGGTCGACCTCCGTGGACAGCGCCACGCTGGCGACGAACTGGACGACGAACAGCGTGAGCAGCGCGGTGGCCCCCCGCCAGGTCAACCGCAACGTCACCAGCAGGCTCACCGCGAACAGCGACTGGGCCGCGGTGAGCAGCAGCTCCAGTCGCTGCTGGGTGTTCAGGGGCAGTCCGTGCAGGCTCGTCGAGGAGATCGCGAAGACGATCGGGATGGTGCCCACCAGCAGCGTCCACTGGTTGACCTTGCTCGACAGCAGCGTCCCCAGGGAGTCCGAGGCCTTGAGCCGCCAGGCGTACAGGCAGGCGACGATCAGCTCGGGGGACTCGCTGGCCAGCGGCGCCAGCCACTGCACCAGCACGAACTCGTCGACCCCCAGCGCCGACCCCGTCTCCACGAGCGCATCGGCGAAGTGCTCGGCGCACAGCAGGATCACCACGCCGGCGACGGCGAACACGGCCTCGACCCACACCCGGCGGGGGCGGCGCTCGTGCCCGGCGATCCACGCCGAGGTGCCGATCAGGTCCGGGTCCTCGGCCGGGGCCTGGGCCAGCCGCCAGGCGTAGACGGCGAAGACCGCGACCAGCACCCCCGCGTCGACCAGGGTCAGCGAGGACCGCAGCGGGAGCGTGAGGGAGTACAGCGTGGCGAAGCCGAGGAAGACCACCTCGGTGGACATGGTCGGCTTCAGGTCCACCCGGCCCGGTGCGGGCACGCTCGCGGTGTGCTGGGCCGCCTGCCGGTGCCGCCGCGCCGACCACGCTGCCACCAGCACCAGCAACGGCCAGCCGATGCCGACCAGCACCCGGTTGGCGCCGGTCATGTTGGCCAGGGCCAGCGAGCACGGGTTGCTGCCGTCGCCACCGCCGGCCGGCACGCACTGGCCCTCGGCGGCGTAGACCTGCCCGGCCTCGAAGGTGAACACGAAGTCCACCGCGTACTCGGGCAGCACGGCGACGAGCGCCAGGACGGCGAGCGCCAGGCCGGCGCTGACGTCGACCTGGATCGCCTCGGCCGCCCAGGACAGCAGGAACGCCGCGCCGATGATCGCCGTCCCGAAGAGGACGGCCAGCACGTAGGGCGGGAACCCGGGGGTGGTGCCCAGGTAACTGAGCGCCCCCAGCACGGCGCCGGGCAGGGTCACCGCGGCCGCGGCCAGCATCGGGACCGGTGGGCGGGAAGACGATCGGGCCTGCGACACGAGGGCTCCTGGGCTCCAGGGTCGGGTGGGCTGTCCGGGGCCGTACGGCCCCCGCGACCTGACCGGCCCGGGGCGCGTCCGCAGCCGGCAGTCACTTCACCCGGCGGGCCCGTCGGCAAACCCGGCGGCGCGTGTCGGGACCAGCCAGGCAGAATGGCGTCCCGTGTCTGGCGCCAACGACCCCTACGACCCCAAGCAGGTCGCCGCGCTGAGCGCGGAGGCCCTCGACGCCGCCGTGCAGGCGGCTGCCGAGGCGTTCGCCGGGGCCGGTGACCTGGCGGCGCTGGCCGCCGTCCGGCCGGCCCACCTGGGTGACCGCGCACCGGTGCTGCTGGCCCGCCGGGAGCTCGGTGCGCTGCCCCCGGCAGCCCGGGCCGATGCCGGCAAGCGGGTGAACGCCGCCCGGGTCGCGGTCGCGGACGCCTACGCCGCCCGGCTGGCCGTGCTGGAGGCCGAGCGCGACGAGCGGGTGCTCGCCGAGGAGCGGGTCGACGTCACCCTGCCCTGGGACCGCACCCCCCGGGGTGCCCGGCACCCGCTGACCACGCTGACCGAGCGGATCGCCGACGTGTTCGTCGGCATGGGCTACGAGGTCGCCGAGGGCCCCGAGCTCGAGGCGGAGTGGCTGAACTTCGACGCGCTCAACACCGGCCCGGACCACCCGGCCCGGTCGCTGGCCGACACCTTCTTCGTCGCACCCGAGGACTCCGGCCTGGTGCTGCGCACCCACACCAGCCCGGTGCAGGCCCGCACCATGCTGGAGCGCACGCCGCCGATCTACGTCGTCGCCCCCGGTCGGGTCTACCGCACCGACGAGCTGGACGCGACGCACACCCCGGTGTTCCACCAGGTCGAGGGCCTGGCCGTCGACCGCGGGCTGACCATGGCGCACCTGCGCGGCACGCTGGACCACCTGGCCCGGGTGCTGTTCGGCCCCGACGCGCAGACCCGCTGGCGGCCGCACTTCTTCCCGTTCACCGAGCCCTCGGCGGAGTTCGACGTGTGGTTCCCCGAGCACCGCGACGGCCCGCGGTGGGTCGAGTGGGGAGGCTGCGGGATGGTGAACCCGCGGGTGCTGCGCGCCTGCGGCATCGACCCCGAGGAGTACACCGGGTTCGCCTTCGGCATGGGCATCGAGCGGGCCCTGCAGTTCCGCTCCGGCGTCGGCGACATGCACGACATCGTCGAGGGCGACGTCCGGTTCACGAGCGCGTTCGGAGTGCAGGCATGAAGGTCCCCGTCAGCTGGCTGACCGAGCACGTCGACATCCCCGCCGGGACGACGGTGGAGGAGCTGGACGAGGCCTTCGTCCGGCTCGGCTTCGAGGTCGAGGACGTCCTCCGTCCCCCGGTCACCACCGGGCCGCTCGTCGTCGGCCGGGTGCTGGAGATCGAGGAGCTCACCGGGTTCAAGAAGCCGATCCGGTACTGCCAGGTCGACGTCGGTGAGGAGGCACCCCGGGGCATCGTCTGCGGCGCCCGGAACTTCGCCGTCGGCGACCTGGTCGTGGCGGCGCTGCCCGGTGCGGTGCTGCCCGGCGACTTCGCCATCGCCGCCCGGAAGACCTACGACCACGTCTCCGACGGGATGATCTGCTCGGTCCGCGAGCTCGGCATCGGCGAGGACCACGCCGGCATCCTGGTGCTCGGGCAGGGCGGCTTCGAGCCGGGCACCCCGGCCCACGGCGTGCTGGGGCTGGACGACGTCGTCTTCGACCTGGAGGTCACCCCCGACCGCGGCTACGCGATGAGCCTGCGCGGCATCGCCCGCGACCTGGCCGCCGCCCTCGGCGTCGACTGGCGCGACCCGGCTGCGCTGACCCCGCCGGCCTGGTCCGGTGCCCCGGCCTGGCAGGTCACCGTCGCCGACGCCGGCCGCTGCGACCGGTTCTCGATGGTCGCCATGGAGGGCCTGGACCCGGCCGCGCCGAGCCCCTGGGCGCTGCGCCGACGGCTGGCCCAGTGCGGGATCCGCAGCATCTCGCTGGCCGTCGACGTCACCAACTACGTGATGCTCGAGCTGGGCCAGCCGATGCACGCCTTCGACCGGGACGCCGTCACCGGCCCGATCACCGTCCGCCGGGCGCGGGCGGGGGAGCGGCTCACCACGCTGGACGGCGTGGACCGGGCCCTCACCGACGACGACCTGCTCATCGCCGACGAGTCCGGCCCGATCGGACTGGCCGGCGTGATGGGCGGTGCCTTCACCGAGATCGGGAACGCGACCACCGCCGTGCTGCTGGAGGCCGCGCACTGGGAGCCCACCGGCATCGGGCGCGGCGTGCGCCGGCACAAGCTGCCCAGCGAGGCGGCCAAGCGCTTCGAGCGGGGCACCGACCCCGACGTCACCGTGGTCGCGCTGGCCCGCGCCGCCGGGCTGCTGGCCCAGCACGGCGGCGCCGCCGTCGTCGGCGCGCCGGTCGACCTGGACGCCCGGGCGCCGCGTCCGGTGATCGCCCTGGACGCCGGCCTGCCGGGCCGGATCGCCGGTGTGGCGTACCCGCCGTCGCAGGTCGTCGAGGTGCTCCAGGCCATCGGCGCGACGGTCGAGGGTGACGGCGGGCAGCTGCAGGTGACCCCGCCGTCCTGGCGCGCCGACCTCACCGACCCGGCCGACCTGGTCGAGGAGGTCGTCCGCGCCGTCGGCTTCGACGAGATCCCCTCCGTGCTGCCCACCGCCCCGCCCGGGCGTGGCCTGACCGAGGGGCAGCGCCGCCGGCGCAGCATCGGCCGGGCGCTGGCCGACGCCGGCTACGTGGAGGCGCCGTCCTACCCGTTCGTGGGCACCGCCCAGCTCGACGCGCTCGGCCTGCCGGACGACGACGAGCGGCGGACGCTGATCACGCTGCGCAACCCGCTGTCGGAGGAGGCGCCCGCGCTGCGGACCACGCTGCTGCCGGGCCTGCTGGCCACCCTGGCCCGCAACATCGCCCGGGGCCAGCGCGACCTGTCGGTCTTCGAGCACGGCGCGGTGTTCCCGGGCGGGCTGACCGGCTCGGCTCCGGTGCCCGGCGTCGATGCCCGCCCGGACGACGCGACGCTGGCTGCCCTGCTCGGCGCGGTGCCGGTGCAGCCCTGGCACGTCGGGGTGGCGCTGACCGGGCAGCGCGAGCCGCGCGGCTGGTGGGGCCCGGGCCGTGCGGCCGAGTGGGCCGACGCGGTGCAGGCCGCCCGCACCGTCGCCGACGCCGCCGGCGTGGAGCTGACCGTGCGGGCGGGGGAGCGGGCGCCGTGGCACCCCGGCCGCTGCGCGGAGCTGGTCGTCGACGGCCGGGTCGTCGGGTACGCCGGGGAGCTGCACCCGCGGGTGTGTGCCGCCCTGGAGCTGCCGGCGCGCACGTCGGTGATGGAGCTGGACGTCGACGCCCTCCCCGCCGCCGGGGTGCCGGTGGGGCCGCACGTCTCGACCTTCCCGCCGGTGCACATGGACGCCGCCCTGGTGGTGCCCGAGCAGCAGCCGGAGGCCGCCGTCCGCCGGGCGCTGGCCGAGGGCGCCGGGGAGCTGCTGGAGGAGCTGCGGCTCTTCGACGTCTACGCCGGCTCGCAGGTGCCCGAGGGGCACCGCTCGCTGGCCTACGCGTTCACGTTCCGGGCACCCGACCGCACGCTGACCGGCGAGGAGGCCAAGGCGGCCTTCGACCGGGCCGTGGCGCTGGCCGGCGAGTCGGTCGGGGCGGTGCTCCGTGGCTGATGAAGGACCCCGTCCTCCCCACCCTTCGCGAGTTCAGGGCGGGCCCCTGGACGGGGCCGGTGCCAACCGGAGAACAGAGTTGTCCGGCACGGTCGCGCTGGTCACCGGGGCGTCGGCCGGCATCGGCCGGCACCTGGCGCAGGGGCTGGCCGCCCGCGGCGCGGCGGTCGCCGGGCTGGCCCGCTCGGCCGACCGGCTGCGGACGGCGATGGACGAGGTGGCCGCGGCCACCGGCGCCCGCACGCTCGCCGTGCCGGCCGACGTCACCGACCGGGCGGCGGTGGAGGCCGCGGTCGCCCGGGTGACCGCGGAGCTCGGGCCGGTGACCCTGCTGGTCAACAACGCCGGCCTGATCGATGCCGCAGAGGTGTCCCTCTGGGAGGCCGACCCCGACCAGTGGTGGTCGGTGGTGGAGAGCCAGGTGCGCGGGCCGTTCCTGCTCTCCCGGGCAGTCCTCCCCGGGATGATCGCCGCCGGCGGCGGTCGGGTGATCGGGCTGGCCAGCGGGCTGGGCACCCGGGGGAGCGACGTCTACAGCGCCTACTCGGCCGGCAAGACCGCGCAGATGCGGATCACCGAGGGCATCGACCTGGCCGGTGCCGCGTACGGGGTACGGGCCTTCGACCTGGCGCCCGGGGTGATCGACACCGAGATGACCCGGGCGATGCCGATGCACGCCGGGCGCACCGAGTGGACCCGGCCCGAGGACGTCGTGGCGCTGGCCGTGGCGCTCGCCGCCGGCGAGCTGGACCAGTGGTCGGGCCGGTTCCTCCGAGCGGGCGCCGACGACCTGGACACCCTGCGCGCCACCACGCCCGAGGGCACCGCCCGTCAGCTGCGGCTGCGGCCCTACGGCGACTCCGACCCCATCGGCTGACCGCGCAGCTCCCGGCGCATCAGCCAGCGGGTCAGCCCGGCGCTGCGCGCGGCGGTCGCCGTCGTCCGGGTGAAGCCGGCCGCCTCGAACATCGAGGTGGTGCCGACGTAGGCCAGGGAGCCGCTGACCCTCCCGCCGGCCGGGTCGACCGGGTACCCCTCCAGCGCCGGCGCGCCGTGTGCCGCGGCGTGGTCGACGGCGCCGGCGAGCAGCGCCCGGGCGACCCCGCTGCGCCGGTGTGCCGGTGCGACCACGAAGCAGACGACGCTCCACACCGGCAGCTCGTCGACGCGCGGGATCGTCCGGGACCGCGCCAAGCGGCCCATCTGCGCCCGCGGCCCCACGGCGCACCAGCCGACCGGCTCCCCGTCCCGGTGGGCCAGCAGACCGGCGGGCACCGGGCCCTCGCACAGCTCGCGCAGCCGGGCCGGGCGGTCCGCGCCGGTGAGCGCGGTGTTCTCCGCCGACGGCGTCCAGTAGGCGAGGCACCAGCAGGCCGGCGACTCGGGACGGCGCGGCCCGAGGAGCGTGGTGACGTCGTCGAACCGGTCGGCGGTGGCGGGGACGAGGTGCAGCTCCGCCGGGCGGTCGCCCTGAGGTCGGGCGGTCATCGTCGTCCCCTTCTCGTGCATCGGCGTCGGAACGTCCCGGACCCTGCCGCGGGGCTCCGACAGGACCGGCTGACCGGGGGCGCCGGTCAGCCGGCCTGCTCCGCCTCGACGATCCACACGGTGTTGCCGTCCGGGTCGTGCACGGGGAACAGCAGGGGAGCGCCGGGCAGCCGGACCGGCGCCGGGCCGACGTCCAGGTCGCCCCGGGCCGCCAGCCGGGCGTGCTCGGCCAGCACGTCGGTCGACTCCACGCCGATCACCCCGCGGCCGGGCGTGCCGTCCATCGGCGGGTTGAGGGCCAGCCGGGCCGTGGACCCGGCAGGCGCGACCTCGAGCCAGCGGTGCTCGCCGTGCTCGCCGAAGCGCTGGTCGCCACGCACCTCGAACCCGAGCACGTCGGTGTAGAAGGCGAGGGCGGCGTCCTGGTCCCGGACGTCGAACATGGCGGTGGCGATCGAGGTGAGGGTGGTGGCCGGAGCCTGCATCTGCGTCATGCCGGTGAGACCGGCGCCGTCCCCGGAACTCATCGCTGCCCGGGGTCGGACCGGCGGGAGCTCAGCCCACCTGGGCGAACAGCGGTGCGGCCCCGGTCGCCTCGACGAGCCGCCGGACGCCGGGGGAGGGGCGGCGCAGCTCCGGGAGGAGGCCGGCGCGGCGGGCGGCTGCGGTCTCGCGGACCAGCAGCCGCAGCCCCCGGCAGTCCAGGAACGTGGCGCGGGACAGGTCGACCGCCTCCGCGGGGCGCGCGCCCGGTACGGCGGCCGTGTCCCAGGCCTCGACGACGAGGGTGTCCACCTCGCCGTGCAGCCGGAGGACCGGGACGCCACCCTCCTCGACCAGGTCGATCCGGCCGGTCGCCCACTGCCGTGCCTGCGTCATCGTCGTCCTCCCCCTACCGGCTCCGACCGCCGGGCACCTCGCACTCTGCACCGGGGGTCTGACAGAACGTGGTGACCCGATTCGGGCGCCCCTGTGCGCCCCGGTGCCTCGTCGGTGCGCCCCGGCAGACGCGGCGTCACCGGATCGAGCTGGTCTGCCCGTCCACGCCCCGGTCCCGGTCGCCCCGGTCCCGGTCGTCCTGGGCTCGGCACGAGTGGCCCCGGCGGTAGGCGAGGCGGACGGCGAGAGCTGCCGCCACGGCAGCGGCGCTGAGCCAACCGGTGACGTCGCCGGCGGGTGCGCCGGCCAGCCCGGTGACGGTCGAGGCGATGAGGAGCACGAGGGCGACGCCGACGGCCGTGCCCAGCTGGGCGGCGGTGTTGAGCAGTCCGGCCGCGGTGGCCTCCAGGTCCTCGGAGACGTCCGTGCCGAGCGTGGTGGCGGCCACCGAGGACAGGCCGATGCCGAAGCCGGCCACGGCCACGGCGACGGGGGCCGCCCAGGCCGCACCGGGCACGGTCACCAGTGCGGCGGTGCCGACGGCGATGCCCGCCAGGCCGACGGCGGCCGTGCGATGCCGGCCCAGTGGCCGCAGCAGGCGGGGGCTCAGGGCGGAACCGGCGACCACCAGCACGCTGAAGGGCAGCAGTCCGAGGGCGGCGGCCGTGGACGTCTGGCCGGCGCTCTCCTGCAGGTGCAGGGTCGCCAGGATCACCGCCGAGCTGGTGGACGCGGTGTTGACGAACGACACCAGGCATCCCGTGCGCAGGTCCCGGTGGCGGAGGGCGGCCCGGGGCAGCAGGGGCGCGGAGGACCGCTGCTCGACCCGGCGCAGGAGCAGGCCCAGCGCAGCCGCGAGCACGACCAGGCCGAGGCCCGCGAGGCGGCGCCCCGGCTCCTGCACCAGGCTCGCGCCGGCGATCAGCGAGGCGATGGCGAGCGTGAGCACGACGGCTCCGGGCGCGTCCAGCGATCCGGTACCACCGGCCCCGGCACGCGGTCGGGTCCCGGCACGCCGCGCGTCGGGAACCGCCCGGTGCACGGCGACGAGCAGGCCGCCCCCGAGGGCGACGGAGAGCCAGAAGAGCGCACGCCAGCCGAGGAGATCGGTCAGCACGCCGCCCAGGACCAGGCCTGCGCCTCCGGCCAGCGCCCCCGACGCGCTCCACGCGGCGAGCGCCCGGCGGCGGCTCTCCGCACCGTGGCTCACCGCCAGCAGGAGACGCAGGGCCGGCGGAACGGAGACGGCCGCGGCGGCACCGAGGAGGCAGCGGCCGACGACGAGGACGACGAGCGAGGGTGCCAGCGCGGTCAGCGCCGATGCGCAGGTGAAGCCGACGACGCCGAGCCGGAGCACCCGGCGGTGCCCGAACCGGTCGCCCAGCCGCGCGCCGAGGACCAGGAGCGCGCCGAAGAAGACGGCGTACGCGGGGGCCACCAGCGAGGCCGCCGTCGGGGAGGCGTCGAGGTCGGCGAGCATCGGCGGCAGGGCGGCGATGACCAGGGTGGTGGTCATGACGTCGACGAACTGGACGGCGCATAGGGTCCAGACCGCAGCGGTCGACGCCCTGCCCGCAGTCGAGCCGGATGACGGGTCGGCAGCGCCCACCGGGCCTCCTTCATCGATGAAGTGACACCATTGAGGCATGGCCGGATCGCGGGCGCAACGGGTGACGCTGCAGTCGATCGCCGACGAGCTCGGGGTGTCGGCGAAGACGGTGTCCAACGCCTACGGCCGGCCCGACCAGCTCTCGCCCGAGCTGCGGCAGCGCATCCTGGCCGCCGCCGAGCGCCTGGGGTATCCCGGCCCCGACCCGGTGGCCGCGGGGTTGCGCCGCGGGCGGGTCGGGGCGGTCGGGGTCGCCTACGACAACGGGCTCGCCTACGCCTTCGACGATCCGGTGTCGGTCGAGCTGCTGGCCGGGGTGAGTGGCGTGGTGGAGCCCGCCGGCGCCGGTCTCCTGCTCATCCCGGGCTCCGCCGACGACGACCGGCGGACCGCGGCGCTGGGCTCGGCACTGCTGGACGGGCTGGTGCTGTCCTCGGTCGCCGACGACGACCCGCTGCTGTCGGCCGCCGTCGCGCGCCGGACCCCGCTGGTGGTCGTGGACCAGCCCCGTCCCGGCCGGTTGGCCGAACTGGCCCCGCGTGGGGTGGCCTGGGTCGGGGTCGACGACGAGGCGGCCGCGGTGGCGGCGTGCCGGCACGTGCTCGCTGCCGGCCACCGGCGCCTGGCCGTGCTGTCGTTCGGCATGCACCGGCTGCCCATCGATCCCGGCCTGGTCGGCCTCCAGGAGCAGGGGGGCGCCACCTACGCGGTCACCCGGGACCGGCTGGCCGGGTACCGGCAAGCCGCCGAGGCGGTGGGTGTCGACTGGTCGTCGGTCCCGGTCTTCCACGCCCCGGACAGCACCCCGGACGACGGGGCGGCCGGTGCGGAGGTGCTGCTCGGCCTGACCCCTCGTCCCACTGTGTTGCTGTGCCTCAGTGACCGCCTCGCCGAGGGAGCGCTGCGGGTCGCGGCGGCCCGGGGGATCCGCGTGCCCGGGGACCTGTCGGTGCTGGGTTTCGACGACGCCCGGAACGCGGCGGAGCTCGGGCTGAGCACCGTGCGCCAGCCGACCCGGGAGAAGGGCGAGCGGGCCGCCCGCGCCCTGCTGGAGCTGATCCGCGGTGGCACCCCCGACCGGACCCCGGTCGTGCTGCCCACCGATCTGGTCGTCCGGGGGTCCACCGGCGCCGCTCCCGGATGAGCGCGGCGCCACCCGACCCATGAGCGCACATCCATGCACCACCGTGTATGTTCATGCATTGTGAGCACTGGGCAGACGTGGACGGTCGGGGTCACCGGCGCCACCGGGTACGCCGGAGGTGAGGTGTGCCGGCTGCTGGCCGGGCACCCGCAGCTCCGGCTGACCGGGGTGCATGCCAACTCGAGCGCCGGCCGACGCCTGGGGGAGCTGCAGCCCCACCTCCACCCGTACGCCGACCTGGTGGTGCAGCCCAGCGACGCCGCCGCCCTCGCGGGGTACGACGTCGTCGTCCTCGCCCTGCCACACGGGGAGTCCGCGGCGATCGCCGCCCAGCTTCCCGACGACGTGCTGGTCATCGACTGCGGCGCCGACCACCGGCTCAACGACCCCGCCGCCTGGGCGCGCTGGTACGGGGGCGAGCACGCCGGGCACTGGCCCTACGGGTTGCCCGAGCTGCCCGGCCAGCGGGGGCAGCTGGCCGGAGCCCGGCGCATCGCCGTCCCCGGCTGCTACCCGACCTCGGTCACCCTGGCGATGGCCCCTGCGCTGGCCGCGGGCCTGGTCGAGCCCGACGTCGTCGTGGTCGCCGCCTCGGGCACTTCCGGCGCCGGCAAGTCGGCCAAGCCGCACCTGCTGGGCAGCGAGGTGATGGGCTCGGTCAGCGCCTACGGCGTGGGCGGTGTCCACCGGCACACCCCGGAGATGGTCCAGAACCTGTCACAGGCGGCCGGTAGGACGGTCGGCGTGAGCTTCACCCCGACGCTGGTACCGATGAGCCGCGGCATCCTGGCCACCTGCTCCGCGCCGCTGGCCCCGGGGGTCGACGCCGCGACCGCCCGAGCCGCCTACCAGGAGGCCTACGGCGACGAGCCGTTCGTGCACCTGCTGCCCGAGGGGCAGTGGCCGACGACCGCCGCGGTCCTCGGTGCCAACACCGTGCAGCTGCAGCTCGCCGTCGACCCCGACGCCGGCCGGCTGGTCGTGATCGCCGCCGTCGACAACCTCACCAAGGGCACCGCCGGCGCCGCCCTGCAGTGCGCCAACCTCGCCCTCGGCCTTCCCGAGACCACCGGTCTCCCGCTCGTCGGAGTCGCACCGTGACCGTCACCCACCCGCAGGGCTTCCGGGCCGCCGGCGTCGCCGCCGGGCTCAAGGCCTCGGGCAACCCGGACGTCGCCCTGGTCGTCAACGACGGGCCGGACGACGCCGCGGCCGCCGTCTTCACCACCAACCGCTTCCCGGCCGCGCCGGTGCAGTGGAGCCGGCAGGTGCTGGCCACCGGCAGGCTCAAGGCCGTGGTGCTCAACTCCGGCGGGGCCAACGCGTGCACGGGCCCCGAGGGCTTCTCCGACACCCACGCCACCGCCGAGCACCTGGCAGCCGAGCTCGGGATCGGCGCGATCGACGTCGCGGTCGCCTCCACCGGGCTGATCGGCGTCCGGCTGCCGATGGAGAAGCTGCTGCCCGGCGTCACCACCGCAGTCGCGAAGCTGTCCGCCGACGGTGGTATCGCCGCCGCGCAGGCGATCATGACGACCGACACGGTGCCCAAGACGACCGTGCAGGCCGGGAGCGGCTGGGCCGTCGGCGGGATGGCCAAGGGCGCGGGCATGCTCGCCCCGTCGCTGGCCACCATGCTCGTCGTCCTCACCACCGACGCGATCGTCGACCCCGCCGTGCTGCAGCGGGCCCTCGCGGCGGCCACCAGCGTGAGCGTGGAGCGGGTCGACTCCGACGGCTGCCTCTCCACCAACGACACGGTCATCGCCATGGCCAACGGCGCCAGCGGCGTGACGCCGTCGGAGGCCGAGCTCACCGCGGCCCTCACTGCGGCAGCCACCGACCTGGCGATGCAGCTGCTCGCCGACGCGGAGGGCTCCACCAAGGACATCGCGATCACCGTCCGCAACGCCGCGACGGTGCGGGACGCGCTCACCGCGGGCCGCGCCTGTGCGCGCAACAACCTGCTCAAGACCGCGCTGTTCGGCAACGACCCCAACTGGGGACGGGTGCTGGCGGCGATCGGCACCACCGACGCGGCGTTCGAGGCCGACCAGGTCGACGTCACGATCAACGGCGTCACCGTCTGCCGCGGCGGCTCGATCGGCGACCCGCGCGAGGGCGTCGACCTCGCCGGCCGGGAGATCACCATCGACGTCGACCTGAGGGCCGGCACCGAGCAGGCCACCATCTGGACCAACGACCTGTCCATCGCCTACGTGCACGAGAACTCGGCCTACTCCACATGAGCAACGACGCCCCGGACCCTGAGCTGGACCCCGCGCAGGACCCCACCCCGCCCGACCTCGCCCCCGACCAGGTCGCCCCGGCCGGGGTCGCCGGCCGGCAGGACCCGACCCCACCGGACGTCCGCCCCGACGACCTGTCGCCCGCCGGCCGGCGCGCGATCGGCACCCGCCGGGTGATGCGCACCCACGACCCGGAGGGCGACGCGCGCAAGGTCGCCGTCCTCACCGGTGCGCTGCCCTGGCTGCAGGAGTTCCACGGCAAGGTCGTGGTGATCAAGTACGGCGGCCACGCGATGGTCGACGAGGACTGCCGGCGGGCCTTCGCCGAGGACATGGTCTTCCTGCGGACCTGCGGGATCCTCCCGGTGGTCGTGCACGGCGGCGGGCCGCAGATCAGCGCCATGCTCAACCGGCTGGGCATCGCCAGCGAGTTCCGCGGCGGCCTGCGGGTCACCACCCCGGAGACGATCGACGTCGTCCGGATGGTGCTCACCGGCCAGGTCGGGCCCGAGGTCGTCGGGCTGATCAACTCCCACGGCCCGCTCGCCGTCGGGCTGTCCGGGGAGGACGGCGGACTGTTCACCGCCGCCCGCACGCACGCCGTCGTCGACGGTGAGCCGGTCGACGTCGGGCTGGTCGGTGACGTCGTGGCGGTCGACCCGGCGCCGGTCACCGCCCTCCTGGACGCCGGGCACATCCCGGTCGTCGCCACTGTCGCCCCGGACGCCGACGGCCAGGTGCACAACGTCAACGCCGACACCGCCGCTGCCGCGCTGGCCGTGGCGCTGGGCGCGGTGAAGCTCGTCGTCCTCACCGACGTCGAGGGGCTCTACGCCAACTGGCCCGACCGTGACTCCCTGGTCGAGCAGATCGACGCCACCGAGCTGGCCGAGATCCTCCCCGACCTGGACGCCGGGATGATCCCGAAGATGGCCGCCTGCCTGCGGGCGGTCGAGGGCGGGGTGAAGCGCGCGACCGTCGTCGACGGCCGGCTGCCGCACGCCCTGCTGCTGGAGATGTTCACCACCGAGGGCACCGGGACGATGGTCGTCCCCGCCGCGGCCGATCAGGAGGAGGGGGCGACAGCATGACGACGCACACCGAGGAGCTGTCGGCCCGCTGGTCGACGGTGATGATGGGCAACTACCGGACCCCGCCGGTCGCGCTGGCCCGCGGCGCCGGCGCCACCGTGTGGGACGTCGACGGCCGCGAGTACACCGACCTGCTCGGCGGCATCGCGACGACGATCCTCGGCCACGCCCACCCGGCGGTGGTGCACGCGATCACCGCGCAGGCGCAGCTGCTGGGGCACGTCTCCAACCTGGCGATGCACGAGCCCGGCGTCCTGCTGGCCGAGCGGCTGCTGGAGCTGGCCGGGCGGCCGGGGCGGGTGTTCTTCTGCAACTCCGGCGCCGAGGCGAACGAGGCCGCCTTCAAGATCAGCCGGCTGACCGGCCGGCCGGAGGTGGTCACCGCGCTGGGGTCGTTCCACGGCCGGACCATGGGCGCGCTGGCCCTCACCGGCCAGCCGGCGAAGGCCGCGGCGTTCGCCCCGCTGCCCGACGGTGTCCAGCACGTCCCCTACGGCGACCCCGACGCGCTGCGGGGCGCCGTGGGCGACCGGACGGCGATGGTGCTGCTCGAGCCGGTGCTGGGGGAGGGTGGGGTGCTGCCCGCCCCGGCCGGCTACCTCTCGGCCGCCGCCACCGCGGCCGCTGGCGCCGGTGCGCTCTTCGCCCTCGACGAGGTGCAGACCGGGATCGGCCGCACCGGGCACTGGTTCGCCTCCCAGGCCGACGGCCTGCAGCCCGACGTCATCACCCTGGCCAAGGCGCTGGGCGGCGGCCTCCCGCTGGGCGCGGTCCTGGCGTTCGGCGGCGCTGCCGACCTGCTGACGGCCGGGTCGCACGGCTCCACCTTCGGCGGCAACCCGGTCGCGGCCGCCGCCGCGCTGGCGGTGCTGGACACCATCCGCGACGAGGGCCTGCTGGAGCGCGCCAAGGAGATCGAGCACCGGGTCACCGCCGCGGTCGAGGCGCTCGGCCACCCGGGCATCGCCGGGGTGCGGGGGAGGGGCGCGCTGCTCGGCATCGTGCTCACCGCCCCGGTCGCCGCCGCGGTGGAGGCACGGCTGCGGGCCGCGGGCTTCCTCACCAACGCCGTCGCCACCGATGCCGTCCGGCTGGCCCCACCGCTGGTGGTCACCGACGCCCAGCTCGACGCGTTCGTCGCGGCCGTCCCGGCCGCGCTGGACGCCGCACTCCAGGAGACCGACCAGTGACCCGGCACTTCACCAAGGACGACGACCTCACCCCGGCCGAGCAGGCTGAGGTCCTCGCGCTCGCCGCCCAGCTCAAGACCGGCCGGCACACTGCGGAGGCGCCCACGCCGTTGCGCGCGCCCAACGGGGCGCCGAAGCCGGTGGCGGTGCTGTTCGACAAGCCGTCCACCCGCACCCGGGTCAGCTTCTCGGTCGGGATCGCCGAGCTCGGTGGCTTCCCGCTGGTCGTCGACGCGGGGGCCAGCCAGCTCGGCCGGGGCGAGTCCGTCGAGGACACCACCCGGGTGCTGGACCGGCAGGTCGCGGCGATCGTGTGGCGGACCTTCGGCCAGGACCGGCTGGAGACGATGGCAGCGGCCAGCTGGGTCCCGGTGGTCAACGCCCTCACCGACTCCTACCACCCGTGTCAGATCCTGGCCGACCTGCAGACCGTGGCCGAGCGCAAGGGCCGGCTGGCCGGCCTGACCTTCAGCTACCTGGGCGACGGCGCCAACAACATGGCGCACTCCTACCTGCTCGGCGGCGCGCTGGCCGGCATGCACGTGCGGATCGGCTCGCCGGAGACCTTCCAGCCCGACCCGGGCGTGCTGAAGCGGGCCGCGGAGATCGCCGCGGAGACCGGCGGCTCCGTGCAGTGGACCGCCGACCCGGCGGCCGCCGCCGACGGCGCCGACGTGCTGGTCACCGACACCTGGGTCTCGATGGGCCAGGAGGACGAGTACGCCACCCGGACCGCGCCGTTCCAGCCCTACGCCGTCGACCAGGCGGCGGTGGACCGCGCCGCCGGCGACGCCGTCGTCCTGCACTGCCTGCCTGCCTACCGCGGCAAGGAGATCGCCGCGGAGGTCATCGACGGCCCGCAGAGCGCGGTGTGGGACGAGGCGGAGAACCGGCTGCACGCGCAGAAGGCCCTGCTGCTGTGGCTCCTGGAACGCAGCTCATGAGGCGGCGACGATGACGAGTGCGCTGAACCGGTCGGCGCGGCACGCCCGCATCGCCGAGCTGATCAACGCCGGCCCGGTCACCTCCCAGACGCACCTGGCCAAGCTGCTGGCCGAGTCCGGGGTGGAGGTCACCCAGGCGACGCTGTCGCGGGACCTGGAGGAGCTCGGCGCGGTGAAGCTCCGCGGGTCCGACGGCGCCCCGGCGTCCTACGTGCTGCCCCCGGAGAACGCCCCGCTGCGCCCGGCCCAGGCGGCGCCGGCCCGGCTCACCCGGCTGCTGGCCGACCTGCTCACCAGCGCGGAGGGCAGCGCCAACCTGGCGGTGCTGCGCACCCCGCCGGGCGCCGCCCAGTTCCTCGCCTCCGGCCTGGACAAGGTGGGCCTGCCCGACGTGCTGGGCACCATCGCCGGCGATGACACGCTGCTGGTCGTCTCCCGGCACCCCGACGGAGGGGCGGCCCTGGCCGAGCGGTTGCGGGCGCTGGCCGGGGGCACCCCCGCTGCGCATCCGGACCGGGCGTCCGACAGCATCGACGACGTGGAAGAGAGCGTGCAGTGACCGACCCGGCAGCGACCGCGGCCAACCAGACCCGGCTCTGGGGTGGCCGCTTCGGCGGCGGCCCGTCGGCGGCGATGGCAGCGCTGTCGAAGTCCACCCACTTCGACTGGCAGCTGGCACCCTTCGACCTGGCCGGGTCCCGGGCGCACGCCCGCGTCCTGCACCGCGCCGGCCTGCTCACCGACGACGAGCTGGCGCAGATGCTCGGCGCCCTGACCGAGCTGTCGGCCGAGGTCGCCGACGGCACGTTCACCGCCATCGAGGCCGACGAGGACGTGCACGAGGCGCTCGAGCGCGGGCTCACCCAGAAGCTCGGGGCGCTCGGCGGGAAGCTCCGGGCCGGGCGCAGCCGCAACGACCAGATCGCCACCGACCTGCGGCTCTACCTCCGCCACCACGTCCGCGACCTGGTCGGCGCCGTGGCCGATCTGGAGCAGGCGCTGGTCGGGCTGGCCGACCGCTACCGCGACGTCCCGGCGCCGGGGATGACCCACCTGCAGCACGCCCAGCCGGTCCTCTTCGCCCACCAGCTGCTGGCCCATGCACACGCGTTCACCCGCGACGTCGACCGGTTGCGCGACTGGGACCGGCGCACCGCGGTGAGCCCCTACGGTTCCGGCGCGCTCGCCGGCTCGTCCCTGCCGCTGGACCCCGACGCCGTCGCCGCCGAGCTGGGCTTCGACCGCGCGTCGGACAACTCGATCGACGGGGTCAGCGACCGCGACTTCGCGGCAGAGTTCGCCTTCGCCGCGGCGCTGATCGGCGTGCACCTGTCCCGCCTGGGGGAGGAGGTCGTGCTCTGGACCTCCACCGAGTTCGGCTGGGCCCGCCTCGACGACGCCTGGGCCACCGGGTCGTCGATCATGCCGCAGAAGAAGAACCCCGACATCGCCGAGCTGGCCCGCGGCAAGTCCGGGCGCTTCGTGGGCAACCTGACCGGCCTGCTGACCATGCTCAAGGGCCTGCCGCTGGCCTACGACCGGGACCTGCAGGAGGACAAGGAGCCGGTCTTCGACTCCATGGAGCAGCTGCTCCTGCTGCTGCCCGCGGTGACCGGCATGATCGCCACCCTCACGCTGCGTCCCGAGGTGCTCGAGGCGGCCGCGCCGCAGGGCTTCGCACTGGCGACCGACGTCGCCGAGTGGCTGGTGCGCCAGGGCGTGCCGTTCCGGTCCGCGCACGAGATCAGCGGTGCGATGGTCGCCTACTGCGAGGAGGCCGGCCTGGAGCTGGACCAGCTGGACGACGACCAGCTGGCCGGCATCGACGAGCGGCTCACCCCCGAGGTGCGCTCGGTGCTCTCCGTCCCGGGTGCGCTCGCCGCGCGCAAGGCGCGCGGCGGCACCGCGCCGGAGCGGGTGGCCGAGCAGCTGGCCTCCCTGGCCGACCAGGCCCGCCAGCACGCCGACTGGGCCGCGGCCTCTCCGGTGGCGGCGGCGCTCTGACCGACAGGCCGACCGCCCAGCCCGGGCCGCTCCTCACCGCCGAGGAGCTGCTCGGGCCGGTCGACGACGTCGCCCGCGCCCTGCTGGGCTGCTGGGTCGTCACCGACCGCCCCGAAGGGCAGGTGGCGCTGCGGCTCACCGAGGTGGAGGCATACTCCGGCCAGGGTGAGGACCCGGCCTCGCACGCGCACCGCGGGCCCACCCCGCGGGCCGAGATCATGTTCGGCCCGCCGGGGCGGCTGTACGTGTACTTCAGCTACGGCGTGCACTGGTGTGCCAACGTCGTCGTCGGCCCGGAAGGGCGGGGTTCGGCGGTGCTGATGCGCGCGGGCGAGGTGGTGGTGGGGGAGTCCCTGGCCCGGGACCGCCGTCCGGCCGCCAAGGTCGCCCGCGACCTGGCGCGCGGTCCGGCGCGACTGACGCAGTCGCTGGCCATCGGACCGGACGACCGGGGCGCGCACCTGCTCGACCCGGCCTCCCCGGTGCGCCTGCACCACGGGAGCCCACCGGTTGCCGTCTCCACCGGCCCGCGGGTCGGGATCACCGTGGCGACCGAGCTGCCCTGGCGCTTCTGGGAGACCGACGCCCCCTCCGTCAGCGTCTTCCGGGCGGGTGGGAAGCCGCGGCGGGGGAGAGCCAGGCAGGATGGGCGACCGTGACCTCCGCGCCTTCCGTGATCGACGAACTGCACCGCCGCGGGCTGATCGCCCAGAGCACCGACGAGGACGCCCTGCGCGCCCACCTCGCCGAGGGCCCGGTCACCTACTACTGCGGGTTCGACCCCACCGCGGCGAGCCTGCACGTCGGTCACCTGCTCCAGTTCATGGTGCTGCGCGCCCTGCAACGGGCCGGGCACCAGCCGGTGGTGCTCGTGGGAGGGGCCACCGGCCTGATCGGTGACCCGCGGATGACCGCCGAGCGCCAGCTGAACGACCGGGCGACGGTGGCCGGCTGGGTGGACCGGATCCGCGCCCAGGTGGCCCCCTTCCTGGAGCAGCCGGTGCAGGAGGACCCCTCGCTGCGGGCACCGGTCTACGTGGACAACCTCGAGTGGACCGGGCAGCTGTCGGCCCTGGACTTCCTCCGGGACATCGGCAAGCACTTCCGGGTCGGCCGGATGCTGGCCAAGGAGGCGGTGTCGGCCCGGCTCAACAGCGAGGCCGGTATCAGCTTCACCGAGTTCAGCTACCAGCTGCTGCAGGCCAATGACTACCTGGAGCTGTTCCGCAGGCACGGGGTGACGCTGCAGAGCGGGGGCTCGGACCAGTGGGGCAACCTGACCGCCGGCATCGACCTGCTCCGGCGGGTCGACGGAGTCACCGGGCACGCTCTCACCACCCCGCTCGTGACCAAGTCCGACGGCCAGAAGTTCGGCAAGAGCGAGGGGGGAGCCGTCTGGCTCGACCCCACCCTGACGTCGCCCTACGCGTTCTTCCAGTTCTGGTTGAACGCGGAGGACGCCGATGCCCGGGCCTGGCTCCCGCTCTTCTCCGAGCGCCCCGCCGAGGAGGTGGCCGCCCTGATCGCCGAGTCCGAGGAGCGGCCGGCGTCCCGCGCGCCGCAGCGCGCCCTGGCCGAGGAGCTCACCCGGCTGGTGCACGGTCCGCGGGAGCTGGCCCAGGCCGAGGCCGCCGGTCGGGCCCTGTTCGGCCGGGCGGAGCTGACCGAACTGGACCCGCAGACCCTGGCCGCCGCGCTCACCGAGGCCGGTGCGGTCGAGGTCGCCACGCCCGACGTCCCGGTCGGCGCGCTGCTGCAGCAGGCTGGGCTGGCCTCCTCGCTGTCCGACGCGCGCCGCACGGTCAAGGAAGGCGGTGCCTACGTCAACAACGTCCGGGTCGCTGACGCCGACGCCGTCCCGGCCGCCGGCGACTGGCTTCCCGGTGGCTGGCTGGTGCTCCGCAAGGGCAAGCGCTCCATCGCCGGGGTGCACTGCTCGACGGCCGTCTGACCCGTGCCGCCCCCTCCCGTGGGGAAGCCCGGGGGACGTGTGAACGCCAGGTGACGCCGACGTTCCGGGCAGGTGGCGCGCGTCACCACACCCGGGTTTGACACCTGCCGCGAGGGCCGCGTAACTTTCTCTCTGCGCCGGGAACGAGCCGCGAGGCCGGGAACGAGCGCCGAGAGCAAGACAACAAGCCGAGGACGACGGCCGAGAGGCCAGGTTCCTTGCGCGTCCGCTCCTTGAGAACTCAACAGCGTGCCGAAAGTCAGTGCCATATAGTTAAACCCCCATTCGGCTTGGTCGCCTTCGGGTGGCTGGGTTGGGGATTCCTTTGGTTGATTGACATCGAGAG
>NZ_JBJHAI010000024.1:0-59482 GCF_054050955.1 Modestobacter sp. SYSU DS0290
CCCCCCCCCCCCCCCCCCCCCCCCCCCCCCCCCCCCCCCCCCCCCCCCCCCCCCCCCCCCCCCCCCCCCCCCCCCCCCCCCCCCCCCCCCCCCCCCCCCCCCCCCCCCCCCCCCCCCCCCCACCGGGGTCAGGACGACGGGGTCAGGGACCGGACCCGCTCGATCAGCTCGTCCTTGCAGACCTGCATGAACCCGTCCGGGTCCGGGCCCGCGTTCTGGAAGACGATGTGGTCGAAGCCGGCGTCCACGTAGGGCTGCGCCTGCTGCACGTGCCGGTCGAGGTCCGGGCCGCAGGAGAACTGGCCCTTGATGTCCTCGGGCGTCACCGTGCTGCTGGCGGCGTCGAAGTTGACCGGGTTGGGCAGCTCGCTCATCACCGGCCAGCCCGACAGCGCCCAGCGGCTGGTCTTCAGCGCCTCCTGCGCGGCGGCGTCCTCGTCGGGCGCCCAGGCCATCGGCACCTCGGCGTACTTCGGCCCGCTGCCGCCGTGCTCGGCGTAGGCCTGCACCAGCTCGGGCTTCGGCTCGGTGGCGAACAGTCCGCTGCCGTACTGGGCCGCCAGCTTGGAGGCCCCGGGCCCGCCGCTGGCCACGGCGATCACCGGCAGCTGGTCGGGCAGGTCGAACACCCGGGCGTCCTCCAGGGTCAGGTACTTGCCTTCGTAGGACTGGTAGCCGCCCTGCCAGAGCAGGTTGATGATCTCCAGCGCCTCGCGGAGCATGTGGTGGCGGATCCGCACCGCGGGCCAACCACCCCCGACGACGTGCTCGTTGAGCCGCTCACCGGCGCCGATGCCCAGGGTGAACCGGTTGCCGGAGATGATCTGCACGGTCGCCGCGGCCTGGGCGATGACCGCCGGGTGGTACCGGATCATCGGGCAGGTGACCCCGGTGGCCAGCTGGATCCGCTCGGTGCGCGCCGCCATGGCGCCCAGCATCGACCAGGTGAAACCGCTGTGGCCCTGCTCCTCCAACCACGGGTGGTAGTGGTCGCTGAGCTCGACGAAGTCGAAGCCGGCCGCCTCGGCCGCCACCGTCTGCTCGATGATCTGCGTGGGGCTGAACGCCTCGGTGGCGAGCTTGTAGCCGACCTGCATGGGGGTCCCCTCGTCATCGTTCCCGCTGTCGTCTGCCCCGGTGCCCGGGCGGTGCGCAGGGGAAACGGCGGGCGCCGCCCTCAGCCCGCGACGAGCGCCCATTCGTCGTCGGCGACCTCGTCGGCCTCGGCCCGGGTGAGCTCGCCGACGGCGACCAGGCGGTCGAGCACGTGCGCCTGCCGGGCCGCGGCCCGCTCCGGGTGGACGAACGGGTCGTAGGCGCTGGGCGCCTGCAGCAGACCGGCCAGCAGGCTCGCCTGCGTCCAGCTGAGCTCACCCGGGGCCCGGCCGAAGTAGCCCTGGGCGGCGTCGACCACACCGGTGAAGCCGTGGCCGAAGTAGGCGTCGTCGAGGTACATCCGCAGCAGGTCCTCCTTGGACCACTCGGCGTCCAGCTTCAGCGCGAGCACCACGGCGGAGACCCGGTCGAGCACCCCGGCCTGGCCGTCCTCGTAGACGTTCTTGGCCAGCTGCTGGTCCAGCGTCGACCCGCCGAGGTCCTCCCCGGTCACGACGCCGATGGGCGCCCGCAGCGCACCTCGCCAGTCGACCCCGATGTGGTGCTCGAAGTGGCTGTCCTCGGTGGCCAGCACCGCGGCCACCACCCGGTCCGGCAGTTCCCCCTCCAGCGGGGTCGCCCCGGCCGCGGCCAGCCGCTCGGTGACGCGGTCCCGCGCATCGCCGACGTCCGGCGTCAGCACCCAGGCCACGCCGAGGACGGCCACGCAGACGACGAGCAGGCCGAGGGCGGCCGCCACCAGTCGGCGCAGCAACCGGGCCCACCACGGGCGCCGCGGAGGGGTGGCGGGGTGCGGCGACCGGGGCCCCGGAGCCACCACGACGTCGTCCTCCTGCCGGTGGCGGGAGGCGGTCGGGTGAGATGCCAGCACGGGGTTCTCCTCGGTCAGTGCGGTGGACGATCCCAGTCCACCCCGTCCACCCGTCCTCCCGCGTCCGCCTGTCGGGTGATCTTGCGGCTCCCGGCGCTCCGCCCGCGGGTGGACGGTGCGTCCGGTGGGTCGGTCCGGGTAAAGGGGGTGCACCGGCCGCGCCCGTCGCGTTGACTGCAGCGGCTGCGCAGCGCCACCACCCCTTCCACGGAGAAGAGAAAGGACCATGGAGCAGATCACCGGACGCCTGCTGAGCTGGGCGTCCATCCTGGAGCCGAGCACCCGCGAGCAGGCCGAGCGGACGGCCGAGATGCCGTTCATCCAGCCGTACCTCGCGCTGATGCCCGACGCGCACCTGGGCAAGGGCGCCACCGTCGGATCGGTCATCCCGACCGAGGGCGCGATCATCCCGGCGGCGGTCGGCGTGGACATCGGCTGCGGGATGATGGCGGTGCGCACCCAGTTCGACGCGGCCGACCTGTCCGGCAAGGACCTCAGCGTCCTGCACGGCTGGATCTCGCGGGCGGTGCCGCTGTCAGCCGGGCGCTACAACAAGCACGTCAGCGCCACCGCCGAGCCGCGCGTTGAGGAGCTGCGGGCGCTGCCCGGCGCCGATCAGGCGAACGGCACGGCCGGCAACTGGCCGCTGCAGCTGGGGTCGCTCGGCTCGGGCAACCACTTCATCGAGGTGTCGGTGGACGAGAAGGGCCGGGTCTGGCTCTTCCTGCACTCCGGCTCGCGCGGGGTGGGCAACAAGCTGGCCTCGGTGCACATCCGCCGGGCGCAGGAGTGGTCCCGGGCGCAGGGCATCGAGCTGCCCGACCGGGACCTCGCGTACCTCCAGGAGGGGACGCCGGAGTTCGACGCCTACATCGAGGCACTGCGCTGGGCGCAGCGGTTCGCCTACCTCAACCGCGAGGAGATGATGGACCGCGTCGTCGAGCAGGCCGGCCGGTTCCTGCGGGACGACGTCCAGCGGCTGGAGACGGTGAACTGCCACCACAACTACACCGAGCGTGAACGGCACCACGGGCGTGACGTCTGGCTGTCCCGCAAGGGTGCGATCTCGGCGCGGAAGGGCCAGCCCGGGCTGATCCCCGGGTCGATGGGGACGGCGTCCTACGTCGTCGCCGGGCTGGGCAACGAGGCGGCGCTGCTGTCCTCACCGCACGGCGCTGGGCGGAACCACTCGCGCAACGCAGCCCGGCGGCTGTTCACCCGGGGCGACCTGGAGCAGCGGATGGCGGGCATCGCCTGGGGGCACTCGGACGCGTTCCTCGACGAGCACCCCGACGCCTACAAGGACATCGACGTCGTGATGCGCGACGCCGCCGACCTGGTGGAGATCCGGCACACCCTCCGCCAGGTGGTGAACGTCAAGGGCGACTGACGCCCACCTCCCGCAGGAATGGCCATTTCTGCCCTCCCCCCCGGGGCGCAGAAATGGCCATTTCCGGCCTCAGGTGGCGAGGTGGGCGGCGAGGCGGTCGAGGAAGACGACCTGGCCCTTCACCAGCTTGGTGCGGGCCGTGTCGAGGTCGAACCAGGCGGCCCGGTCGATCTCGGGGAACTCCTGCACCCGGCCCGAGCGCGGTGGCCACTCCAGGGAGAAGGTGTTGCTCACCGCCGCGTCGGCGTCCAGATCGCCCTCGGCGGCCCAGACGGCGAGCACCTTCCCGCTGGTCACGCGGGCCTCGCCGAGCGCGGCGAACTCCGCGGCCGGCACCGGCGACCCGAGCTCTTCGGCGAACTCCCGGAGCGCGACCGCGAGCGGCTCCTCGTCCGGTTCCAGCTCGCCCTTGGGGATCGACCAGCCGCCGTCGTCCTTGCGCGCCCAGAACGGCCCGCCCATGTGCCCGATCAGCACCTCGGGCCCGGTGGCCCCGGGTCGGTGGAGCAGGATCCCGGCGCTGCGTCTGGCTGGCACCGGCCCAGTCTGCGCGGTGTCAGTCGGCGCGGTGTCAGTCGGCGCGGTGTCAGTCGGCGCGGTGTCAGTCGGCGGTCGGCCAGGGGCGCTCGTCGCTGATGCCCACCTCGACGCCGCAGGTGCGGTCGGGGTCGACGTCCTGCGGGCGGAAGAAGACGGTGGAGGCGGTGACGTCGTCCCCGAAGGTCTCCGGCGCCTGCGCCTCGGCGGCGGTGGCCGGGTCGGTGAGGACGGCGGTGTCCTGCGGGGTGATCTGGAACCGCATGATCCGGGTGAACTGGCAGGCCTCGGACACGAAGCCGATGGAGAAGCTGATCGGCGGCCGGTCCTCACCACGGACGATGTTGTCCAGGCCACCCGCGCCGGTGGAGCCCTCGATCAGGTTGATCGCGCCGTCGTCGTCCTGCAGCTCGTCGCTGGCGTTCTGCCGGTGCACGTGGCCGGAGACGGTCAGCCGCACCTCGTTGTCCAGGACCTCGCGCACCTCCTCGGCGGCGACGGGCTCGTGGACGGCGAAGACGTCGATCGGTGTGGTGTCGATGGCCTCGTCGGTGCGGGTGGGGGCGGCCGCGCCGGACCCGTCGGCCGGCGGGCTGGTGGCGGCCGGGCTGCCGTCCGCCGTCGGGCTGCCGTCCGCCGTCGGGCTGCCGTTCCCGGGCTGGCTGCCGTTCGCCGTCGGGCCGGTGGTCGTGGCGGTCGAGCCGGTTGAGGTCGCGGCGGCCACCTTCGTCGGGTCGCTCACCTCCAGGGCGTCCTGGACGGCGCGCCGCTGCAGCGGGTCGACGACCGAGGCCGCGTCGGCGCCGTACGCGCCGGGGCCGCCGTAGACCCGCGGGTCGGACAGGCCGGCGATGGTGAGCCCGAAGGCGTCGACCAGGCCCGCGGTGACGTCGAAGCCGTCGCTGGTGGCGGTCTTGGTGCCGAGCACCGTGACGCCGGGGACGGAGCGCATGACGCCGACGGTGTCCGGGGAGTCGTGGTTGCCGGCGATCCAGAGCATCGGGGTCTCGGCGGTGACCACCCGGAGCGCGTCCAGGTAGCCGGGGGTCAGCTCGAAGGCCGGGCCGAAGGCGCCCTCGTCGCCGGTGTTGATGATCAGGTCGACGTCGTAGGTGGCGGCGTACTGGGCGACCAGCGGGTAGTTGGCCGCCAGGTGCATGTCGGAGATGTACATGATCTGCAGCGCCGGCTCCGGGGTCTGGTCCTCCTCGACCTGCGACTGCAGCTCGGCCTGGATGCCGACCACCGAGCCGAGGACGTCCAGGGCCTTGGACCGCTGCGTGTAGTACTGGCTGAGCTGCTCGGGGAAGAGCTGTGCGGCGGCCAGCGAGCCGGTCAGGCGTGACTCCCGCACCCAGTCGGGGTTGTAGCTGACGATGCCGAACACCGAGACGGCGGCCAGGGCGAGGCCCGCGGCGCCCAGTTGCTTGGCCCGGTGCCGGAGCTCGGACGGTCGGCGGGGCCGGCCGCGCAGGTACCGGACGGACATGTTGACGGCGGCGGCGGCGGCCAGGCCGAACGCGATGCCGATCAGGGCCTCCCCGACCAGCCAGATGGCTATCTGGGGCACCTGGGCGGCGAAGTCCGCCTGCAGCCGCTCGACGAACGCCGGCAGGTCACCTTCGGCTGCGCGGGTGATCTGGAGGATGTCGACGTCCTCCGGGGAGATGTGCACGCCGATCGGCAGGTCGACGAAGTCGGGGAACTCCCAGTTGCCCAGAGTGGTGTCAGCCGAGAGGACCGGACGGTTGAAGAGGCTGCCCTGCACCTCGAACGGGATGCCCTGGACGGTGGCGTGGTACGGGAAGGCCTGCAGCGCGGCCGCGGCGCCGAGGAGCGGCAGCGCGATCCGCAGCAGCCAGCGCATGACGACGCTCAGCACGCGGGCGGAGACGTGCCGGGCCCTGCGGGTCACCTGCCGGACCCTCTCCCCCCTGCTCGGGGGGAAGGGCAGCGGGAGCTGATCACCGGGGTCGGGCTGGCGGGACATCGCGATCATTCTCCGTCGCGGGACGACGATCCGCCGCGACCACACCGGGACGTGACTGAACCGATGCGCGAGGTCGGGCCGAATGGAGCCGGATGCTCCGCTCCCCTGCCCCCGGGGCGGAGCGTTCGCCGGCCTGTCCACAGATCGGGTGACGACCGCGACCTCGAGGCCTTGCGGCTGCGTACTCTCCCGGCAACTGTGCGCAGGCACTCGGGAGGACGACGGATGCGGCGGGTTCGACTGGCGGCGGCGCTGGCCATCGGGGCGGCGGTGCTCGCGGGCTGTGCGGGCGAGCAGTCGGCCAACGAGACGCTGCCGTCGGCGAGCAGCACGACGGCGTCGGCCGAGGAACTGCCGCCCCTGGGCCCGCCGGACTTCCCGATGCCCGCTGAGGCGCGAGAGAAGACCCCCGAGGGCGCGGAAGCTCTCGTCCGCTACTACGTGGAGCTGATGAACCGGGCCCAGCTCGACTCAACCTCGGTGTACGTGCGCGAGGTAAGTAGCGACTGCGATACCTGTACTGCTTTCGCTGACGGAGTCGACTACTACGCGGAGCAGGGCTATCGATACGTCGGCGGCACCATCCGCCTGGAGGGCATTTCGGCGGCAGGTTTTAGCGATGGGAAGGCTGACTTCGCGATTTCGCTCCACCAGGAAGCGCTTGACGTCGTTGGCCCCAACGGGTCACCCCTACCGGAGGAACGCGCGGACGGCGCGATGTATCCGGGTTCCGGAATCACCGCCGTCTGGGACCGTGAGCGCTCGTCCTGGCTCGTCCGCGAACTGACGATTGCCTGAACGGTGCGCCGACTCCTTCTGTTCGTCGCACTGATCTCAATCTCGCTCCAACTGGTTCTGCCGAGGTCTGCGCAAGCCGCCGAAGAGCAAGGGCGCCCCTGCCCCCAGCTCAGTTGTCTGGCCCCAGAGGTCGGAGATGCAGAAATCGAGTTGCGTGCAGCGGACGTGGTCCCAGGCAGTCGACCGGGCCTTTACGCCGCCACCCCGTCTGCCCCTGCGATCCCGGCTTATCGCTGGCGCTTGGAGACTCCCTGCAACCTGACTGATCCGGTGACGGGAGGGTGCGAGCAGATCGGACGCGACTGCCCCGAGATACCGGGCAGGCTGATCGGCTACTACGCGATTCAACGTCAACGCCTCGCTCAACCTCTGGACGAGCAGGGGAATCAACCGCCCGTCGACGGAGTCAGTCCACCAGCATTGGTGGAGCCGGGAACTCCCTACTTCCACTGGAGCACGCTGACAACGGCATGCGTGGACATAACGGACCTGAATCCGCCGCCGTCGCCGGATGAGGTGTTCCGGTACTTCCAGACGCTGCCGCTACCGGAGCTGGTCACCCGCCAGCAGCCGCCGGGCAACGCCCTCACCGGCCTGCCGGTGATCTTCTACACGGACAGCCCCTCGACGCAGACGTTCACCGTCGACATCCGCGGCTTCACCGTCGACATCGAGGCCACGGCCACCGGCTACAGCTGGGACACCGGCGACGGCGTCACCCTCACCACCACCCACCCCGGCGCGCCGTACCCCGACCACTCGATCACCCACGAGTACGGCTCGGGCACCTACACCGCCAGCCTCACCACCACCTGGGGGGCGACCTTCTCCGTCGACGGCGGCGTCGAGGCAGAGGTCCCCGGCACCACGACCACCGACGGCCCGCCGGTCACCTTCACCGTCCTGCAGGCCCGCCCGGTGCTGACCAACCCCTACGACTGACCCGATCGGCGGGGAGGGGTCCAGCAACGTCGTGCTCTGCCCACCGGGAGTGGGCAGAGCACGACGTCCGGCGGAACACCTGTGCGGACGGGCTCAGCCGACGACGACGTCCCCGGTGCCGTTGGGCACCAGCTCCACCCAGGTGTTGCCGGGCGCCAGCTGCACCGGCATCCCGTCGGGCCCGGTGAGGATCACCCGGTCGGCCACGCCCGCCTTGGTCCAGGTCGCCTGCAGGGTCTGCCCGCCGGTCGCCACGACGGCCTGGCCGGTGCCGGTCAGCACCGTCTCCGGCACCGGGTTGCCCGCCGGGTCCAGGTAGCTGGTGTTCTGCACGTCGACCCGCAGCACGACGACGTTCACCGCCCGCAGCGGCGTCCCGTCGGCCTCCACCGCGGGCGTGGTGCCCTCGGCGCGCACCCACCGGCCGTCCGACGGGTTCCAGGTCCACTGGGGCCGGCTCACCCCGGACAGCTTCAGCTGCAGCGTCGTCGCCGGGGTGCCGGCGACGACGGCGGTGGGCTGGGCACCCGCACGGGCGACCTCGAACGCCGACGGCGGCGCCGCGAGGTGGTCGGCGTCGGCCTGGGCGACCAGCGCCGCCGGGTCGGCGTAGACGTTGTGCGGTGCGGACCGGGTGGTGATGCGAGTGAACCCGGGCGCTCCGGAGTCCTGGCTGATGATCTGCAGCCCGGCGGCGGCAGCGGCGTCGATGAACGGCGCCTGCCCGCCGGAGAACGCGAAGAGGCCGTGCAGCGGGCCGGCGATCGCCGCGTCCATCGGCCGCACCGAGCGCACCGGCCCGATCTGCGGCGGCAGGGTCGAGTGGTAGACGGCGACGTAGCGGGTGATGCCGCCCTCCACGACCGCCTCCCAGACCACATCGGCGGCGTTGAGCCCGGTCTGCGGCCGCGCGGCGACCGAGTTCTCGATCTTCACCGCGAGGGCAGGGCGGGCCGGCACCTCACCGCTCTCGACGCCGGTCAGCGGCCACAGCACCGGCGGCGGGGGCGGTGGCGGAGCAGACGACGTCGGCGCCTCGGCCACCGGCTCCTCCCCCGGGCCACAACCGACCGCGCCGGCCAGCACCGCACCGATCAGCAGGGCGGCACGCAGGACTCGACGGGGACGCCGGACGGCGGGGTGGTGCACGGGGTGGCCTGCTCTCGGTCGACGGCGCGGC
Organism: Modestobacter sp. SYSU DS0290; assembly: GCF_054050955.1. NCBI lineage: Bacteria > Bacillati > Actinomycetota > Actinomycetes > Geodermatophilales > Geodermatophilaceae > Modestobacter > Modestobacter sp. SYSU DS0290. The sequence continues at coordinate 8,825 of NZ_JBJHAI010000024.1, forward strand.
GGATCGCCGCCCACGCTAGGTCGGCGAGCGGCTGCCCCGGGTCAGGCCGGACCCGCCAGCGCCCCATCCGACCCACCGGCGCCGTCCCGCCCCAGCACCACCGGCCGGCCCCCGCGGGGCGCTGGAGGCAGGGGCTCAGCGACCGCTGAAGGCGGCGACGCCGAACTGCTTGACGCCCTCCTCGTCCTCCTGGACCAGGATCGTGTACGCCGAGCCGCCGATGATCGCGCTGCAGATGTCACCGTTGCACTCCACCGTCGACACCTGGGCCCCCTGCGACTCGATCGACTGGCGGAACGCGGCCTCGGTGTCGGCGTTGCGGTCGGCGACCCGGTCGCGCCAGAGGATGAGCCCAGTGATCGCCACGGCGACGACGATGACGGCGACCATCAGCGCGATCAGCGTGCTGGTGTGCCGGCTGACCCAGCCCGGCTCGCCCTCCTCACCGCTGGTCGCGTCGGCGGCGCCCGTGGTGTCGGTGGGCTCGGTGGCCTGGCCGGCCGCGGGGACCGTCGTGGGGCCGGCGGCGGTCGCCCCCGGCTGACCGGAGGTGTTCTCGGGCGTGCTGGTGCCGTCGGTGCTCATGAGTGGAGTGCCTCGTCCTGTCGGTCTCGGGTCCGCACCGCACGGGGACGGGGTCCCGCGCCCGGCGCGCCCCCGCCGGCGCTGCGCCGGGCGGGGGGACGCGGGGGCCGGCACACCGGCCGCGGGAACCGGCCGACGCTCAGCCCTCCAGCTGACGGGCAGAACGATGCCACACGTTCCTGTGCCGCCGGTGTACGTCGCCCCCTTCCCCGGCCGGTGCCGTCAGGCGGTGGTGGCCAGCTCGGCAACCCGGTCCCCGCGCAGAGTGAACCGGTAGGTCAGGTCGGCGGGCCCCCGGCGGATGTCCCCGGTCAGGTGCTGCACCGCCACCCAGCCCTCGGCATCCCCGCGCTGAGCACCGGTCAGCTCGCCGGTGGAGCGGTACTGCGCCGCGGAGCCAGGCGGCGACATGGGTGACGCCCGGGTGCTCCGGCCCTCGACGGACGGCAAGCGGTCAGGTCGATCGTCGATGCGGTCATGCCCCCCGGCCGCTGCCACGACGCGGCCTGCTGACGCCCGCGGCACCCTCATCGCCGGCCACCCCCGTGGCGGTGATCGCGGGCGTCGTCGCCCCGCCGGCGACGACGACCCGATCGACGTCACCCACGGCGAACTCGGCGCCTGGTGGCCGGTCCGGTGCGGGAGACGTACCTGGTGGGTCTCCCGCACATTCCGGATGCGCCTTAGTGGCGCACCGAGATCGGCGGGCCGGTCTCCCGTCTCGCCTGAGAGGTCCGTGGTGCAGGACGCCGCTACCCCGCCCGTCGACGACGCCGACCTCCACGACCTGGGCACCCGGCTGCGGGCTGCGCTGGCGCTGTAAAGCGGTCGCCGCCGGCGCGACCGCCCGGGCAGGCTGCGCCCCGTGTTCTTCGACGAGCAGGTCGCCGCCGGCTACGACGACAGCGGCATGTCCGCGCCGGAGGTGGTCGATCCGGCGGTCGACCTGCTGGCCGAGCTCGCCGACGGCGGGCCGGCGCTGGAGTTCGCCGTCGGCACCGGCCGGGTCGCGCTGCCACTGGCCGCGCGCGGCGTCCCGGTGAGCGGCATCGACACCTCGCCGCCGATGCTCGCCCGGCTGCGCGCGAAGCCCGGCGCCGACGCCGTCCGCGCGACCGAGGGGGACATGACCAGCACCCGGGTGCCGGGCACCTTCTCGCTGGTCTTCCTCGTGTTCAACACGATCATGAACGTGACCAGCCAGGACGGGCAGGTCGCCACCTTCGGCAACGCCGCGGCCCACCTGGCCCCCGGCGGGCGGTTCGTGGTCGAGGTGATGGTCCCCGCGCTGCAGCGGCTGCCACCCGGGGAGACGGTGCGGGTCTTCTCGCTCACCCCGGAGCACCTCGGCGTCGACGAGTACGACGTCGTCACCCAGGGCCTGGTGTCGCACCACCACCCGGCCGGCGGAACCCCGGTCCGGGTGCCGTTCCGCTACGTGTGGCCGGCCGAGCTGGACCTGATGGCCCGGCTGGCCGGCCTGGAGCCCGAGCACCGGTGGGCACGCTGGGACCGCTCACCCTTCGTCGCCGAGAGCACCTCGCACGTCTCGGTCTGGCGCCGTCCTCCCGGCTGACGCACCTCTACGGCCCGCGGGTGTTGGCGGACCGGCGCGACGGGTAGCCGGGGTGCATGCGGATGGACAAGCGCCAGGTGCTCGAGCTCCTGCTGACCGAGGGCAACCAGACCGACCTCGCCGAGGCCGACGATGAGCTGCCCGACACGGTCGACACCGAGCAGGACGCCGAGCTGCTGCGCCGGATCGGCCTCGATCCCGACGCGCTGGCCGCCCGGGAGAACCCCGTCGGCGACGGTCTGCTGGAGACCTGACCCGCGGCAGGACGGCGTCAGCGGGCGGGGGTGAGCCCACCCAGCCACTCCTCGAAGGGGATCCGGCCGCGGTCGGCGCCGGGGCCCGGGAGCAGGCCGCCCGCGCGCATCCGCCGGCCGAGCTCCCCGGGCAGCGGCACCCGCAGCACCCGCCGGCGCTGCCCGGTCGCGGCGAGGTACTGGCGGACCAGGTCGGCGAGCTCCGCCTCCGCCGGGCCGCCCAGGTCGGTCACCCGCCCGCGCGGTGACCGCTCGGCGAGCGTGACGAGCGCGGCGCCGACCTCGCTCGCCGCCACCGTGCTCACCCGTCCGGCCGGGACGGCGACGACCGGGCCGATCCCGGTGCGCGGCACCAGCTGCCCCGCGAACTCGTGGAACTGGGTCGCCCGCAGCACCGTCCACGGCACCGGGCCGGCCGCGACCAGTCGCTCCTGGGCGACCTTGCCGGCGTAGTAGCCGCTGGCCTCCCCGTCGATGCCGACGATCGACAGCGCGACGTGGTGCCCGACGCCGGCGGCCTGCTCGGCGGCGAGCAGGTTCTCCGTGGCGCGGGTGAAGAAGTCGACCGACACCCGAGCCTTGGTGGTGACGACGCTGGTGACGTCGACGACCACGTCGGCGCCGGTGAGCGCCTCGGCCAGCCCCACCCCGGTGACGACGTCCTGCCCGGTGCCGCGCGAGAGCGGGACGACGGTGTGCCCGGCCGCCCGGGCGTGCGTGACGACGTGCGTGCCGACCACCCCGGTGGCCCCGGCGACGGCGATCCTCAGCTGCTGCGGTGTTGTCATGCCCTGTTGACGACGCAGCCCCCCGGGATGTGAGGCTGCCCGCGTGACGGTGGACGAGCAGCGCGGGCACCTGATGGGCGTGGCCTACCGGATGCTCGGCACGATGGCCGACGCCGAGGACGCCGTCCAGGAGACCTTCGCCCGCTGGTACCGGCTGACCGACGCGGAGCGGGCGGCGATCGAGCAGCCGGCCGCCTGGCTGACCCGGGTGGTGAGCCGGGTGTGCCTGGACGCGCTCGGGTCGGCGCGGGTCCGGCGGGAGCGCTACGTCGGTGAGTGGCTGCCCGAGCCGGTGCCGGTCGACGCCGTCGACGACCCGGCCGAGCGGGTGGCGCTGACCGACTCGGTGGGCCTGGCGCTGCTGGTCGTCCTGGAGTCGCTGACCCCGGCCGAGCGGGTCGTGTTCGTGCTGCACGAGGCGTTCGCGGTGCCGTTCGGCGAGATCGCCGAGGCGGTCGGGCGCACCCCCGCGGCGTGCCGGCAACTGGCCACCTCCGCCCGCCGCCGCGTCGACGCCGCCCGGGCCGCCACCCCGCCGCGGGCGCGACGCGACGCGGTGGTGCGCGCCTTCGCCGCGGCCTGCGCCGGCGGCGACCTCACCGCGCTGGTGGCGGTGCTCGATCCGCAGGTCACGCTGCGCTCCGACGGCGGAGGGCTGGTCAGCGCGGCCCGCAACCCGGTGCGGGGGTCCGCGAACGTGGCGCGGTTCCTGCTCGGGCTGCTGGCGAAGAACCCCGACGTCACCCTGGAGGAGATGACGACCGGGGACGGCGTCGGCTGGCTCTGGCGGGACGACGACGCCGTCCGCGGGCTGCTCGTCCTCGGCGTCGCCGGCGACCGGGCCACCGACGTCTGGATCGTCCTGAACCCGGAGAAGCTCACCCGCTGGGCCTGAGGCGCGGCGGACTCGCGGACCTCATCCGTCACATCCCGGCCGGGCTCCCGGACTCCGCGGTTCCGCCGGGGTAGACAGGCAGCATGGGCGACTCCCCGTGCCCGCAGCAGCCGGTGACGATCGCGGTCGAGTGCGTGCCCGTGCTGGGCGAGGCGCTGGCCGCCCTCGCCGTCCCCGTGGTGACCCGGCTGGCCGTCACCGCGGACCGCGAACGGCCCGGCGCCCGCGTCACCCTCGCCGTCACCAGCAACGGGAAGGCCCTCGCGGCGCCGGTCGAGCTGCGCACCGACCTGCTGCCCGGCCGGCCCACCGTGCTGCTCGACGTCCCGCTGCTGCTCGACCCGGCGGCGCTGGGCGCGGCCACCGACCCCGCGCGGGGCCACGTCGAGGTGCGGGTGGAGCACGAGGACGAGGTGCTGGCCCGGGCGAGCACCGACGTGCGGGTGCTCGGCGCCGGGCAGTGGCTGGCCGCGCCCGCGCCCCTGGCGCTGGAGCTGCTCGCCGCCCACGTGCGGCCCGACGACCCGGCGGTGGCCGGGCTGGTCGGCGCGGCGGCGGACCACCTGCGCCAGCGCACCGGCCGCCGCGAGCTGGCCGACGTCGACCCCGCCCAGCTCGACCAGGCCGCCGCGGCGATCGTCGAGGCGATGCGGCGCCGCGGGATCCGGCCCCTCCCGGCGGCCGCCTGCTGGGCGGACGTGCCGCAGCGGGTCCGCACGCCCACCGAGGTGCTCGACGAGCGGGCGGGCACCGGGCTGGACACCGTGCTCACGCTCGCCGCCGCCTTCGAGCACGCCGGGTTGCGGCCGCTGATCTGGGTCACCGACGACGCCGCCGGCCCCGCGCACGCCTTCCTCGGCTGGTGGCGCAGCGGCCCGGGCGCCGAGCACACGGCGACCACCGACGTCGCCGGGCTCGCCGAGCTGGTCGCCCAGGGCGTGATCCAGCTGGTCGAGCCGGCCCTGCTGCACGCCGGCGCCCCACCCGCGACCTTCGGCGACCTGCACCGGACGGCGGCGGCGACCTGGCTCACCGGGAACCGGCACCAGCTCCTCGGCGTCACCGACGTCCACCGGGCCCGGCGGGACGGCGTCCGGCCGCTCGGGGCGGCGCGCCGGACCGCACCGGCCCCGGCGACCGGGCTGCTGCCGCAGTCGCTGGACCTCACCGGCGCGCTTCCCCTCACCGTGCCGGCGGGCCGGCTCTCCGCGCTGTCCGACCGGTTGGTGGGCGGCGCAGCGCTGACCCTGCTGCCGGCCGACCAGCTCGGCGCCGCCGCCCGCCGCCGGGGCATCCGCGCCGCCCGCGACCTGCCCGCGCACCAGCTCGCCGACCTGCTGGTCGAGCACGGCGGCCTCTACACCGACCTGCCCGCGGGCGGGTACGGCCAGCAGGTCGGCGGGCTCGCCGAGCGGGCCCGCGCGATCGTCGAGGAGACCGGCGCCAACGAGCTGTGCCTCGCGCTCGGCTCGGTCAGCTGGGCCCCCGACGGCCGGGTGGTGCGCGTTCCGCTGGTGCTGCTGCCGGTCACCCTCACCGCCGGCGCCAACGGCTCGTACCGGCTGATCGCCGACCCGACCGGCGGGATCGCGGCCAACGGGCAGCTGCTCGCCGAGCTGCGCCGCCGGCACGGGGTCGCCCTGCCGGCACCGTCCGGAACGGACCCGGCCGGCCTGGTCCTCGCGGTGCGCCAGGCACTCGCCCGCAGCGGGGCGTCGGCGCGGGTGGAGGCGACCGCCGACCTCGCCCTCCTGCCGGCCGCGGCCTCCCGGGTGCGGCAGGACGCCGAGCACCTCGGCGCCGCCGCGCTGCGCAACCCGCTGGTGCCGGTGCTGCTGCGGCCGGGCCAGCCGTTCCCGGCGCAGGACCCGGTGGACGCCGACCTGGACGAGCTGGCCGCGACCCTGCCGCTGCCGGCCGACGCCAGCCAGCTGGCCGTGGTCGCCGACGCGCTCGCCGGGCGCACCTTCGTGCTGCTCGGCGCGCCGGGCACCGGGAAGGCGCAGACGGTCGCGAACACCGTCGCCGCCGTGGCCGCCACCGGGCGGCGGGTGCTCGTCGTCGCGCCCCGCCGGGACGCGCTGGACGCCGTGGCCGCGCGGCTGACCGACGCCGGCCTGTCCGCCCTGCTGACCGGGGATCCGGCACCCGACGTCCCGGTGGACGACGTCCCCGATCTGGGCCCGCTGCGCAAGCGGCTGGCCGGGTACTCCGTCCGGCTGCACGCAGCCAACTCGGCTGGCCTCTCGCTGTACGAGGCCTCCGCGGCGCTGCTGGCGTCGGGCTCGGCCGTCCCGTCGCTGCCGGTCCCGCCCACGTTCGTGGTGAGCGCGTCGACCCGGACGACGGCGGCGGTGCGGGCCGCCCTCGCCGGTCTGCCGGAGATCGCGGCCCGCACCCGGCCCGGCCCCGGCCACCCGTGGGGGTTCCTCGACTCGACCGACGTCGACCCGGTGGCGGTGCAGGCCGCGGTCCGCGCCGTCGACCGCGCGGTGGACGCGGTGCCGCCGGGTCCGGTGGCCCGGGTGGTGGCGGCCGCCCCGACGCCCGCCGAGCTGACCGCGGTCGCCGTCCTCCTCGACGGGCCGGCCGTCCCGCTGGCCGACCTCGACCGGGCCGGCACCCCGGAGTGGGAGGAGGCGGTCGCCGAGCTGCGGGCCGACGTCGCACTGTTCTGCGCCGAGGAGCACCCGGGTCTGGACGTCGCCGATCCGCGGGTGCTGGACCTGCCGCTGGCCGCGATCGCCGAGAACGCGCGGCAGGCGGCGGCCTCGGGCCGGCTCGGCCGCGGCAAGCGCCTGGCCGCGGTGCTGGCCGAGCTCGCGCCCGCGCTCCTGCCGGACGCGAAGGTGCTGCCCGCCGAGGTGCCGGTGCTGGCCGACGAGCTGCTCGCCGTCCAGGCCGCCGCCCGGGAGCTGGCCGGGCGCGCCGGGGACCTGCCGGGGGTCGACCTGCCGTGGAACTGGAACCCGTTCACCGAGGTGGACCTGCTCGACGCCCAGGTCGAGAGCGCCCGCCGGCTCGCCGCGGCGCTGCGGACGAACCCGGCGTTCACCCCGGCGCTGCGCCGGTTGCTGGACACCGGGCCCGTCCACGACCCCGCCCGGGCCGCGGTCGCCGTCCGATCGCTGCAGCGGGCGCTGGTCACGCTGCCCCGCGTCTGCGCGACCACGCCGGAGCGGCTGCTGGCCTGGGCCGGGGACCGCCGGCTGGTGGCGCGCTGGGAGGAGACCCGGGCCGGGCGGGCGATCGACGAGTTCGGCCTGCCGTCGCTCGCGCACTGGCTGGACCTGCTGCGGGCGGTGCACCTGCTGGACGCCGCGGGGCTGACCGAGATGCGGACGGCGCTGGTCGCCGGTGCGGTCCCGGCCGCGCAGGCGGTCGCCGCCTTCGACCGCGGGCTGGCCGAGGCATCGGTGGCGGAGCGCGCGATGGCCGCCGGCCTGTCCGCGGCCGACGCCCGCGCCCACGAGGACGCGGTCCGCCGGTTCCTGACCGGCTCCGCGGCGGCCCGCGCGGCCGCAGCGGGACGGGTGCTCGCGACCGCGAGCCCGGGCAGCTGCGTGCTCGCCACCCCCGACGAGGTGGCCCGGCTGCTGCCGCCGGAGCCTGGCTCCTTCGACCTGGTGGTGCTGGCCGACGCCGGAGGCCTCGCGGTCGCCGACGCGCTCGGCTCGCTGGGCCGGGCCCGCGCCGCGCTCGTGGTCGGTGGGCCGCCGGCCGCGGACGACGACGGACTGCTGGCCGCCTGCCTGCGGGCCGGTGTGCCCCACCGCGAGCTGGCGTGGCATCACCGCAGTGCCGACGAGCTGCTGTTCGCGGTGCCGAACGCGGCGCACCGGGTGGGCACCTTCCCCTCGGCGGTGCCGGGGCCGGCGCTCGGGCTGGTCGCGGTGGACGGCCGCTTCACGCGGACCGGGCCCTCCGCGGGCACGAACGAGGCGGAGGCGGCGGCGGTGGCGACCGAGGTGGCACGGCGGTTCGCCGACTCCCCCGGTGCGGCGCCGTCGCTCGCCGTCCTCACGGTGCACGCCGCGCAGCGGCGGCTGGTCGAGAACCTGCTGCGCGCGGCGGCGGACCCCCGGCTCACCGCGGCGCTGTCCTCCGGGCAGCTGGTGGTGCGTGAGGTCGAGGCGGTGCACGGCGGGGAGTGGGACGTCGTGCTGGTGTCGCTGGGCGCCTCGCTGGACGAGCGGGGCGAACTCCCACTGGACCTGGGGCCGCTCAACCGGGCCGGCGGTGAGCGGCGGCTGCGCGCCGCCGTCACCCGGGCCCGCCGGCAGCTGCTGGTGTACGCGTCGTTCCCGCCGGCGGCGCTGGTGCCGGCGGGCACGGCGCAGCGGGGGGTGCGGGAGCTGCGCGCCTTCCTCGACGTCGTCACGCAGGGCGTCGACGCGGTGCCGCGGGACGGCGCGGGCGCACCGGTGCGGGACGCGCACCGGGACGCCGTGGCGTCGGCGCTGCGGGAGCGGGGGCTCGCGGTGCGCACCGACGTCGGGCTCTCGCGGTTCCGGATCGACCTGACGCTGGCCCCGGTCGACGAGCCGGGGCGGCCGCGGGTGGCGGTGCTGCTCGACCGGCCGGACCGCGCCTCGACGTTGACCGACCGGCTCGAGCTGCCCGCGCTGGCGCTGGCCGCGCGGGGCTGGGCGGTGGAGCGGGTGTGGCTGCCGGAGTGGGTCGCCGACCGGGACACGGTGCTGGACCGGCTGGCCACGGCGGTGCGGACGGCCCGCCCACCGGCCGGACTGCCGGTGCCGCTGCGGCCCGAGACGCCCGTCGACAACCCGGTTTCCGCCGACGGCCCGGTGTCCGGTGGCGGCCCGCGGGACGAGCCGCGTCGGGTGCCGGCGCGCCCGCTGGTGCCGCCGGTGCGGCTGCCCGGTGAGGAGCCGTTCGTGCCGTGGACGCCGGGGCCGGTGGGTGAGCCGCGGGACCTGCGCCGGCTGGAGGACCCGGCGATCGCGCGGCTGGTGCGGGAGGTGCTGGTCGAGGGGATCGCCGCGGAGGGGCCGGTGCACCGGGAGCGGCTGGCCCGGCGGGCAGCGCGGGCGTTCGAGGTGCCGCGGCTGACCGATGCGCGGATGGCGGAGCTGCTGGCGCTGCTGCCCGCCCCGGCGGCGGAGTGGCTCTGGCCGGACGGGACGGACCCGGGGTCGTGGGCGGGGTTCCGCCGGCAGGGGTCGGCGGGTGACCGGCCGCTGGAGCACGTGCCGCCGGAGGAGATCGGCAACGCGATGGTGGCGCTGCTGCGGTCCAGCGGTGGGCTGACGCACGAGCAGCTGGTGGCGCAGACGCTGGCGGTGTTCGGGCACCGGCGACTGCACCCGGTGCTGATGCCGGCGCTGGAGGCGGGGCTGGCGCAGGCCGTGCGGGCGGGCCGGGTGACGCGATCGGGCAGCGGTCAGCCGATCACCGCGACCGACGCGGTGGGCGCGGACTTCTTTGCGGGTGCATGACGAGGGTTGACCCCGCCCCGGGGTGCCGGGGAGGTTGGAGGTGCGAGGCGAACCGTCTCAGGTCGACCGCCTTGTCCGCCGGCCACCGATGTCCGGCGGACTGGGCCCCCTGCAACCGAGAGGACCCCGCACGATGCTGACCCTCACCACCGGCGCCGCCACCGCGATCAAGGGGATCCTCGGCCAGTCCGAGGTGCCCGAGTCCGGCGGTCTGCGGATCGCCAACGACCCGACCGGCGCCAACCTGGAACTCAGCCTGGCCGCCGTGCCCGCCGAGGACGACGCGGTGCTCGACGCGGCCGGGGCCCGGGTCTTCCTGGACTCCCGCGCCGCGGAGCTGCTCGACGACAAGACGCTCGACGCCGCCGCCGGCCCCGACGGCTCGCTGCAGTTCGGGATCGGCGAGCAGATCGTCTGACCCGCAGCACAGAACGCCGACAGCGCCGCCGAGGACCACTCCTCGGCGGCGCTGTCGTGTGTCGGCACCGCGGCTGCCGTCGCGCCGCTGGCGGTGGTGCCGGCCGCTCAACGGGTCGTTGGCGCGCGAGCACTGAGCGTCGTTACACGCCGCGCTTCGGCCACGTCGTAACGTCCCGAGACACGCCGGGGCCGGCCTCACATCTGCCACGGTCACGACGGCGAGTCGCATTCCGAGACCGTCCGGATCCGGCCGACGGCGGCGGCTGCGGGCTCCGCCGAGCCGACCTAGCGTCGTCGCGGCCGACCGGGTCCGACCGTCACCGCACCTGGTGACACCCGGACGGCACCGCCGAACCGGACGTCGGCTGTGCACGTTGCAGCCGCCGCCTGGACCGGGGACCCACCGCAGTTCTGGGGTGAAGCGCGGCCGCACGTGCGGTCGGGCCGGGCGAGTTCCCCGCCCGAACCCGTCAGCTAACTCGGTAGGCGGTTGCGGAGAACAAGGAGAACCCGTCGTTCCATGACGACCCTGCGCACCACCTCAGCTCGTCGTTCCACCCGCTCGGCCAAGGGCGCGCTGATCGCGTTGCTCACCGGCGCCGGCGTGGTGCTCACCCCGCTCGCCGCCCAGGCCGACGCCGGGGGCGCCGCCCCGCCGGCCGCGGCTCCGATCGCCGCGCCGGTCGCGGCCACCGCCGCACCGAACTCCGCCGCCCAGGTGGCCATCGACACCGCGATGGCCCAGCTCGGCAAGCCCTACGTGTGGGCCGGGGCCGGTCCGGACGTCTACGACTGCTCGGGCCTGACCCAGTTCGCCTTCCGGGCCGCCGGGATCGACCTGCCGCACTCGTCGCGGATGCAGTCCACGATGGGCGTGCACGTCGACCGGGCCCACCTGCAGCCCGGTGACCTGGTCTTCTACTACTCCCCCGTCGGGCACGTGGGGATCTACCTGGGCGACGGGCTGATGGTCCACGCCCCGACCAGTGGCGACGTCGTCCGCGTCGCCAGCGTCGACATGTGGGGCTACAACACCGCGCGTCGGCTGGTCTGAGTCCGCCCCTTCCGGGGGCGCCACAGCGGCGCCCCCGGCTGGCTCAGGCCGCCTGCGCCAGCCGGCTGGTGGCCGGCCAGCCGGGCGGGAGCGCCCGGGTGGCCTCGCCGCCGCGGACGGCGAGGAAGGGGCGCGTGAGCCGCTCCTTCTCGATCTTGTCCCAGGCGGTGAGCAGCTCGGCGACCCAGCGGGCCAGCGTGAGCGCGTCACTGGCCAGCGGGTCACCGGCGGTCTCCGGTCGCGGCCGGGTCGGGATCCGCGGCCAGCGCGGGGTGACCAGGCTCCGCTTGCTCGACGGCAGCGACGCGACGTGCGCGGCGAAGGCGGCGTCCAGCGTGCTGGTCTCGGCCACGATCGCAACGGCGAGGGCCGCGGCGTCGGCGCCGGGGCCGAAGCGCAGCGACGCCTTCTCCGTGGGGACCAGGATGCGGCCCACGAGCAGCCGGGCGATCCGGTCGTCGTCGGAGGGCAGCACCCAGGCGCCGGCCATCGTCGACTCGAGCCCCTCGCCGACGTTGACGTGCCAGCCGACCACCCGGTCCTCGACCGGCTGGTCGATCACGACGATCCCGCGCATCCCGTACTCCTGACTCCGATGACGCTCGTGTTGCTGCGCAGCATCGAGGACGTTGCCGACGGAAACCGCCGACACGGGGCGTCGTTGCCGAGTCGTCACACCACCCGTCCCGCTCGTCACACGCGGCCCGCCGGAGTTGCGGAGCCGGCCGTCCACGCGGTCCCCCGGGAGGGCAGCGATGACCATTCCTGTCCCCCCCAGCAGGCCGGCTACTCGCAGGCGACGCCGTCCTTGTCGCGGTCGAACTTGTCCTGCCAGCCCGGCTGACCGCGGTAGATCGGTGCGGCGCCCGCGGCCTTGACCTCGGTGCAGTTGGCGTAGCTCGAGCCGACCGGTGCGGGCGCAGGAGCAGGCGCCGGGGCGGGCGCGGGGGCCGGCGCAGGGGCGGGCGCCGGCGCGGGCTTGGGTGCCGGGGCCGGGGCCGGTGCAGGAGCGGGCGCCGGGGCAGGGGCGGGCGCGGGCGCGGGCGCGGGCACGTTGGCGACGACGCCGCCGGGCAGCGGCTCGGCCGGGCAGGTGGCGAGCACGGTGGCGATGGCGTTGCGCTCGGCCTGGGTCATCCAGAGGCCGTAGCTGACCTTCACCGCGACCTGCCGGGCGACGTAGGTGCAGCGGTAGGACTTGTTCGGCGGCAGCCAGGTGGCGGCGTCGGCGTCGCCCTTCTGCATGTTCAGCGGGCCGTCGACGGCGAGCAGGTTGAGCGGGTCGTTCGCGAAGGCGGTGCGCTTCGTGGCGTCCCAGCCCTGCGCGCCGGTCTGCCAACTGTTCGACAGCGCCACGACGTGGTCGATCTGTACGTCGCTGCTGGTGTCCTGGCCGCGCTGGAAGGCGATGGCCTTCCCCGAGTACGGGTCGGCGAGGGAGCCGGTGAGCACGACGCAGTTCTGCGTGCCGGGCTTGAACGTCTCCGCGGTGAGGTCGCGGGCGAGGACGTCGTTGCGGGTGTCGCAACCGTTGCGGTCGACGTCGGTCCACGCTGAGCCGTAGTTGTCGCGGTCGTAGCCGGTCTTCGGGGCGCGGCCCTTGACCTCGACGGCGGCCAGCGCGGCCAGGGCGGTGGTGGGCTGGGCGGCGGTGATCGCTCCGTTCGCGTCGGCGTCGGTGAGCAGCCCGGTGGTGTTCTCGGCCGCGTTGGCGGCCTCCTCCGTCTCCGCGCGGGCGAGCGACGCCTCGGCGGCGGCGATGGCGGCCTCCTCGTCGGCCGCCGTCATCGTCGGGGCGGAGGTCGCCGCGGAGTCGGCACTGGCGGGGACGGCGTCGGTCGGCGGGAGCACGGCCGCGCCGGCGGCGAGGACGACGACGCCAGCGGCGGCGACCCCGGCACCCATGGCGCGGGAGCCGATGAGCGCCCAGCGGGCCCGGCCGACGACGACCGCGCCGAGACCGACCAGCAGGACGGCGAGCCCGGCCATGACCAGGGCGCCGGCGAACCCGCCGGAGACGGCTCCGACGACGACGAACAGCAGCGCGACGGCGGCGACCGCGGCGCGGACCGGAGTCAGCCAGTTGGTGCTCGGCTCGGCGGGCACGGGCACGGGCTGCGGGGTGACCGGGGGGACGGCCGGGAGTTCCGCCGTCCGCGGATCGACGGCCTCGCCCATCGCGGCGGCCCGGAAGCCCCCGAGCACCTCGGCGGGGTCGGCGGCGTCGAACGGGAACTGGACGTCGCGCGGCCGGACGACGGCACCGGGCATCGCGCTGGCGAGGTCGCGGAGGCCGGAGCCGGCGGCGGTGAGCCGCTGCGCGTCGGCGTAGAGGGTGACCGAGCTGCCGGGGGCGTCGTAGACGAGGCGGAGGTACCGGGCCGAGCCGGTCGGCTCGGCGATGGTGAACCCGAGGTCGATGGCCTGCTCGACCACCGGCCGGACCGGGGTGCCCGGGTTGCGGGTCTCCCAGCGCTGGATGAGTTCCTCGATGGCCGACTCGGACCGTGACATGCGCTGACCCCCGTGATGTTGCGTGAGCGCCCATGGTCAGTCGCCGGGTGCGCCGTCCAGCGCAGGACAGGCCGGAACGAACCCGTCAGTCACACCTGCCTCAGCCCACTCGTCGCCTGCCGGACGGGGGCAGGCGGCGAGGCCGATGCGGACGCACGTGGTCACGAACACCCACACCGCACCGCCTCGCTCAACAGATGACCGAGCCGCTCGTGTCGTTGTGGCCACCGAAACCGACCGCCGCAACCCTGACCGTTCCGTCGAACGGCGCGCTCGATCCGTCGGACGTCGGGCGGTCGGAGTAGAGCACGGCGTTCGCCTCCCCCTCGGTTCCCCAGTCCGGGTTGATGCGGGCGACCACCCGCTCGACGGTCGGCGAGCTCCAGACGACGCTCAGACAGCCCCCGGGTGCGGGTGCGTACGGCGGGTTGACGCCGTCGCGCATGCTCGGTGCCCCCAGGTCCTCCGGCAGGATTGCGGCCACGGCGAGCAGCGCCTCGTCGACCGGCACCGGCTGCGGGAAGACCACGTCGAGATTGATGAAGTGGTCATCCCACGGGCCGCCGGGCAGGTAGTCCCCGCACAGCAGCTGACCGCCGGGAAGGGCGTACGCACGAGGGTCGCCGAACGGCTCCCCCGTCGCGGCAGCGCACTCGGCCAAAGACCCAGGCGCCAGTGCGCCATCGAGGTGGTCGACCGAACTGAGCAGTCCACGTGTCCCGTCCGACACGTGTGTGGCTCGCGTAGGAGCCGGACTACCGGGAGCTGGGTCCAACGGCCGGACCGCGGGGCAGAAGGAGTCGCGGAGGAACGCCGCCATCGTCCGGGCGTCCGCCTCGCCCGCGCCGCCGGCCATGTCACTGGCCACCAACTCGTCCAGGGACCGGAAACCCGACGCGAGCTCACGGCACGTACCGATCTGGACGACCGCGAAACCTCGAGCCTCATCGCCGGTGAGCGGCGTACCCCGCCGCAGGCCGTAGCCCGTGTCGCCGGCCACTCGCCCGAGCTGACTCACCAGGTCGCTGCTGATCCCCGCGGCGTCGATGGCGTCCTGCAGTGACGTGTCCTCGTCGACCGCGTCATCGGTGGTCTCGGGAGTGGTTGATGCGGCCACCTGCTCAGGGACAGCGTCCTCAGGAGCTGCGTCGCCGCATCCGCTCACGAACACCAGTGCCATGGCCAGCACGGCGATCATGCGACCGCCGGGGGCACGGCTCATCGAAGTTCGACGGGCCCTGGGAAATGCGGCCCACTGCGCTCCGACGTAGTCCCGTCCGCCGTCTGTCATGTCGCCCCCGCCATCGCCGTTCATGCATCCTCGTCCCGAGCGCTCAGCGACCCGGGGCAGCAGCGTGTCATCCTGCCTCCGCAGGTCCGGAACACTCTGCTGCGCTCGCTATCCGCGATCGTTCGGACACCCTGAAGCCCGCACACCTCGGACGGCACGCCAGCAACAGCTGACTCCCGACGCTCCCAACGCCTCAGGCGAGGGCTGTCGCGGAAGGACCTCGTCCCGGAGCTCGGAGCGGAGCAGCGGCTGGAGCACCGCACCGCGACATTGCCCGTCGACCTCCACGAGCGGTACGTCTCCGCGCGGGATCCGGGCTGACGCTGCACCTTCGATCGCTGGTGGGGTGAGCCGGACCTGGCGGCGTCCGACGTCTGAGTGCTGCTGAACCCGGCCGCGAGAGATGCGGCTGCGGCCGACGCTGGACACGTGCATCGCCCGTAGCCGGGACGCCCGCCGCAGCGCCGTCCCCGCGGTCAGCGGCGGATGCGCTCCCGGCCTCGCGTGAGCGCGGTGTAGCCGTGGGCGAACGGACGGCCGTCCTCGTCGACCGAGACGAAGACGACCTTGTCGATGGTGAGGATGCTCGCCCCGGTCACGATGTTCCGTGCCTCGGCGCGCATGGTCAGCGACGTGCGTCCGAAGTCGGTGGCGACCAGCCCGATCTCGATGATGTCACCGAGCCGCGCGGAGCCGACGAAGTCGATCTCGGAGATGTACTTGGTGACCACCTTGGCCGTGCCGAGCTGGATGGCCGCGTACACGACGGCCTCGTCGTCGATCCACCGCAGCAGGCTGCCGCCGAACAGCGTCCCGTGCGCGTTCAGGTCCTCGGGCCGCACCCACTTCCGCGTGTAGAAGTTGATGCTCGGCTCGAGGTCGCCGTCCTCAATGCTCACGCCGGCGACCCTAGCCACGGCTCCGTAGGGCAGGAATGGCCGTTTCTGCCCTGGAAGGTCAGGCCCAGCGCGGGTCGGCGGGAAGGCGCGGGTTCAGCAGGTGCGCGACCAGCGCCGTCCAGCCGGTCTGGTGCGTGGCGCCCAGGCCCTCGCCGGTGTCGCCGTCGAAGAACTCGCTGAACGTCGGGTGCTCCCGCCACAGCGGTGAGTCGCTGGACTCGATCCGCTTGCCGTCGGCGGGGCGTTTGCCGTCGACCGGGCGGAACAGCCGGGTGAGCGAGTTGTCGATCAGGTCCGCGGCCTCGATCAGCGTGCAGCGCTTCCCCGAGCCGGTCGGGATCTCGATGGTGAACGAGTCGCCGTAGTGCCGGCCCAGCGTGCGCAGCTTGTCGGCCAGCAGCACGTTCACCGGGAACCAGACCGGCCCCCGCCAGTTGGAGTTGCCGCCGAACAGCTTGGTGCGGCTCTCCCCCGGCTCGTACTCGATCGACACGTCGCGCCCGCCGACGTTGGCGAACACCTGCCCGGTCGACTTCGACAGCGACCGGATGCCGAACGGGGAGAGGAACTCCTCGGTGTCGAACATCCGCTCCAGGATCCGGGTCAGCCGTTCCTTGCCGACCAGGGAGAGCAGCATCTTGCGCCCCTCCGGCGTCGACCGGCTGCGCAGCGGGCCCATCAGCTCCGGCCGCCGCTTCTGCAGCCAGCGCACCCGGTCGGCGACGTCCGGCAGCTGGCTCACCCACTGCGGGATCTCCGTGGTGCCCAGGATCGGCAGCAGCCCGACCATCGAGCGCACCCGCAGCGGCTCCGTCGTCCCGTCGGGGGCGATGAGGACGTCGTGGAAGAAGCCGTCCTCCTCGTGCCACAGCGACACCTCGTGCGAGCCGAACGCGTTCATCGCCTGCGCGATCGCGAGGAAGTGCTCGAAGAACTTCGTCGCGACGCCGTCCCACGCCTGGTCGGTGCGCGAGAGCTCGAGCGCGATCTTCAGCATCTGCTGGCAGTAGAACGCCATCCAGCTGGTCGCATCCGACTGCTCCAGCTTGTAGCCCGGCGGCAGCGGCGCGGACCGGTCGAACAGCGCGATGTTGTCCATCCCGAGGAAGCCGCCCTCGAAGACGTTCGAGCCGTCGGCGTCCTTGCGGTTGACCCACCAGCTGAAGTTCAGCAGCAGCTTGGTGAACACCCGGATGAGGAACGTCTGGTCGCGGTAGCCGTCGATCCGGTAGACGTGCCAGGCGGCCCAGGCGTGCACCGGCGGGTTGACGTCGCCGAACGCCCACTCGTAGGCCGGCAGCTGACCGTTGGGGTGCATCGCCCACTCGCGGCACATGAGCAGCAGCTGCTCCTTGGCGAAGTCGGGGTCGACGTGCGCCAGCGGGAGGCAGTGGAAGGCGGTGTCCCACGCGGCGAACCACGGGTACTCCCACTCGTCGGGCATGGAGATGACGTCGGCCAGCGCGAGGTGCCGCCAGCCGACGTTGCGGCCCCCGCGCTTCTTGCGCTCGTCGGGGGCCGGGGCCTCCGGGTCGCCGTCGAGCCACTGGGCGACGTCGTAGCGGTAGAGCTGCTTGGTCCACAGCAGGCCGGCGTAGGCGCGGCGGGCGACGTGCCGGTCGTCGGCGGACAGGCTGGGGTGGATGACGTCGGCGTAGAACTCGTCGGCCTCGGTCCTGCGCTGGTCGAGGACGGCGTCGAACTCGGGGCCGAACGTCGCGTCGTCCGGGTCGGGCTTGCGCAGCCGCAGCTTGACGCTGACCGTCTCCCCCGGCTCGACGGCGTCCCACTGGTACCAGAAGGCGGCCTTGGTGCCGGTGTCGGCGGGGTTCACGGCGTCGTGGTCGCCGTGGACGACGCGGCGGTTGATGCCGTCCTTCGTGTACTTCGTGGCGTTGCGGGCGGCGCCGAAGAGCTCGACGGCGTTCGTCTCGTTGTTGCAGAAGAGGACGTTCGGCGCGCCCTCGGCGGCGAGGACGTAGCGGCCGAGGAAGCCGTGCTCGGCCTCGATCGCCTCCAGGCCGTTGACGGTGAGGGTGGGCGCGAGCAGCTGGGTGAGCAAGCCCTGGCGCTTGTCCAGCCCCCAGGACCAGGTGTTGCGGAACCAGACCTGCGGCAGCAGGTGCAGCGGCGCCGGGTCGGGCCCGTGGTTGGTGGCGGTAACGACGATGCAGACGTCGTCCGGGGCGTTCTTGGCGTAGGTGACCTGGACGTCGAAGAAGCGGTCCTCGTCCAGGACGCCGGTGTCGGCGAGCTCGTACTCGCGCTCCAGCTTGCTGCGCTGGGCGTTCTCCGCGCGCAGCTCGGCGTAGGGGAACTCGGCCTGCGGGTAGCGGTAGAGCCACTGCATCCAGGAGTGGGTGGGGGTGCCGTCGACGGCCCACCAGTGCTCCTTGGCGTCCTCACCGTGGTTGCCCTCGGCGTTGGTCAGCCCGAACAGGCGCTCCTTGAGCACCGGGTCCTTGCCGTTCCACATCGCCACGGAGAAGTTGAGGAACCCGTAGCGGTCGCAGATGCCGCCCAGGCCGTCCTCGCCCCAGCGGTACGCGCGGGCCACGGCGTGGTCGAACGGGAACGACGCCCACGCGTCGCCGTCGGCGGAGTAGTCCTCGCGGACGGTCCCCCACTGCCGGCCGGCCAGGTAGGGGCCCCACATCCGCCACGGCGCGGACATGTCGGCGGACTCGGCCAGCCGCGCGTGCTCGGCGCTGCGCGGGGTCGCCTCGGGCTGGGGGGTGGGCTCGTGGATCGGCGCGGCGCCGGGGGTCGCGTCAGTCACGTACCCCACGGTCCCACGGGTTGGTTGCCGGGGCGTGTCAGGCGGGACCGTCCGAGACACGGCTCACCACCGACCGCCTCGTCCGTCGCACCCGCCTCGGCCGGTCAGCGGGCGATGGAGAAGGCGCCGTCCACCGAGCGGGCGCGCAGCCAGACCGCCAGCTCGGTGACCGGCATCGGCCGGCCGTAGAGCCAGCCCTGCGCGTACCGGCAGCCGAGGCGCCGCAGCTCGGCGTCCTGCTCGACGGTCTCGACGCCCTCGGCGACCAGTCCCAGGCCGAGGTTCTCGGCCAGCGCCACGATGCTGGCCAGCAGCTGGGTGCGGCGCGGGGAGGTGGTGATCGAGGCGATGAAGGACGTGTCGAGCTTGAGGTGCCGGACGGGGAGGACGTCGAGTCGGCTCAGCGACGAGTAGCCGGTGCCGAAGTCGTCGGCGGCGATGATCGGCCCCAGGCGCATGAGCGCCTCGAGGTTCTGCCGGACGACGGCCGCGTCGGACTCCAGCTGGGTCTCGGTGACCTCGACGACGACGTGGTCGGCCGGCCAGCCGAACTGGGCGAGCAGCGCGGCGACCCGCTGCGGGTAGTCCGGCTCGGCCACCTCGCGCACCGACACGTTGACGCCGAGGACCAGCTGCACGCCCGTCGCCTCGCGGAGCGCGGTGAGCTGCACGAGCGAGGTGCGCAGCACGTGCTCGCCGAGCGCGGAGATGAGGCCGTGCTGTTCGGCGAGAGCGACGAACTCGTCCGGCGGGACGGCGCCGCGCTCGGGGTGGTCCCACCGCGCCAGCGCCTCGACGCCGATCACCCGGTTGACGCCGAGCTCGACCACCGGCTGGAACACGACTCCGAGCTCCCCCGCGGCGACGGCCGCCGCGAGGTCGGTGGACAGCTGGGTGCCGGCTGCCCCGTCGAGGGCGCAGCGGTCCCGGCCACCGTCCTTGGCGGCGTACAGGGCGGCGTCGGCGCGGCGCATCAGCTGCGCCTTGGTCTCGCCGGGGATGTGCTGGGCGACCCCGCAGGAGACGCTTACGTCGGGCAGCAGCGCGGTCAGGCGCTCCACCTCGGCCAGCGCCGCGGGGCCGGTCAGGCCCGGGAGCAGCAGGGCGAACTCGTCGCCGCCGTGCCGGGCGAGGACGGCGGACGGCGGCAGCTCGCGGCGCCACACGTCGGCGACCTCGCAGAGCACCCGGTCACCGGCCTCGTGCCCGGCGGTGTCGTTGATCTGCTTGAAGTGGTCGAGGTCCAGCAGCGCCGCGGACAGCGGTTCGCCGCGGCGGTCCGCCGCGCCGAGCAGCTCCTGCAGCGCGTCGTCGAAGCCCCGTCGGTTGGCCAGCCCGGTGAGCGGGTCGCGGCTGGCGCTGGACGCCCGGATGACCAGCCCGCGGACGACGGTGCCGAGTGCCACGATGATCGCGTCGAGGGCCAGCGCGATCGACGTCGGGACGTCGCCCTGGGCGAGCAGCGCGGCGGTCACCGCGCCGAGCCCGAAGGCCAGGTGCAGCCAGGCCAGCGGCAGGCTGAAGAAGAAGCAGGCGTCGACGGCGATGAACGCCATGATCGAGGCGGCGGCCATCGCGGTGGCCGCATCGGGGCTGACGGTGACCGCGAAGGCGACGAGCGCGGCGGCCGAGGCGACCGGCCAGTGGAACACGTGCCGCGGCCAGCGACCGGCCCAGCGGAACGAGACCGCGCCGCAGGCGAGTGCGACCAGCGCCACGGTGAGGATGACCCAGCGACTCTGCTGGCCGGCGTCGGGCCCGAAGACGGCGAACAGCCCGGCGATCCCGGCGGCGATGTAGAAGGTCGCGAGGATGCGCGCCATCATCCGCGGTGTCGCCACCGCGGGCGCCGTCGACCAGGTCACCCGGTCTTGGTCGGTTGGGTCGTGCACGAGGTTGACGGCGCCGGGCGGACCGGCTGGTTCAGCTACCCCTCGGGGGTGAGGCGCCCTCTACTGCTAGGGCCCTGATGGACCGTCCGCGCGCTGGCGGACGATGTCGGCGAGCTCGTACTACCACTCCAGCTTGCTGCGCCGGGCGTTCTCCGCGCGCAGCTCGGCATAGGGGAACTCGGCCTGCGGGTAGCGGTAGAGCCACTGCATCCAGGAGTGGGTGGGGGTGCCGTCGACGGCCCACCAGTGCTCCTTGGCGTCCTCGCCGTGGTTGCCCTCGGCGTTGGTCAGCCCGAACAGGCGCTCCTTGAGCACCGGGTCCTTGCCGTTCCACATCGCCACGGAGAAGTTGAGGAAGCCGTAGCGGTCACAGATGCCACCCAGGCCGTCCTCGCCCCAGCGGTACGCGCGGGCCACGGCGTGGTCGAACGGGAACGACGCCCACGCGTCGCCGTCGGCGGAGTAGTCCTCGCGGACGGTCCCCCACTGCCGGCCGGCCAGGTAAGGGCCCCACATCCGCCACGGCGCGGACATGTCGGCGGACTCGGCCAGGCGCGCATGCTCGGCGCTGCGCGGGGTCGGGGTGTCCTGGGGAGCGGGCGCCGGGTCCACGTTCTCGACCGAGACGCGGGAATCTCCGGCAGACGCGACCTTCAGGTTCCCAGGGCCGCGTTGCACTCTCGTGTCATGAAGGTGCACCCGAGACCAGGGTCACCGCCTGGTCCACCCGAGTCCCACCCGTCACCCGCGCACGCATCGGCGCCGTACCCCGAGCGGTCGGGTACCGCCTTGCTGGGCATCAAGGCGGTACGCGCGCGATCACCGCTCCCGGGGGTTGACCAGTTCGGCGAGCTTCGCCCGCGTCGCCTCGTCGGTGGCGTAGATGGTCGTCGAGGCCATGGCGCGAGTCAGGAGCACCCGGTAGTGGTTGCGCACCAGGTCCTCCGCGTCCGCAACGGCGTTCGGGTCGTCGGCCCGACGCGCGGCCGCGAGCAA
Source organism: Modestobacter sp. SYSU DS0290 (assembly GCF_054050955.1). Taxonomy (NCBI): domain Bacteria; kingdom Bacillati; phylum Actinomycetota; class Actinomycetes; order Geodermatophilales; family Geodermatophilaceae; genus Modestobacter; species Modestobacter sp. SYSU DS0290. The sequence goes on from NZ_JBJHAI010000024.1 coordinate 30,227, forward strand.
CTTCGGGTACTTCGTCTGGGACACGTCGACCACCCACTCGTCGGCAGCGGGATCCCACCGGAAGTCCGGGCCGATGATGACGCCGCAGCGGCCGAACTCGAAGCCCTGCGCGGTGAACACCGAACCGACCTGCTCGGCGCCGGCCGGATCCGAAGCCCAGGAGATGTCGGCCGGGTACCCGTCCACGCCGCTGTGCAGGTTCCAGCGCTTCTCCCACTGGCCGATCTTGATGTCGAGGGGGACCTCGATGATGCTGCGGGCACCCTTCGGCCAGGGCTGCCAAGCCCAGCAGAATCCCGCGAGCAGGCGAGCTCCTGAGTCCGCTCCAGCCCCGTCGGCGTCGAAGGTGACTCGTTCCAGCTCCTCGGGCGAGTCGACGACCCGGACCTCGAAGTTCTCCTCGTCCCGCCAAGGCCGCGGAGCGCCAGCCACCAGCGCGTCGACCCACGCTTCGTAGGCCTCGCTTCCGCCCGAGCGGTGCTGTTCGGTCAGGTGGAACTCCTCGAAAGAGGCACCGACGCGTTCGGCGACGGCCCTGATCCGATCGATGGAGCAGTCGTCCTTGGGTGTGATGGCCTGGTCCTCGTCGATGAAGAGCACCAGCACCGAGGCCGATCTGGCCAGCTCGTAGAGCTGCGTGATTCCCCGCGTTTCCAGATCGTCCTGGATGTCCCGCCTGTTGGCGTGTCCGGTGCGGACGGTGTACTCGGCGATGCGGTGGGCCTCGTCGACCAGCAACACGTCCAGGCGCTCCCGTCGTCCCCAGCGCTGCTCGTTCCAGTACGTCCGGGCGGAGGTGATGAGGGCGTCCACCGGCCGGTCGAGCATGCGCAGCCCTCGCCGGGCCCGTCGGGAGAGGGCCTGGCGGAGTGACGACGAGTTCGTGGCGTAGCTGACCTGCCGCCTCGCCTGCGCGTTGGACCCGAGCAGGTGCATGGCGATCCAGGTCTTGCCCGTCCCCGGGCCGCCGTTGACCACGATGATCGCGCGGTCCCGGTCGGCCGAATCGGAGAGCGCCTGCTGGACGGCGTGCAGCACCTTCGCGTGGACCTCGCCCTGCTCCACTGTCATCGGGTAGTTCGCGGGATCGGTGAGGATCTCGCTGGCGGCCTCGAGGAGCGCCGGCGCCTGGTGGTAGCGCGCCTCGAGCAGCACGCGCCCGACCGCGGCGTGGTCGGCACCGCGGGCGAACCACGAATGCAGGGTGTCGACGAACCGCGTCTCGCCGGCCAGGTCACCGGTGAACACGTGGCGCTCCCGCTGCCAGTCACCACTCAGGAGCGTGCGGACCGAGTCCTCGGTCGCGTTGTGCAGGTAGGCCACGGGGCGGATGGCGACCCGGTCCTCGTCGTGCATGCCCTCGGTGTAGTTGCGGATGAAGGCGGCGTAGTCGCGCGCCTGGTCGTACGGGTCCTTGAGGCCTTCGGGCGTCTCGTAACTCGCCCCCGTCCTCCGGATGCGTCCCGTCTCGGGGTCGCGCTCCCCCGCCGACCACTGCTTGAGCTCGACGACGACGAACGTGGCCTGCCCCGACGGCGACCAACCGGCCAGGACGGCATCGACCCGCGCGTTACCGGACTGGTAGGGGTTGTACTCGAGGACGACGTGCACGTCATCCAGCTGTGCACGCCGGAGCACGTCCGCCAGGCGAGGGAGGCTGTTGGTCCAACTGCCCGTCTCACCGCGCCGATGTGCGTGAGCCCGGGCGAAGGAGGTCGGCGGGGCGATCTGCTCGACCAGTCGATCGATGGTGCCCCGTCGGGTGCTGTCGATGAAGTCCTGGCCGGATCCCTGCCAGCGGTGGCGGTTCATGTAGCTGTTCGCCCTTCCCGTCGAGCCGAGGCCGTGTGGTGTCGCGGTGCTCGTGGGGTCCGCGCGTCGGGCGGGCCCAGGGCGCGCCCGCGTCGGCTTTCCACCCCGGTCCGCCGTCCTCCTCGTCGCGCACACCAGTCGGAAGTGCTCATCGGCACGTGCGACGCCGAGTGGCAACACCGATCCGACATGGACACCCCCATGAGTGGGCGAGCGCGCCTTCAGGCGGGGGCGGCCGGTAGGCCAGCAATACCTCACTAACGGCGCAGGAGAAGGGCCGGGGAACGTAGGACTGGTCGACCCCAGTCGCCCTCGGCCCGTGTAGGAGGCTGACCGGGTGACCGCCGACCCGGATTTCGACGTCCTCCGCGACCGCCTCAGGGACTTCGCGGAGGCCCGGCAGTGGGGTGGCTTCCACCGCCCCAAGAACCTCGCGATGGCACTCGGCGGTGAGGTGGGCGAACTCCTCGCAGAGCTCCAGTGGCTCTCCGAGGCGGAAGCAGCGGACTTGTCCCGAGCCGGCGCTCGGCGGGACCGGGTGGTCGACGAGGTGGCGGACGTCGCGATCTACCTGATTCGCTTCTGCGACGTCCTGGACATCGACCTAGCGGCCGCCATCAGCCGGCGCATCGACCAGAACGAGCAGCGGCTACCGGCGGAGCGGGTCCGGGGGCGGGCGGTCCGGACGCGGGAGGTGCTCGACGAGCTCTCCGGGGCCGGGGGCGACCCGCCCCCATCCTGATCGACGGTCGGATGAGCGCTCGTCGCGGCTTCTCCACAGGTTCGGCGCAGTGGCCCCAAGCCCCCGTCCGCTGCGCTTGACTCGACCAGCGCACCCGCCCGTTCCGTGGACGGCTCACCCAGGAGCGTCCCGGCCGGTGCGCTGGGAGCCGTGGGTATGACCGACGAGATGGGCGCACCGACGACGGTGCCCGCGGCCCTGCGCCGCTCACTGGACCGCAAGATCACCAATCTGACCTCGCCCAACGGCAAGACCGCACGGATCGCCAACACGTTCGGGCTGCCGGCCGGCCGCGACTCCTCCTGCCCCGGAGCGACGGCCACCTGCGAGCGGGTCTGCTACGCGGGCAGACTCGAAAAGCGGTACAGCGGTGTACGGCACCTTCTCGACGGCAACCTGCGAGCTCTCACGGGGCGAGACCGCGCCGGCATGGCCGAGCTCCTGCTGGAGATGATCGCCGCCTTCCGAGCGGACTGCGAACGCGCACAGTGGGCAGGGGCGGTCGTCCCACTGGACTTCCGCATCCACTGGGACGGGGACTTCTTCTCCCTCGCCTATGCGGAGGCCTGGGCCGACACCGTCCGGGACAACCCGGACATCCGGTTCTGGGTGTACACGCGCAGCTTCGACCCAGCCGCCCTGGACGTCGTCCCGGCGCTGTCAGGTCTGCCGAACCTGACGCTGTACCTGTCCGTCGACCAGGACAACAGGCCCGCGGCGGAGCAGGCGCGGTTGCGACACCCCTGGGTGCTCTGGGCGTACCTCGCCGAGACCTTCGCCGACGGCGAAGCGGCGCTGACCGACGTCTCGGTCAAGCGTTACCCCTGTCCCGAGAACGGCGGGCGCATCCCGCTCATCAGCACCAGAGGCTCGGCGTGCATCCGCTGCGGGATCTGCCTCGACGGGCGCGGCGACGTGCTGTTCTCCAGCAAGAGACGGTGAAACGGCGGATCACCGCTCGACGTCGCAGAGCCGCCAGAACCGGCTGCGGCGGGCGCCCTGCTGCCCTTCTCCCGGGATGCGGCTGAGCGCCCGGTCGAGCCGCGCCCACGCCGCCGGGTCGGCGCGGAGCCGTGGCAGGTCCTCCACGCCCAGCACGCCGTGTGCCACGAGGGTGCGGGCGTAGCGCAGCGCGGCCTCGGCCTTGGTCACGCCACCGCGGGTCGACGTCCGCTGCCGGTTCTGCGCCGCCTCCTCCAGCGCCTGCTCGTCGGGGAAGCGGGCGAGCAGGCGCGGCAACGGGTGGCTGTCGGCAGCCGGCACCTCGGTCGTCACCATCGGCCCGGTCGCCGCGGGGCCGAGCAGTCGGTGCACCAGGGGGACGACGACCCGGTCGTGCGAGGTGCCGGGCGTCCAGACCGCGTCCAGGACGAGCGCCGACAGGCTGGCCCAACGAGGTCGCCCGGGCTGCGCGACGACCACGGACTCACGAACCGCGTCCTCCGCCGACTCGAAGTCGAGCATCGGCACCCCGGTGTCCTCCACACGCACCCCTCGATCCGGTCCGCTGCGCCAGTCGCAGCGGGTTGGTTCAGCATGCCGTCGGCTACGGGCTGCGGACGGACAACACAGCGGAACGGGGGCCGTAAACGCTGCGGGGATGCGTCACCTAGCTGGACAGGCTCGCCTATCGAAGTGAGCCGGCGGCCGCTATCTCCATCCCCTACGCGCCTGCGGAAAGCTGGCCCGGATGTGGAGGCTCGTGGCTCCTGATCGCTGCGTGCCCCCGCCGAGGTCGAGCCCCAGCTTCTTGAGCTCGATGGCCAGGTCACCGTCAACGGCGTGCGTCCGATTGTTCCGAATGTTGATCACCACCTGCGTGGCCCCGTTCTCCAGCACGCTGCTCACCGCTGCCGCAAAGCCAGGCTCATTCGGCCAGCGCAACGGACGCGGGTCACGAGGCGCGCTGCCGGCGCCGTCATGACGGAAGTCGAACCCACTGTTCTCGATTCGCTGCTGTGTCAGCTCGGCACCGCGTCCCAACACCTTCGCCCGAATTCCGCGCCGCACGGTGATCTCGCGAAACGTCTCGCAGGTGATCGCCGAGGCACCGAGCGTGTTCATGATCCGGATCGCCTCGTTGTACCGGTCACGGAGCGACCACTCGTCGTACTCCCCGAATGGGACCAAAAACGGCCCCGCCTCGCTGGGCACCTCAACGTAGACGAGCGACGTCCGGACGGCGCCCTCGACCGAGCGTGCTCCCGTCGCTGACGCGATGGGAGCCTGGTAGATCTCTACCTTGCTCTTGAGCTCCATCGGCTTCTCGTCGTAGTAGGCGACAAGCTGACTCAACGTCCTTCCCCCTGACTTGTCGATCTGGGCACATCTCACACGCTTGCCCGCCACAGCCCACGGTGCATGGCGACGCGTGGGCCACACCGAAGCGGCCTTCAGGTCGCCAATCTCTTGGCCACGGGTTGAGCGATTGCCCGGGCGAGCTGCGGCGGGACCGCATTGCCGATCTGGCGGGCGATCTCCGCCTTGGTGCCGCACCATAGATGGCGCTCATCGAAACCCTGGACCACCGCCGCCTCGGCGTGGGTGAGCGCGCGGTTGATCTGCTCACCGCCGTTCTCCCACTGCGGGTGGAGGAAGCGCCCCTTCTCCGGCTTGAAGAACTCCGTCCGAATTGTCACGGCAGGCTCATCCCACCGGAGCCGTCCCAGGACGTCGCCCGCCCCCTTCGTGTGCCTCCGCCAACAGGGGTACTGGAGCTCTTCAGGTAGCTGGAAACGGCTCTCCCCTGGCTGGATGTGCGCGTAGCGGATCAACGACGTGAGGTCGTGGTTCCGGGTGATGTGCAGGTCCCGCAGCTTGAACGCGCCGGGCACCTCGTCACCCTGAAAGTCGATCGAACTCTCGGGGAGCCACTCCTCACGGACGGCCGGCTCCAGGACCACTGGGCCCCCAAGGAACGCCTGCCGGAGGCTGACCCACCGTGCTCGCCCTTCCCCCGGGACCTTGGCATGGGTGGGCGCGGGTTCGGCGACCGGACCGATCCTTGAGCCGACGATGATCGTGCGGATGCGCTTCTGAGGGACGCCGAAGTTGGCGGCGTTCAGCCGGAAGACCTGTGTCCGGAACTCCGCCAAATCTCCACCTTCGCTGGCTGTGGCACGCAGCAGCTGGAACTCCGGCGTCTTCGCGAACCGGTCGACGTTCTCGAAAACGAACATGCGGGCACCCGACTCACGGACGACCCGGACGAACTCCCGCCAGAGCTGGTTGCGCACATCCGCTGGATCGCGCTTGCCGAGCGCCGAGAAGCCCTGGCACGGCGGCCCGCCGACGACCAGGTCTACGGGGGGCACTTCTCCGTAGAAGGCGATATCCACCGCGAAGGTGTGCCGTCCGGTGGGATCGAAGTTGGCCGCGTAGGTCGCTGCCGCCGCACGATCCAACTCGACGGCCCCGACACTCTGAAAACTGCCCTCGTCGACAAACCCGCGGGTGAGGCCGCCGCAACCAGCGAACAGATCGAGCATGGTGAAGCCAGTCCCCCGCACGACCCCACGCTAGCCAGCGGGACCACAGCGAACGTCACCGACTCGCAGCCACGCTCCCGGACGGGCGCGACCTGCCCGGGAAATACCTGACTACCGCAACACCCGCCTCGTCGGACACAACCGTCCCAGTGCTCACCGGCGGATGAGGTCGTCCGGGAGGTGGCCGACCCGTGTGTGTCTACCCTCACCGCAGCACGCCAACGGAGGGGGCTCGGTGAAAGCCAGCACGGGGGAACAGGTCGACCAGCTCTACAAGGTCTTCCAGCAGTTCACGCAGTCCATGACGCCGCACGACGCCGTTAAGAACCTCCAGCTCTTCGGCGCGGACGAGTCGATCATCCGCGCCGTTCGGGAGCGGCACGACGCGGAGAGCCTGCGCATCCGCAACCTGGACGAGCCGTCATCGGTCTTCCTGGACGGGCGGCAGACCTGGTACACGGGCCCCGACATGGAGAACGACCGCAACTGGCCCGCGCTCGTCACGTCCATGCGAGCCAAGGGCTTCGGTAACGAGAACATCGAGTCGATCGACAAGTCCTCCACCAAGGTGGTCGCGCTCCTAGAGCACCCCAAGCAGGCGTCCTTCCGCACCCGCGGGCTCGTCGTCGGTTTCGTCCAGTCGGGGAAGACGACCAACTTCACCGCCGTCATGGCCAAGGCCGCCGACCGCGGGTACAAGCTCTTCATCGTCCTGTCCGGCATCCACAACACGCTGCGTCGCCAGACGCAGGTCCGCCTGGTCAAGGACCTCGTCGAGTCGAACCCCGGACAGTGGCACCAGGTCACCAGCGAGACGCACGACTTCGTCCCGCCACCGAACCCCAAGGCGTTCTTCGCCTCCACGGACCAGTGCCTGCTGCTGGTCGTGAAGAAGAACGCCGCCGTGCTCAGGAAGCTTCGGACGTGGCTCGGGAAGGCCGGTGAATACCTCGAGGACTGCCCGACGCTGATCATCGACGACGAGGCCGACCAGTCCACGGTCGCCACGGCCAAGATCAACCCATTGCTGTTCGACGTGCTGAGCAAGTTCCCCAAGGTCGGGTACGTGGGCTACACGGCGACACCGTTCGCCAATCTCCTGATCGACCCGTCGGTCGACGAGGACTTCTATCCGCGCGACTTCATCGTGAACCTGCCTCAGCCCATCGGTTACCACGGCACCGAGGTCCTGTTCGGGCGCGAGTTGCTCGACGGAGAAGACCCGGCCGACCTCCCGGGCGGTTACGACATGGTCCGGACAGTCCCCGACGACGAGGTCGACGACCTCAAGCCGCGCAACAAGAAGGAGGCGGCGACCTTCCAGCCGGCCGTAACCCGCTCACTCCAGGCAGCGGCCGAGTGGTTCTGGCTCGCCACAGCCGCTCGACGTGCACGCGGTGGCGGCAACCCGCACTCCACGATGCTCGTCCACACGACGACCGAGACCCTCGTCCACGAGGCCTTTAGGGAGCCGCTGCTCCACCTCCGCACCGTGATGACGGACCGGCTGAGCAGCGGTGACGCGCGGACGATCGATCGTCTCCGCGCCACCTGGGAACGAGAGACCCGGCTGGTCCCCGCCTCCGATTTTGAGGAGGAGGCGGTCCCGTTCGACGTCGTGCTGCAGCACCTGTCGACGGTCGTTCATGAGACCAAGATCGTGATCGACAACTACCGCAGCACCGACCGCCTGAACTACGAGGCCGGCCCGGTCACCGCCATCGCGATCGGCGGCAACACCCTGTCGCGGGGGCTGACCCTTGAAGGGCTGGTGTCCAGCCTCTTCGTCCGCGCCGTGTCCGCCTACGACACGCTGCTCCAGATGGGACGGTGGTTCGGCTACCGCACCCGGTACGGCGACTTGCCGCGGATCTGGATGACCCAGGAGCTGGCCGAGTGGTTCGGCCACCTGGCAACCGTCGAGGCTGACATGCGCCGCGACATCGACCGCTACATGCACAACCCGGCGGAGAACCCGCTGACGTTCGCGGTCCGCCTGCGGTCCCACCCCAAGATGGCCATCACCGCCAAGGCGAAGATGAAGTCCGCCGTGCTCGCCCACGCTGCCTATGGCGGAACGCTTGTGGAATCCCGCTTTTTCGACGTCACCTCGGGCGGGAAGGACTGGCTCGCCTCGAACGCTGCCGCCACCCGCTCACTCGTCCAGGACGCACAGCGGCATGGGGTCCGAGAGGAAGCCCCCCGCCCCGAGACCGCTCTGTTCACCCGGGTGCCTCACGACGACATCGCGGCCTTCCTCAACAGCTACGCCTTCCACGAACGGTCGTCCGACGCCGACCGTGAGCGGCTGCTGGACTACATCGGCAAGCGGGTGCGGGACGGTGCCCTGAAGCAGTGGAGCGTGGCGGTGGTGGGGAACTCGCAGCCCAGCTCCTCGACGAACCGGTGCAACCTCGGGGCCGAGGTCGAGGTGCGGATGGTGAAGCGGTCACGGCTCGGGCACGAGTCGGAGTCGGCGTTCGACGGGGTTGCCGACATCAAGACCCTCAGCAGCCGGCGTGACGAGACAATCGATCTCGATGTCACCGGCAGGGACATCGGTGGACGCACCCAGATCCTGACGCTGCGCAACGAGCAGCGACCCGATCAGGGCCTGCTGCTGATCTACCCGATCGAACCCGAGTCGGACACCGACCGTGAAGGCCGTCGTCCCCTCGCGGCACCCACCGACGATGTCGTCATCGGTGTGGCGTTGGTCTTCCCGAGGCCCCTCCCGGGCACCTCCGACTCCGAGGTCGAGTACTGGAGCGCGGACCTGTCCGGTGTCGCGGTCGAGGAGGAGGACCTGTCGGTCCTCGATCAGGACGACGAGGCCGCGTGACGCTCGACAGCAGTCGGCTCGACCTCATCTGGACCACCGCTGCGGGGCGTCCGGTCGTTTCCGCGTTCCGGACGGCCCCCGTCGGCGTCGACACACCGCTCGGGCCGCTCCAGGCGGGTGTCGACGCCGACGGGCACCGGCATCTCCTGGTACCGATCGCGTCGAGGCACACGCTCCAGGAGATGCTCGACGGCGACGCCGTCGTGCTCCGGCGTCGCGCACTGGAGGACAAGCACCGGTATCAGCAGTTCGCCTCGCTGGAACTGGTCGACGACCGCCTGGCCGACCTGTTCACCTCGCTGTGCGTCGAGGTGGTGGAGAGGGTCGCCGCAACTCCTGACCGGGCCGTTGCCGCGCTGCGGAACGCGCTCAAGGACTGGCGTGCGCTGCTCGCCGGCAACCGTCAGGTGCTCGGCTCGTCCGCCCTGGCGGGCCTCTTCGGGGAACTCCACCTGGTTCGGTCGATGATCGCGGAGGACCCGGGCGCCACGGCCTTCTGGACGGGGCCGAGCGGGTCCGCCCAGGACTTCCACCGGGGCGCCCGCGCCGTCGAGGTGAAGACCACGGCTGCGCCCGAGGGCCGGACCATCCGTATCCACGGGGCCGATCAGCTCGACGTCGAAGCGCCCGGTCGGCTCGTCCTGCACTGGCTTCGGGTCCGTGGAGACGAGGGGACGTCCGTGCCCGAGCTCGTCGACGACATCCTGCAGAGGACGGACGACCCCGCCGGCTTCCGGAAGCTGCTGTACAAGGTCGGCTACCACGAACTGGACCGTGAGGTTTACGCGCGGAAGCGGTTCGATGTGGTCGAGTCACGCACCTACGAGGTCGGCCGCGGATTTCCGCGCATCGTTCCCGCAGGCCTGACCGGCGACGCCGTGCTCGGCGGAGTGGGGCCGCTGGAGTACAGCGTCGACCTGGACGCCGCATCCGCCGACGCCCACCGCGTCGACCTCGACCCGGCCGAGTTCTTGCTGGAGACCGCATGACCACACCGCGCTGGTGGTCCCAGCCGTTCCCCCCTACGGGCGCGATCGCCTCCGAGGGCATCCGCAACCAGCTCGGTCGACCACCGGTGGACCCGCTGACCGTGTTCGTCCGCGAGACCGCCCAAAACTCCTGGGACGCCCGGCTCCCCGGCGTCGAGACGGTCTACCGCCTCGAACTAACCACCGTGGCCCCGACGCACCGACCCACCTGGGAGCGGCTGCTCACGCCGCCCGCGGCGGTCCAGGAGCACCTGGGCGTCGGCCGGGCGGTGCGGACGCCCAACCTGCGCCTCCTGTCGGTGGTCGACCGAGCGACCAAGGGACTCGGCGGCCCGACGCGAGCCGATCAGCTCACCGATGGCCGCCGCGACTGGATCTCCTTCGTGCTCAACGTCGGGGAGAAGCGCGACACCGCATTCGGTGGCGGCACCTACGGCTACGGTAAGGCCGTCCTCTACCGGCTGTCACGGGTGGGGGCCATCCTGGTCTACACGCGGACGACCGACGAGTCCGGTGCGTTGACGTCGCGGCTGATCGGCATCGCCCTGGGGCGCTCGTTCGACAACCGCGGCCGGGTGGACGCGGAGAGCAGGCCCTTCACGGGGCGCCACTGGTGGGGCGACGTGCAGGACGACCACGTGGAGCCGCTCGTCGGCGATGCTGCGGACGATGTCGCACGAGCCCTCGGACTCGCCCCGTTCGACGTGAGCGAGTCCGGCACGACCCTCGTCGTCATCGACCCGGACCTCGACGATTTCGAGGACACGGACCACGCTGCCGGGCACCTCGCCGAAACGATCGCGTGGCAGCTGTGGCCGATCATGCTGCCCGAGCGCGGCACCGAACGCCTCGTGCCGGACGTCGTCTCGGGCGGTCGGTCCTTCCCCGTGCCGGACCCGGCCCGGCTCTATCCCCTGCGGATGTTCGTGGCCGCATACCGCCGGCTCCATGGTGAAGGCGCGACGATCCTCGAGTGCGGCAATCCGAGGAGGCGGCTCGGCCGCTTCGCCCTGGAACGTCAGGTCGTCGTCCCCATGGCGCCGGAGGCGGTGTCGCTGGCCGCGAGCTTCGCCGGGGTCGACGGGGATCCCCATCACGTCTGCCTGATGCGCTCACCGGAGCTGGTGGTGCGATACCAGGAGGGCCCCACGACCAGCTCCGTGCACAGCGTCTATGCGGGCGTCTTCCGTGCCGACGACGACATGGACGACGTCTACGCCGCGGCCGAACCGCCCACCCACGACAACTGGGTGTCCGAGCAGCTGACCGGGCACGAGAGGACGTTCATCAGGGCGACGTTCATGCGCCTTCGCGAGCAGCTGAGTGTCTTCCGCACCCCGGCGCAGAGCGTGGTGTCGACCACGTCCCGGACGGCCCTCGGGGCGGTCAGCGACTATCTCGGCGGGCTGGTGGCGGCTGCTTTCGTCTCTCCCGACGACGGGCGGACCGGGTCTACTCCCAACCGGCCCGCCGGCGGGAGCACCCCGACGACCGGCAGCGCATCGGCGGCCGGCGACGCGCAGGCCGGGAACGCCGGCGCACGACCTGCTCCGGCCTCCCGCTCACGCGTCACCACGTTGGTCGAGCCGCACATCGAGATGAGGGACGGAGCCGTCGTGCTGGTCGCCAGGTACGGCGTCACCACACCCGGCCCCCTACAACTGACCGCGCGTCTCTCGATCGTGACCTGGGAGGGCCGCGAGGACGACCCGCCGGCTGGAGCCGCCCGCCCGCGCGTCCGTGAATGGCACACCACCCGCGGCAGGACCAGCGACGAGACGTGCCTGGTCGAGGGCCCGACCGAGGTGGATCTGGTCGTGGTGCCGGTGCCGGACACTGCAACCGACGTCACCGTCCTCGCCACTTCGCTACCGGACACCGAGGCCATCGCGTGAGCCGCGTCTTACCGTTCCTGCGCCCACCGGCGGACGTCGTCTCCGCCGGTCCGTGGTCCCGGCGCTCCCCCGACGGAACCGAGCCGCTGCCCGACACCCTCACGGACTGGGACTACAGCACCACCCTGTCGCTGCACCGACCGGTGTCCGTGGACGGTCTCCGACTGCGGGAGTCGAGCGGTCTGAGCGAGGACTCCGCGGTCGACCTGAGCGTTCAGTGGTTCGCCTCGAACTCACTGCTGCGCGGGCGTGCCTGGCGGGCGCCCCTACCGGCCACGGATGCGTACGAGATTGCGATCGAGTTCGACCTCTTGGGAGACGACCTTGGCGGGACGCTCGAACTGGTCACGAGCGCCACACTGAGGTCGGCGTCCTCGGGTGCGGCTCCGGCGGCTCCCGCCAGACCCGGGAGCGTCCTGTGGTCCGATCGGCAGCGGATCGTCCTCGAGGGGGACAACACCCTGTTCCCCATCGCGACCGCGGACTTCCACGACCTGCCCTACCCGACCGGGGCCGGCTGGTACCTCCACATCGACGAGGACCTCGACGGTGCAGCGCTCGGCTCGATCCAACTGCTCGTGAACGAACGCCACGACGTCGTGATGCGCGCCGTGGCGGCGGCGTCCGCACCGAGCGAGGCCGACCGGCGGGTGCTGTCGACTCTGCGTTCGGACGTCCTCCGGCTGTTGGTGGAACGGGCACTCACTGACGAGTCCCTGCAGGATGGGACCGACTACCCCGCGGGTTCGCTCGGGGCGCTCCTGGTCAACGTCGTCCGGAATGCCTTCCCCGCATTCTCGATGGAGGCTCTGCGTCGGGAGCGCCAGACGGCGCCGGCGCTGTTCGGCAGCCGACTCCAGGAGACCTCGCAGCTGTTGGTGGAGTCGTGAGCGTCCTTTATCCCCGGCTGATCGGTGATGCTGCCAAGGAGCTTCACCGCGAGTACCAGCAGGCATCGATCGACGAGCTCAGGAGCCGCCACGCGCTGCGGCACCCCTCCGCGGTGTTCGCCCCCACCGGGGGCCGACGAGTCAACACGGACGAACTCCAGCGTCTGCGGGACGACGTCCTCGAGATCGCCACTCGAGCGGGCTTCCCGGACGAAGGACGCCGCCAGGACCGTATGACCTTCGACCTGGAGGTCGCCCAGCTGCTCCACCGACGGTGCGGACTGGTCGCCGGCGAAGCCGCTGTCCGACCGATCTGGGCGTTCCTGGCGCTCGTGCTGCTGCCCGACGTCTCCTACTGGCGGTATCCGCGTCCTCCGAAGGACCGTGTGCTGGGGACCGATATCACCCGGCACGTCTGGGGCAGGCTCTGGTGGCGAGCACACCTGCTCGCTCTCCCCCAGGAGCACGAGCCGTACCGCCTGCTCGAGACTTTCGGCGAGGCCGCGTTCGACCAGATCTTCGCCCGGAGGCGTTCGATCGGCGGCAGCCGTGCCCTCGTCCGGACCATCGCCGACGTCTGGCCGTCGGTGGACCGCGGCCGCGTGGCCGAACGCGATGTGCTCGTCGACGTGCTGAAGCGCTTGTCCCGCCTCGGCGCAGTGGTCGAGTTTGAATCACTCGACGAGGACGAGGTCCGCCGCCAGGTACAGGATGCGGCTCTCGAGTCTGCAGCCCTGCTGCGCGCAGACGCGCAGGGGACGGGGCCCCGTCACGCTAGCGACTGACCGGTGGGTCAGGTTCTACGGACGACGCGCTCGATGATGTCGACAGCCGAAACCGGGTCCTCATGCTCCCAGAAGCGGAGCACCGTCCACCCAAGCTTTTGAAGGTGCTGGTCGGTCTGCCGATCACGCTCCCGATTGCGCTGCAGCTTCTCCACCCACCAGTCGTGGTTGGCCCTGGGCGTCGTCGCATGGACGGGACACGAGTGCCAGAAGCACCCGTCGACGAAGACCGCGACGTGCCGGGCACCGAAAACCATGTCCGCCCTCCGACGCGACAGCCCAGGTAGCGGGGCGTCCACTCGGTACCGAAGTCCCCGGCGGTGGGCCTCACGCCGGATCGCCACTTCCGGTGCCGTGTCCCGACGCCGGGCACGGCTCATCCGTGCTGCCACCTGAGGACTCGATGCGGGAGGGCGAGGAGTCGTCATCTCAAATCTCCCGCTCTCGTCCAACCGGTGTCACCGGTGTCTCATCAGCCCATGCACACCCAGTGGCTCACCGTCGGAAGGAACTGTCGGTCGGCGCGCTTACGGTCAGCGGGAGCCCGCGCTCGATAGTGTCGCGGGGAAGGACGCGCGTGCCACTGCGAGGCGTGCGCCGGCAAGAACGGTGGGTGCTACCTCGGTGGGCGAAGCTGACGGCAACCTGCATCCGGGTTCAGCTGGGGTGGCGCCCTTGCGGGTCGTCGACCTGTTCGCCGGCTGCGGCGGCCTGACCGAGGGTTTCAGGCTGACCGGTCGCTTCCAGCCGGTTGCGGCGGTCGAGCACGATCTCGCTGCGGCTGCCACCTACGCGGCCAACTTCGGCGAGGACCACGTCTACTGGGGCAAGATCGAGGACTGGGTCCAGCGCGGCGACCTCCCCGGTGCCGACGTCGTCGTGGGCGGTCCTCCCTGCCAAGGCTTCTCCAACCTCGGCAAGCGGAGCCCCGACGACCCACGTAATGAGCTGTGGCGTCACTACATGGACACAATCATCAAGGTCCGTCCCAAGGCGTTCCTCATCGAAAACGTCGACCGGTTCGGCTCCAGCGACCAGTTCCAGATGCTCCGGCAAGAGACCGAGCCCGGCGGGCGGCTCGAGGACTACCGGATCGATGCCCGGCTCGTCCGGGCGACCGACTTCGGTGCCGCCCAGCTGCGCCGGCGATTCATCGTCATCGGTACGCGTCGGGACCTAGCGCAGATCGAGGTGCCCACCCACACGCTCCCTCGAGATCAGTGGAAGACCGTGAGGCAAGCCCTCGAGGGACTCGCCGAGCACGTCGACCCGGAGGACCAGCGACTTCCCTCCATGACCACCGAGGCGTTCGGACGGGTACTCCCCGGCACCTTCAAGTCCCCGGACCTGCACATCACCCGGCATTACACTCAGCTCTCCCTCGACCGGTTCGAGATGATCCCAGAAGGCGGCAATCGCCTGAACCTGCCGGACGAGTTGAAGGCCAACTGTTGGATCGGCCATGACAAGGGCTCACTGGACGTTATGGGCCGGATGCACTGGGACCGCCCATCAGTGACCATCCGGACGGAGTTCTTCAAGCCGGAAAAGGGCCGCTACATCCACCCGGAACAGCCTCGTGCGATCACCCACCACGAGGCGGCCCGCCTACAAGGGTTCCCGGACGAGTTCCAGTGGTGCGGCACGAAGCTCGCCATAGCCCGCCAGATCGGTAACGCGGTGCCAGTCGAACTGGCACGTGGGCTGGCCGAGCACATCGCTGTCCAACTCGAACGCTGAGACACCACGCGCGAGGGCGGATTGCTCGCCCACTAGTCAGAACGTGCACCTCATCCTAGGAATAAGAGCGTGACTCTCCCCTCGACGAGTCGACAATAAGCACACTGGCGCCGCGTGTCGCGAGGTCAGCGTGCGGCACGACCACTGTTACCTCGAAGCCATCACGCCCTTGTCGCTTCATGAAGGCTGTTGACGACACGTGATCATGCCGCCAGTGACTGATGTGCAAATTCTTCTCCAGCGGCACGGATAGACCATGCCGGCGACACTGCTCAACGACGGCAATCTTGACGTAGCTGTTAAGCACCTCGTTAGCAGGCGGCAGACCCGACCGCTTGAGTGAACCGCGGCCAGCAAGGCGCTCGCGAGCGTTTCGTGCTGCGGCAGCTACCAGTGCAAAGCCAGCACCCCCGACGACGCCCTCAGCGAGCACCTCGCCCCAGTGACCCAGCTCAAGTGCATACCCAAGCGCCGGCTCCGACCGCTGTCGGTCAGCATCTTCGCGATCGCGTACAGCTTGTGCCACCTGATCTTCCAAGCGAGCATTCAAACTGGATAGCTCACGTTCGCGCTCGTTGAGGCCAGACTCACGGACGCGCTCCAGAATTTTGGCGGGTTCGCGTTCGCCAGACCAAAGAGCTTCCTCGATAGTCAACTTCACGCGCGCACGTCGACTTCTTCGCAGCAGTAGCACTTCAAGATCTCGTGCAAAAAGTTCAGACTCACGCTGGTCCGACATTTACCCCACCCCTCCAACTACCTGCTCGATATCCAACGCACGTTGCCATGGAGCCCGTGCGACGGCGGTCATTAACACGGTACCAATGGCACAACTGAAGTATGTCCAGGCGAAATGGACAAAGATTAGCCTCCACCACCGCATGTCACACTCGGACACGCCGTCTACGCCACCGACTCCAAAGCGCCTCGCTCACCGCGGCGAACAGTAGGCGCGCCGCTTCAGGAAAGCGCACCATAGTCGTCCCCGCGACATAGCTGGGCCTCGAACAGCGCGGCCAGCAGCCACTTGAGGAAGCGTTCGGCCGAGGGGGCGGTCGGCGTTCATGTGCCGGGGCACGGTTGCGGAAGCAGCGGTTCGTTGTCTCCGGCTGGGCGGACCGCTCAGGTCGCCCCTCACCGCCATGACCGTCGGAGCCGGGCCCGCCACCGACGGCTGCTCGGTCGACGCTCATCTCGGGCCTCTTCTATTGCCTATGGTGGCGGCCAGCAATGAAGCTGTGCCGATTGAACACCGCCAGAGACATCGATGCGCCCGACGCGGGCCGCCGTTTGGAATACCTGCCCAACTCCAGCGCCCGCCGGCCGGCGCGTCACGTGCCTTCCACCACCCGGGACGACGTCCTGTGCGACCCACGCCCGCTGCCTAACGTCCCCGCCACCACTACGGGCGCGAGGGAGCGGACATGGCTGTGGGCTTCGAACTGATGGACCCGACCGAGCAGGCCAAGGACGAAGGCACGGCAGTACTGCTCGCCGACCGACCGGCCGACCTGCGGGGCAAGCGCCTGGTCCTGATGGACAACGGCAAGCACAACGCCCGCGAGTTGCTGGAGGCGGTCTTCGCGCTCGTCGAGCCGGAGCTGGCGCCGTCCGAGGTGGTCTGGAAGACGGTCCCGGCCACCTGGCCGGCGCCCGACGAGACGCTCGACGCCATCGCCGCGGAGTGCGACCTCGTCATCGAAGCGGTCGGTGATTAGGGCAGCTGCAGCGCGGCCAGTGTGGCCGACGTCATCCTGATGGAGAAGCGCGGAATCCCGTCGGCAGCGATCTGCACCGACGCACTCAAGGCGAGCGCCGACGCCATGGCGCGCATCCAGGGCGCACCCGGCTACACGTTCGCCGTCGTCCCCCACCCGGTGAGCAGCCTGGACGCCGACGGCATCGCCGAGCACGCCCGGCTGGCGGCACCGCAGGTGATGGCAATCCTGCGCGGGGAGGTCTCGTGACCGAGCAGCAGACCGGCCTCACCCCCGAGGACCTGATCGCCGCGATCGAGGAGTGCCACGCCAACGGCTGGACCGACGGCCTCCCCGTCGTCCCGCCCATCCCGAGCCTGGTGCACCGCTTCCTCGAGCACACCGACCGCTCGCCGTCCGAGGTCATCTGGACGATGACGCAGGTCAAGCGCGGCTGCACCGTCCAGGCCGCGGCGATCAACGCCGCCATGGCCGGCTGCCTCCCCGAGCACTTCGCCGTCGTCCTCGCCGCGCTGGAAGCCGCGGTCGACGAGGGCTGGCCGGGCCTCGGCGGCTGGCAGAGCACCACCGGCGGCGGCCCGCTGCTCATCGTCAACGGACCCGTCCGCACCGAGCTCGGCTTCAACAGCAAGGGCAACGTGTTCGGGCCGGGCTTCCGGGCCAACGCCACCGTCGGCCGCGCGATGCGGCTGATCATCATGAACGCCTACGGCATCCGCCCGCACGAGCTCGACCAGGCCACCCAGGGCTTCCCGGGCAAGTTCTCCCTCTGCATCGCGGAGAACGAGGAGGAGAGCCCCTGGGAGCCGCTGTCGGTCACCCTCGGGCACGACGTCGGGGTGAGCACCGTGTCGGCGCTGCACACCCGCAGCACCGAGCACGTCGACAACCGCAACACCGGCGACCCGAAGGCGGTGCTCAACGACATCGCCGACACCTGCGGCCGGATCGGGTCGATGACCCGCCGGTTCCGCCGGGTCGGCGTCGTCATCGGCCCCGAGCACGCCCAGCTGCTGGCCAAGCAGGGCATGTCCAAGCAGGACGTCCGCGAGTACCTGGCCGAGCACAGCGGCCGGCCGGCGGGCACGCTGCGCGCCGCCGGCCGGGGCGAGTCAACCGCGGTCTTCCAGAACCACCCCGTCGCCGCGGCGTTCGACGAGAAGCAGGCGTCCGACATCGAGCAGATCCCGGACGACGACCTCGTGACCACGCTGCGCACCCCGGACGACGTCGTCGTGGTGGTGGCCGGCGCCGCCAACGCCGGGATCTCCACGGTCGTGCAGACGCTGGGCTTCCCGACCAAGACGATCGGCACGGCCGTCGTCCGCCGCTGATCCCGGCTGGGGGTCACCGACTCGCCGTGGCCCCCAGCCGGTTGGCGATTCACGGAACTGCTCAGACCGACGGCACCACGACACTCATGTGTCGCCACTCGCTGCAGGCCTGATCTGCAGTGAAGAGGGACCGTGCCACCACTCTGGTCAGTCACCCAGCGAGAAGGCGCCGGCCAGCTGCTCGAGAGTGAAGCGGTTGCGCAGCTTGCAGGCGCTGTTCTGGTTGGCGAACATGCCCTTCACCCAGAACGCCTCCCCTCGCGGGCGCGTGGATGTCCACTCGACGGGGACGACGAACTCGCGATGGTCCTCACCGTTGGGCAAGGCGGGATGCCGATACGCGGCCGTGAGCGGCTGGTCCGCCAAGCGAACGATCTCGCCGTCGACATTGACCTCGGCCCGGTCGAACGGCCGCGCTTCCCCGGTTACCGTGCCGACGCCGACGTATCCCACGCCGGGGATGCAGGCGAACACCCGACCACCGACGGGGAGCTTGCGCAGGGTGCGTGAGAACCACTCGGCGCCACCCGCGGAGACGAACCCGTACCTGCGGGCGTCATCCCAGGAGCGGTTGCCACTCTCCTCGCCGAAGCTCACGTACCAGTCCTGCTCGTTCCAGGCCTCCTTGCTGCCGCCCTTACCTCCCCCCGTCCGGGCCGGTGTCCTGGCCTCGTCGAGCAGCCAGGTCCTCGCCAGGTACGCGCGATCGCCGTCCCCGAAGTACCGGAAGAAGACGACGTTGACCGGGACGCCGAACTCCGATAAGTACGCGACGATCCGCTCGGTCGCCGGATCGACGTCGCCGGCCACGATCGTCAAGCGATGGCCGTCGTTGAGTTCCTCGGGAACGTCGCCGCCGAAGGTCGACGTCCACTCCTGCTCGAACACAGCGCCCGGCCGGTAGTCCGCGAAGATCCCCAGCACCTGCTCGTGAGAGAGCGTCCGCACCCACGACCCGTAGTCGAGAACCTGGGCGACGACCTCGCGGGGAGTTCGATCACGCTTCAGCTCCAGCACGTGGAGAGCACCCTCGCCGTCGACAGCGAGCAGGTCGATGAACTTGCCGAAGTCGGTCGGCACCTGCCGGCCGATCAGGAGGAGTGGGGTTCCGAGGATGCCCGGGTCGGCCTCGATCATCGCTTCGAGCTGAGCTTCGAGAGGGACGCCGCTCGGCATCAGCCGAATCGGCCTGTCCCCGTCGACCCGCCAGAGCCCTACTTCGAGTGGCACATCAACCCCCGTTGCCAGCTTCGCTGATCGAGCCGGTCCTCACGGTTCACGACCATCAACCGCGCTTCGTACCCATGCCGCGAGTTCGGCGTAACCCACCGGTGCGCCGGCCAGCGCCTCGACACGGGACAATCGCAGACTCTGCTGCCCGGTCGCCTGAATTGTCGAGCGCGGCACCACCCAGAACGACCACTGAGCGGTGTCGAGCGGGTCGTAGGCATGGTGCTCGGTCGCCATGAGCACCGCGAACACGTAGACGTCCGCGTTGTACGAGCTGGTCGCGGCGAAGCCGTCCCTCGGTGCCCACGTGCGGGCCCTCAGGCCGCCGAAGGTGATGGTCGAGGGCCCGGACTGCGCCCACGCCTGCAGGTATGCGGCCGACTTGACCTCGACACGGAGCCCGTCGTCCGTCACCACGTCGTAGGGCTCCCACTCGATGCGCGGGCGGTGTGCGGCATGCAAGGCGCGAGCGACGAGGAACTCGGCGAGCATCGGGCGGACCGTGTTCGCACGCAGGTCGGACAGAGTCCACGCCCAGAAGTCGCGGACAGTGACTCCGGCACCGGCGATCGGTTCATCTCCGGACATCAGCCGGGCCTCAGGGGGACGCATCGCCCACGGTCCTCCCCCGCTCACAAGGGGGCACCCGTTGTTCCTCGCACGGTTCCCCCGTTCGGTCGCCTGGCGACGAATCAACCACGGCGACGAAGCGACCGCCGGCACCGACCCGCGATGTCCACGGCACTGCTCGCCGCGACGGACGTTTGCGGCGAGGCGCTCAGGGCCGCTGCGCCCCCGGCCGCCAGGCTGCT
Source organism: Modestobacter sp. SYSU DS0290 (assembly GCF_054050955.1). NCBI lineage: Bacteria > Bacillati > Actinomycetota > Actinomycetes > Geodermatophilales > Geodermatophilaceae > Modestobacter > Modestobacter sp. SYSU DS0290. The sequence goes on from NZ_JBJHAI010000024.1 coordinate 50,504, forward strand.
GCGTCGTTGGACGCGTGGAGCTCGACCCGGCCCGATTCGTCGACCACGTAGACGTCGATCGCGAGCTGCGCCCGCACGTACGCCGGCACGCGCAGCGCCGCGGTGAGCACAGTCTCGGGAACGACGACGGCGAACCGCCGACCGGGCACGGGCTCGTCGGACATCCGCCGCAGCAGCTGGCCGTACAAGACGTCGACGTCCAGTCCCGGGTCGGCCGTTTTTCCCTTGGCCTCGGCGTACAGAGTGCGCTCGCCCCGGGTGGCGACGACGTCGATGTACTTGACCTCCGTCTGCACGTCCCAGCCATCTGCGCGCAGCGCCCCACTGAACGCCGCGACCACCGCTGCCTCGTTCATGACCTCTCCCCTGCCTTCGCTGCATCACGCCAGCGCTTCCGAGCCTCCCGGACGTACGAGTAGAGCGGGTGCGTCGCGTTGTCGGCCTGGTTGAGCGGCGGCTCCAGCTCGGCGATCACCGCGGCCTCCACCGTCCACGGCTCCGGGTGCTCCGCCCAGGTCAGCCGCAGCTTCTCCCCCATCCACGCCGACAGCCGCAGCTCGTCGGCGTTGACCAGCACCGGCCGCGTCGTCCATCGGCTCCGCCAGCCCTGCTGCTCGCTGAGCAGCGCAGCCAGCGACCGGCGCAGGGTCGACGAACCCGTCGTCCCGCGGAGGTGGTCGCCCACCACCCGACTGCGCAGCGTCGCCCGCGATGCCGTCCCGTTCGGCGCGATACCCACGTACAGCAGCTGGAGCGCCGCCTGCGGGTGCCGCGGCCCGGAGATGCCGGGGAGCGCACCGAACCGCCCCCACCACGCGTACAGCCCGGGTGCCGCCGGCAGCTGGGCCGCGGCCTCGTCCACGGCAACCGGCTGCGAGCAGAGCGCGGCGGTGACGTCGTCCATGCTGCCAGTCAACGGCACGACGCCCGTCGACCTGTGGACGACGCCAGCGGCGAGGTGTCGGTGCGCGGCAGAGTCCTCCGCCATGCGCACCCGACCGCACCCCGACATCCCGGTGACCACCGACGCCGAGCTCACCGAACGGTGGCGCGGACTCCTGCACCTCGACGGCCCGCCGTCCCAACGCCGCCTGTTCCTCGCCTGGCTGCGGAGCGACGGCACGATGGTCCACCTGCTCATCCCGGTCGAGGAGCTCCCGGCCGAGCCCGACCGGGTGGTGATCGGTGCCCTCGCCGACCTGCACGCCGTCGTGGTCGACGCTGAGCACGTCGACCGGGCGGATCTGCACCTGGCGATGTGCCTGGAGCGGCCCGGGCCCGCAACGCCCACCCCGGAAGACGCCGCCTGGTGTGCCGCGATCGAGTCGATCGTCCGCGAGCGCGACGGCATCGACTGCAGCCTGCACCTCCTCGACGGCCGCACGGCCGTTCCGCTCCTCACCCGGCGACCGTGGCCCGAGTCCTGAAGACGGATACGCCGTCATCGTCGTGCCGGCTGACCGAGGGGTCGCAGCGCAGCTGCCCTCGACCAGGCATTTGCGTCAGTCCATCGAACTACTGTTCGAATCATGACGACGACAGCCCAGCCCTCCAGCGCCCCGAGTGTCGACCAGCTCCTTGCTCAGGCCCGGGAAGCCGTGAGTCGAGGATTGCGCGAGGGACTCGACTCGAGCACGCCTGGCGCGTTGCTGGGCGTGGCGTCGTCGATGCTCGACTTCACCAGCCAGCCCGACGTCGCTCCGGAGAAGACGACGGAGGTCGTCCGCCACCTCGTGGCCTGGGACCGCCCCGAGACGTCGGCCGGCGCGCTCGCGATCGCCACGCTGGCCGATGACGCGGGCCTGCGCCGGTGGGTCCGCCGGGACATCGCCGACCGTGGCCACACCGTGCCACGCTGGCTCGCCGACCTGTACCTGGCCGCCCCGGTCGATCGGGGCGTCGAGCTGATTGGCCCGTTCCGCGAGGCCGACGACGTCGTCCTCGGCGTCACCATCCCGGGCGGACACGCGCTCACCGCCGCCGTCCGCGTCGACAACGAACTGGGCGTCCGCGCCGTCGACGGCGCCTTGTACGAGCACCCGATGGAGAAGGTTCTGCACTCACTGCGAGCGGATGACGATCCGGACGTCCGCATCCGCGACATCAGCGCGGCCGACGCCCGCGCCCGCCTCACCGCTGCGTTCACCGGGGTGAAGCTCGACGAGGCGCTGAGAACCCGCACGCAATGGAAGAGCCAGCGCTGCATCGTGCGGTGGATGCTGTCCCGCCTCCCCGACGGAGGTGACGCCACCGTGCCCGGATGGCTCGAGGACGTCGACACCGACGAACTCACCGCCCAGTTCCTGGCCTCACCCTGGGGCCGCCCGTGGACACGGAGCCCACTCCCGCTGCTGGTGGAGCAGGTCCTGGGCAGCGGCCTGAGCAACGGCGTGGGCGACCCGTTCCTGTGGGCGCCGCACCACGTCCGCCGACTGCTCGACCCGAAGCTGCACGATCTCGACCTCGACAAACTGGACCTCGAACGCACCCCCGAGCTGCTGCGCGACCTCATCCGGTACGGCCATGGCGAGCGCGCCATGGGCCCGGAACTCACCGACACGTCGCTGCAGGCGGTCGACCGGTGGGCGCCCGCCTTCCTCGCCGCTGTCCGCAGTTGCCAGGACGAGGACATCGCATAGCCGTGCTGGACGTCCTCCTCGCGGACCTCGAGGCCGCTGTCGTCCAGACCCCCGACCGATGCCCGCCGCCCGCGTCCCAGCCATTCACGCGAGTAGACCGGCGAGCGCGGACGCGCACTCACGGACGCGGCCGGGAAGTTCCCGCACCTCCACCCGGCCGCTCAGCACCACCCCGGCCACGAGCTCGCCGGCTTGTGACCGGACCGGGGCCACCGCGCACCCGACGTCGCCGTGCAGCTCCCCCGTCTGCGCCGCCCAGCCCTGCGCGCGCACCTCGGCCAGGCACGCGTCGAGCTGGTCGGGCCGGGTGACGGTCGCCGCGGTGAACCGCGTCAGCCGCGATGGCGGCAGCAGGTCGCGCCACTCGGGCTGCTCGGCCAGCAGCAGCTTCCCGGCCGCCGTTGCGTGCAGGTGCCGCTCCACCAGCGCCGGGTCCTGCAGCGGCAGGTCGGGGTCCATGTCCGCCACCCGCAGCGTCGTCGCCGTGTAGAGGATCAGGTGCACCCCGGCCCGCACCTCCCGGCGCAGCTCGGCGAGCACGTCACGCGCCGCCTGCGGCACGCGCACCGGAGCGATCGCACCCGCCAACCCGGCCACCTTCCGGCCCAGCGCGAACCCGCGCAGGTCGGGCAGCCGGACCAGGTACTCCTCCCCCACCAGCAGGTTCAGCAGCCGGTACGCCGTCGCCGGCGGCAGCGACAGCGTCTCGGCCACCTCCTTCGCCGTCACCCCGGCCCCCATCCGCGCCACGCACTCCAGCACCGCCAGCGCGCTCTGCACCGCCTTCGGCTGCCGCCCGGTCAGCCCCGCGTCCGACACCGCCATCAGTTCGACACCGCCATCAGGCCGCCAGCGACCCGGGCAGCACGCTGGCCACCGTCGGCTCGTCGTAGACGCCCACCCGCCGCAGCCGCGCAGGCCGCCGGAACCGCAGCCATCCCAGCCACGCCACCCCGGGTGCCACCGCGCCCAGGTACACCAGCGCCGCCAGCCGACCGTCCACCCAGCCCGACCCACTCACCGCCACCACCAGCACGACCGACCACAGCCCCGCCGCCGCGATCCCGCCGACCAGCGGCGCGCGGGTCAGCTCCCCGATCCGGCGCAGGAACAGCGGCATCGCCACGCAGACCAGCACGTAGGCGACCACGTAGCCGATCGCCGACACCGTCAGCGTCCCGGTCAGCACCGCCCGCCCACCGGCACCGGCGGCCAGCGCGACGAACGGCACCCCGACCACGAGCGGCAGCACCAGCAGCAGCGCCACGAACGGCGTTCCGAACCGGCGGTGCGTCCGACCCAACCGGGACGGCAGCACGCCCTCCCGCCCCATCGAGAACAGCACCCGGGCCAGCGCGTTCACCGACCCGGTCACGCAGGCGAGGAACGACGCCGCGATCCCCGCCTCCAGCGCCCACGCCACCGGCCCGATCTCCGCCGCCAGCCGGCCCACCGGCACCGGGCTGAGCAGCACCTCCAGCGGCGCCGCCCGCAGCAGCACCACCTGCGCCGCCGTCCCGGCCAGGAACAGCACCCCGGCCACCGCCGGCGTCCACAGCACCGCCCGCGGCACCGCCCGCAGCGGCCGCTGCGCCTCCACCCCCAGCACGGTCGCGCTCTCGAACCCCATGAACCCGACCACGCCGAGCACCACGCCGATCGCCAGCCCACCCCACCGCACGTCCGCGTCGACCACCGCCGCCGCGGAACCCGGCAGGTCACCGACCCGGAGCACCAGCACCGCCAGGACGGCGAGCACCAGCCCGATCGACACCACCTCCAGCGCCAGCGCCACCCGCGCCGAGAGCTGGATGCCGCGCACCGTGCACCACCCGGCCAGTCCGCCCACCAGCAGCACCAGCACGGCCAGCGCCGACGTCCCCGAGAGCCCGAGCAGCGCCCGCAGGTACAGGGCGCACCCCACCAGCGCCGACATCGACACCGCCGCGTAGCCGATCGCCAGCGACCACCCGCCGACCAGCGCCCCCGAGGGGCCCAGCCCCTGCGCGGTGTAGGTGTAGACGCCGCCGACCGCGGCCAGCCGGCGGGCGAACTGGGTGACGCACCAGCCCACCAGCAGCACCAGCGCGGTGGCCGCGGCGAACGCCGGCAGCGTCGCCGCGCCGCTCTGCACCAGCACGATCGCCGGCGTCGTCACCATCGCCGCCGACGGCGCCAGCGCCGACACCGACTGCGCCAGCACCTCCCAGAACGACAGCCGCCGCCGGTGCAGACCGGCCACCGGTGATACGCGGGCGAGTCGGGTCACGCGGCGGCCTCCAGCGGTCGGGGAACGCCGCAGGGTAGGCAGCCCCGCTTTGCGCCGGTGTTACGTCGCGGCCCCCAACCGGTCGCGCCCCGAATGAGAAAACCGGGCGCCGCGTCTCTCATTCAGCACGCGGCAGAACGTCAGCGACGGGAGACGCCGCGGCAACCGGCCGCGATCAAGGTCTGCGGGCAACACGGCGCCACCCGGGCGCCGCCGGACCCAGGAGACCGCAGATGGCCATCTCCGACCCGCCCGCCACCGGCGCGCCGACCTCTCCGGCCGGCAGCAAGCCCAGCGCCGTCGCCACCCGCAGCCTGTCCGGCTCGCTCGGTGTCGGCGCGATCATCTTCATGGTGGTCGCCGCCGCGGCGCCGCTCACCGTCGTCGCCGGTTCGGTGCCGATCGGCATCCTCGCCGGCAACGGCGCCGGCTACCCGGCCAGCTACGTCATCGCCGCCGTCGTCCTGCTGTTCTTCGCCGTCGGCTTCGTCGCGATGACCCCGCACGTGCCGCAGGCCGGCGCCTTCTACTCCTACATCTCCCGCGGCCTGGGTCGACCGCTCGGGCTGGGTGCGGCGATGCTCGCGCTGCTCACCTACATCACCATCCAGGGCGCGGTGCTCGGCTACATCGGCCAGGCCATGAGCGACCTGCTCGGCCGCTACGGCGTCGCCAGCCCGCCCTGGTGGGTCTGGACCGCGGTGATGATCGCCGCGATCGGCGTCCTCGGCTTCCGGCACATCGACCTGTCCAGCAAGGTGCTCGGGCTGCTGCTGATCGCCGAGATCGCCATCGTCGTCGTCCTCGACATCGCCGTCGTCGGCCAGGGCGGCGGACCCGAGGGCTTCTCCGGCGGCATCATCAGCCTGCCGGAGATCACCAGCGGCTCCCCCGCGCTCGGCCTGATGTTCGCCATCGCCGGGTTCATCGGCTTCGAGGCCACCGCCGTCTTCCGCGACGAGGCGCGCGACCCGGCCCGCACCATCCCCCGGGCCACCTACCTGGCGCTGGCGATCATCGGCATCTTCTACGCCGTCTCCAGCTGGGCGATCGTCACCGCCTGGGGCGACGACGCCGCCGTTGCCCGCGCCGCCGAGGACCCGGGCTCGATGGTCGTCGACACCGCGCAGACGTACCTGGGCACCGTCGCCGCCGACGTCCTCAACGTCCTGCTGGTGACCAGCCTCTTCGCCTGCGCGCTCAGCTTCCACAACGTGCTGGCCCGCTACTTCTTCAACCTCGGCAACACCGGGGTGCTGCACAGCCGGCTGGGCAACGCGCACGCCACCCACGCCTCCCCGGCGTCGGCCTCGCTCACCCAGACGGTGATCAGCGCGGTGCTCATGGCCGTCTGCGCGATCGCCGGCCTGGACCCGGTGCTGGAGGTCTTCACCTGGCTGTCCGGGATCTCCACCGTCGGCATCGTCGCGCTGATGCTGCTCACCTGCGGCGCGGTGCTGGTCTTCTTCCGCCGCACGAAGGTCGACACCCGGCCCTGGCAGACGCTCATCGCGCCCGGCCTGGGGTTCGTCGGGCTCGCCACGATCCTGGTGATCCTCGTGCAGAACCTGCCGCTGCTGATGGGCGAGTCGACCGCCCTGGGCGTGGGCGCCGGCGTCCTGCTGCTGGCCTGCCTGCTCGCCGGCCCAGTCATCGCGAGGACCAGGCCGCAGGCCGCCGCCCTCACCGACACCGACCTCTCCCACTGACCCACCGCTGGAAAGGAACCACCCCCATGACGATGACCGCGCCCGTCAGCACCGCCACCCACCCGCTCTCCCGGCTCTCCGCCGAGGAGTTCACCGCGATCCGCGGGATCGTCGCCGAGGCCGGCCTGGTCGGCGAGCAGACGAAGTTCGTCTACGTCGGCCTCGACGAGCCGCACAAGGACGTCGTCCTCGCCTGGCAGCCCGGCGACCCGATCGAGCGCCGGGCCCGGGTGCTGCTGCTCGACCGCGCCACCGGCGACGGCGCCGACCTCACCGTGTCGATCACCGCCGGCCTGGTCGAGCGCAACACGCCGATCGACGCCCTGGTCGACGGGCAGGTGCCGATCCTGGACGCCGAGTTCGAGGCGATCGAGCCGATCCTCGCCGCCGACGAGCGCTGGGTCGCGGCGATGACCAAGCGCGGGCTGGACGTCGCGGACGTGCGGTCGGTGCCGCTGTCGGCCGGCTCCTACTTCCCCGACGAGTTCGGGCACCGCGTCGTCCGGGTGCTCGGCTTCCACCAGGCCGACCCCGACGACCTCCCGTGGGCGCACCCGGTGGACGGCGTCGTCGCGTTCGTCGACGTCACCCGCGGCGTGGCCATCGACGTCCAGGACCACTTCGATCTGCCCGTGCCGGCCGAGCGGGCCGACCTCACCCCCGACGCCGTCCGGGACCTCAAGCCGATCGAGATCACCCAGCCCGAGGGCCGGTCGTTCACGGTCGAGGACGACGTCATCCGCTGGGCCGGCTGGGAGGTGCGGGTCGGCTTCGACGCCCGCGAGGGGCTGGTGCTGAACCAGCTGTCCATCGACGGCCGCTCGGTCATCCACCGCGCGTCGATCAGCGAGATGGTCGTGCCCTACGCCGACCCCTCACCGGTGCGGTTCTGGCAGAACTACTTCGACACCGGCGAGTACCTCTTCGCGCGGTACACCAACTCCCTGGAGCTGGGCTGCGACTGCCTCGGCGAGATCCACTACTTCGACGGCGTGCTCGCCGACGAGGACGGCAACCCGCGCACCATCCGCAACGCCATCTGCCTGCACGAGGAGGACTACGGCGTCGCCTGGAAGCACACCGACATGTTCAACGGGATGCTGGAGACCCGGCGCTCGCGGCGGCTGGTGATCAGCTTCTTCACCACCATCGGCAACTACGACTACGGCTTCTACTGGTACCTCTACACCGACGGCACCATCCAGCTGGAGTCGAAGGCCACCGGCATCGTCTTCACCTCCGCCTACCGCGGCGAGGAGCACCCGTACGCCACCGAGATCGCGCCGGGCCTGGGGGCGCCGTTCCACCAGCACCTGTTCTCCGCGCGGCTGGACATGGCCGTCGACGGCGTCGCCAACACGGTGCACGAGGTGGACGCCGTCCGGGTGCCGATCAGCGAGACCAACCCCTACGGCAACGCGTTCACCCGCAGGCTCACCCCGCTGACGTCGGAGGCCTCGGCCGCCCGGACGACGGATGCGACGGTCGGGCGGACCTGGCACGTCGTGAACCCGTCGAAGACCAACCGGCTGGGCCAGCCGGTCGGGTACGCGCTGCACCCGGAGAACTCACCGACCCTGCTGGCCGACGAGTCGTCGTCGGTGCACAAGCGGGCGACCTTCTCGACCAAGAGCCTGTGGGTGACCGCCTACGACCCGGCCGAGCGGTATCCGGCCGGCGACTTCGTCAACCAGCACCCAGGTGACGGCGGGCTGCCCGCGTTCGTCGCCGACGACGCCCCGGTCGAGAACACCGACGTCGTGCTGTGGCACACCTTCGGGCTCACGCACTTCCCGCGCCCGGAGGACTGGCCGGTCATGCCCACCGACTACAGCGGCTTCACGCTCAAGCCGGTCGGCTTCTTCGACAAGAACCCGGCGTTGGGGGTCCCGAAGTCGGCGTCCTCGCACTGCGCCGCCGAGAAGGGGCACTGCTCGTGACCACCGCCGTCGTCGCCCGGCCGAGGGCGCTCGCCCTCGGCCGGGTGGCGGCGGGGCTGGCGGTGACGTCGGCGGCGGTGCACCTGCTGCTGGTCGACGGCTCGCTCGGGTCGCTGGTGATGGTGCTGATGGCGGCGGCCTGCCTGCCGTGCGCGTGGCACCTGTGGCGGTCGCCCACCGGGTCGGTGTGGCGGTTCACCGCCCTGGTGGACGCCGCGATGCTGGTGCTGCACGCGCAGATGCTGGGCGGGCCGTCGGGCCATACGCACGTGCACCACGCGGCCGGGCCGGGGGCGCTGATGTGGCTGGGCCTCGGCCTGGTCGGCGCCCAGCTGCTGCTCGCCGGGCTGGCGGCCGTGCGCCGTCCCTGACTCCGCCGTTGTGCGCTCGTCGTCGGTTCCTGCTCGCCGAACCGACGACGA
>NZ_JBJHAI010000025.1:0-54487 GCF_054050955.1 Modestobacter sp. SYSU DS0290
CCCCCCCGCGGCGGGCGCCCACCCCCCCCCCCCCCACGCCCGCCCCGGGGGGGCCGGGGGGGCGCCCGGCCCCGCGGGGGGGCCCCCCCCCCCCCCCGGTGCGGCATGCTGCCTGCGCAGCGTTTGTCCGGACCCGGTGGTGCACACCTGTGTCCTGACGGACCTCGGTCGACCCAGGAGGCAGTTTTGGACATCACCGCGACCGGCGAGTGGAGCGCGCTCGCCGCCCACCACGCCGCGATCGAGGGCACCACCCTGCGGCAGCTGTTCGCCGACGACCCGGGCCGGGGGCACCGCCTCACCGGCACCGCCGGCGACCTGCACGTCGACTGGTCCAAGCACCGGGTCACCGACGAGACGGTCCGGCTGCTGGTCGCGCTCGCCGAGCGGGCCGGGCTGCCCGAGCGCATCGAGGCGATGTTCCGCGGTGAGCACATCAACGCCACCGAGGACCGCGCGGTCCTGCACGTCGCGCTGCGCGCGCCCGCCGACCGGGAGCTGGTGGTCGACGGGCAGGACGTGCGGGCCGACGTGCACGAGGTGCTGGCGAAGATGCGCGGCTTCGCCGACCGGGTGCGGTCGGGGGAGTGGACCGGCCACACCGGGCAGCGGATCCGCGCCGTGGTCAACATCGGCATCGGCGGCTCCGACCTCGGCCCGGCGATGGCCTACACGGCGCTGGCCGACTACAGCGACCGGGACATCACCGCCCGGTTCGTCTCCAACATCGACCCGACCGACTTCGCCGAGAAGACGCGCGACCTGGACCCGGCGACCACCCTGTTCGTGGTCTGCTCCAAGACCTTCACCACGCTGGAGACGCTGACCAACGCGAAGGTGGCGCGGGCCTGGCTGCTGGCCTCCGGCGCCGACGAGTCCGCGGTGGCCAAGCACTTCGTCGCCGTCTCCACCAACGCCGACGCGGTCGCCGAGTTCGGCATCGACACCGAGAACATGTTCGGGTTCTGGGACTGGGTGGGTGGCCGGTACTCCTTCACCTCCGCCGTCGGCCTGTCGCTGATGGTGGCGATCGGGCCGGACGCCTACGACGAGATGCTGGCGGGTTTCCACGCCGTCGACGAGCACTTCCGCCGCACGCCCCTGGCGGAGAACCTGCCGGTGCTGCAGGGGCTGCTCAACGTCTGGTACACGAACTTCTTCGGCGCCCAGACCCACGCCGTCCTGCCCTACAGCCAGTACCTGTCCCGGCTGCCGGCCTACCTGCAGCAGCTGACCATGGAGAGCAACGGCAAGTCGGTCCGGTGGGACGGCGAGCCGGTCACCACCGCCACCGGCGAGGTCTACTGGGGCGAGCCGGGCACCAACGGCCAGCACGCCTTCCACCAGCTGCTGCACCAGGGCACGTCGCTGATCCCCGCGGACTTCATCGGCTTCGGCGAGCCCAACCACGACATCGAGGACATGCACGACCTGCTGATGGCGAACATGTTCGCGCAGAGCGCCGTGCTGGCGTTCGGGCGCACGGCGGAGGAGGTCGCCGCCGACGGCACCGCGGCCGACGTCGTGCCGCACAAGGTGATGCCGGGCAACCGGCCGTCGACGACGATCCTGGCGCCCAAGCTCACCCCGGCGACGCTGGGCCAGCTGGTGGCCTTCTACGAGCACACCGTCTTCACCGAGGGCGTGATCTGGCAGATCGACTCCTTCGACCAGTGGGGCGTGGAGCTCGGCAAGGTCATGGCCCGCCAGCTCGCCCCCGCGCTGACCAGCGAGGGCGCTCCGGAGATCGACCAGGACGACTCGACGGTGGCGCTGGTCGAGCACTACCGCCGGCTGCGCAACCGCCCCGTCTGATGAAGGACCCCTCTGCCCCCCCACGCCTCGCAGACTCGGCGCGGGACCCTGCAGAGGGGCCGTTCCCGGCTCACCTTCGCGGTGGGCCGGGAACGAGCGGGACGACGCCCGGGAAGCTGCGGTGGCTGACCTCCGCGCCCGACTGGGACGATGATCGACGACGACGTCGCCCGTGCCGCACCATCCGCCTCCCGGTGGACCGGTGCGCCGGACAGGAGGAGCCATGCCCAACCCGTTCGTGAAGCTGTGGAAGTACCTGACGGCGTCGGCCAACCAGCAGATCGACCAGCGTGCGGACCCCAAGGTCCAGATCGCCCAGGCCATCGAGTCCGAGCAGCAGCGGCACCAGGCGCTGGCCAACCAGGCCGCTGCTGTGCTGGGCAACCAGCGCCAGCTGGAGATGCGGCTGAACCGGCAGCTGAGCGAGGTCGAGCAGATGCAGGCCTCCGCCCGGCAGGCGCTCGTCCTGGCCGACCAGACCCGCGCTGCCGGTGACGCCGCGAAGGCCGCCGAGTACGAGCAGGCGGCGCAGGCGTTCGCCACCCAGCTGGTCAGCGCCGAGCAGGCGATGGAGGACCTCAAGCGCAGCCACGACGAGGCGCTGCAGGCCGCTGAGCAGGCCAAGGGCGCCGTGGAGACCAGTCGCATGCGGCTGCAGACCACCCTCGCCGAGCGCACCAAGCTGCTGTCCCAGCTGGAGCAGGCGAAGATGCAGGAGCGGGTCTCGGACTCGCTGCGCCAGGTCAACGAGCTGTCCGCGCCGGGCAACACCCCCAGCCTCGGCGAGGTCCGGGACAAGATCGAGGCCCGCTACGCCAACGCCCTCGGCCAGGCGGAGCTCGCGCAGGACTCCGTCGAGGGCCGGATGCTCGACGTGCAGAAGGCCACGCTGGACGTGGCCGGCTCGTCCCGGCTCGCCGAGATCCGCGCTGCGATGAGCGGGCAGCAGGCCGTGGGTGGGGGCGGTCAGCAGGCGGTCACCGGCGGTCCGTCGGCCGCGGCCATCGAGCAGGGCACGGGTGCAGTCCCCGGCACCGAGCAGCAGCCGGCCGCCCAGCCGGCGGAGCGCCCCGAGCAGGGCTGACCTCCCGTTCCACGTTCCATCGCCCCGGTGCCGGATCTGGTCTGGCACCGGGGCGGTGTCGTGTCCAGGCTCCGGGCGGCGCCCAGAGGACTCCGCCGCTCAGCCGGCGGCCGCCTGGCGGTCCGAGACCAGGCGGCTCGCCTGGCCGGGGCGTGTCTCCGGGTGGTCGATGAGCGGCGTGGGAACATCCGTCGGTGGGTGGCGGCGTCGAACAACCGCCGTCCGAGGCGTGGACGCTCCGGTCCCAGGCGGCCGTGCGGTGGGGATGGGCTGCCCTGCTGGCAGCCTGTGTGCTGCTGGTCCTGTCCGTCCATGGGCTCTTCCAGGCGTGGAGCACCGATACCGCCCGCGACTGCTTCAGGCAGGGGATGACGTACAGCCGGGAGTACCGACTGGAGCACCACGCGACGTCATTCCCGTTCTCCAACCCGTGCAACGCACACCAGGACCTCGTTCCGGGCTACGTCAATCCGGGCATCGCGGCCGCTGCGTTGACCGGTCTGGTCTCCGTCGGCGGTGTGTGTGCCAGTGAAGTGCGATACCGGCGGTCGCAGCGGACCCGCAGGTACGCCGGGCTGGAGAGCTGGACAGCGCGCTGATGCCTCAGCGGCCGGCCAGTGACGGCGGGTGGTCGCGCTCGCCGGTGCGGGCGGTGGGGTCGATCGGGCTGCGCGCGGCCTGGCAGCGGGGGCACCACCAGGTGACCCGCTCCTGGGTGTCCGGGCCCTGGTCGCCGAGCAGGATCGTCGTCCCGCAGCGCCGGCACGGCCGGCCCTTGCGGCCGAACACCCAGTGGTCCTCCCCGCGCCGGGTGCTGCCGGTGGTGCTCTGCTCGGGGTGGTGCTTGTTGGCCTGCATCAGCGTGCGGGCCCGGGTGACCAGCGCGGCCAGGTCGGGGACGTCGGCCACCCGCGTCCACGGGTGCACGCCGGCGAGGAACAGCGACTCGACCTTGTAGAGGTTGCCGATGCCGGCCAGGTTGCGCTGGTCCAGCAGGGCGACGCCGATCTGCTCGTCGGGGTGGCTGCGCAGGCGGCGCAGCGCCTCGTCGAGGTCCCAGTCGGGTCCGAGGACGTCGGGGCCGAGGTGACCCACGAGCTGTGCCTCGTCGGCGGTGGCGACCAGCGCCAGGTCGTGCAGGCGGTAGCCGACGCACTCCCACTCGTCGCTGGCGAGCACCGCCCGGACGGTGAAGGCAGGGCCGCCCTGCCACTTCGCACCGGGCCGGTGGACGTGCCAGCTGCCGTCCATCCGGTAGTGGCTGCGCAGCGTGCGCCCGTCGGCGAAGCGGATGAGCATGTGCTTCCCGCGCGGCACCACCTCGGTGACGGTGGCCCCGGTGAGGTCGACGGCGGCGAGCTGGGGCACCCGGAGCTCGCCGCGGCGCAGGGTGGCCCCGGCCAGTGCGGTGTTCATCCGCTGGCTGGCCAGCCAGACGGTGTCTCCTTCGGGCACGCGGCCATGATCCCCCGCGCGCTCCGGGCCCGCCGGGGCAGGCGGACCCGGGCGCGGGTCAGCGGTGGACGACGACCTTGCCGACGGTGCGGCCGGTCTCCAGCAGGCGGTGGGCCTCCCGCAGGCCGGCGGCGCTGAAGTCCTCGATGGTGGTGGTCAGCGTCGTGCGCACCCGGCCGGCGTCGACGAGAGCGGCGGTCTCCGCCAGGATCCGGCTCTGCTCGGCGAGGTCCTGGGTGCCGTACAGGGAACGGGTGAACATGAGCTCCCAGTGCCAGGTGATGCTCTTGGACTTCAGCGGCAGCAGGTCCAGCTGCACGGGGTCGTCGATGGCGACGATGTCGCCGAAGGGCCTGACCACCGCGGCGAAGGCCTCGACGTTCCCCGTCGAGTGCGGGGTGAACAGGCGGTCGACACCGGTGGGGGCGAGCGCCTGCACCGAGGCGACCAGGTCGGTGTGGTCGACGACCTCGTCCGCGCCCAGGCCGGTCACCCAGGCGCGCGACTCGGCCTTGCCCGCGCTGGCGAGCACCCGCACCGAGGTCAGCTGCTTGGCCAGCTGGACCATGACCGAGCCGACGCCGCCGGCCGCGCCGAGCACCAGCAGGTCGCCGCTGGAGGAGGCGTCGAGCCGGAAGCGGTCGAACAGCGACTCCCAGGCGGTGAGGGTGGTGAGCGGGAGGGCCGCGGCCTCCGGGAAGCCCAGCGACGCCGGCTTCCGGGCGACGATCCGCTCGTCGACGGCCTGCAGCTCCGCGTTGGAGCCGGCGCGGGTGATGTCCCCGGCGTACCAGACCTCGTCGCCGACCCCGAGCGTCCCGACCTCGGCGCCGACCGCCTCGACGACCCCGGCCGCGTCGTAGCCGAGCACCCTCGGCGCCGCCTGGGGCTCGAGGCCGGCGCGGACCTTGACGTCGACCGGGTTCACCGAGACGGCGTGCACCCGCACGAGCACGTCGTGGGGTCGCAGTTCGGGGACGGGCACCTCGACGTCCACGAGGGAGTCGGGGTCGGAGATCGGCAGGCCGCGGAGGGCGCCGACGGCGCGCATGGTGGTCATGCACGCCATGAACCCGGCAGCGGGGCACCGCATGCCCGGTATCCGACGGAACGACGGCTCGCTCGTCGGAGTGGCCCGCTGTGAGGGGGCCGACAGGGCGGAACAGCCTGGGGTTCGTCGGTGCTGGTGCCCCTCGTGGACGTGACCTCGCGACTGCGGCACCTGACCGGCACCGCCATCACCCGGGAGCCGGCGCACGAGCCGGTCACGGTGACCGTGGCCCGGGTGGTGCGCCCCGAACAGCACGACGCGTTCGAACGGTGGGCGGCCGAGGTGCAGGAGCTGGTCGCCACGTTCCCCGGGCACCTCGGGTCCTCGCTGCTGCGGCCGGGGCCGGCCAGCGACGAGTACCACCTCGTCTACCGGTTCGCCGACGACGAGTCGCTCGCAGCCTGGGAGCGCTCACCGCAGCGGCGGGCCGCGCTCGACCGGGTGCACCGGCTGGTCGAGGACGAGCGGGTGGCCCGCGCGGTGGGCCTGGAGACGTTCTTCGCGGTGCCGCCGCGGCCGGGCCCGGTGTGGCGCAGCTGGCTGCTGACGGTCGCGGTCGTGCTGCTGTTCACCACCAGCTTCCAGCTGCTCGCCGTGCCGTTCGTGGGCGACTGGCCGTGGCCGCTGCGGCTGCTGCTGTCGGCGGTCTACGTCGTGACGGCGCTGCGCGTGCTCATGCCGCGGCTGAGCCGGTGGCTCGCCCCGTGGCTGCAGGGCCCGCGCCGCCACTGACCGGTCAGCCGCGCAGGCGGAGGCCGCGCGGGGTGGCGGCGAAGCCGGCGGCCTGCAGTGCGTCGGTGAGCGGGCCGGCCTGGTGCACCGAGGCGCCGTCGGCCTTCTGCACGGTCATCCGGCCCAACGCGCCGGAGGCGACGGCGCCGGACAGCGCGGTGGCCGCCTCCTTGAGCACCTGCTCGTCCTCGGTCCAGGACAGCAGCGTCTTGCCGCCGCGCTCGACGTAGAGCACCAGTTCGCCGTCGACCAGCACCACCAGGGCGCCCGCCTTGCGGCCGGCCCGGTGGCCGGTGCGGCGGGAGCCGGTGCCCTCGCCGAGGTCGACCGCGTCCTCCTCGCCGCTGGGCCGCTCCGGCCAGGGCAGCGCGGCGCCGTACACGTTGGCCGGGTCGGTCGCGGCCAGCACCACCGCGCCTGCGGGGGCCCGGTCGGGGCTGGCGAAGCTGCGCAGCCGGTCGACGGAGCCGGGGGTGCCGAACTGGGCGGCGCCCAGGGTCTCCACGAAGTAGCCACGACGGGCCCGGCCGTTCTCCTCGAAGGCGCGCAGCACCGGGTACACCGCGGAGAAGCCCCCGGCCACCTGCTCGGCCTGCACCGCCCCGCGGGTGAGCACCCCGTGCCGCTCCAGCAGCGCCTCGGCCCGCGCCGTCGTCCGCTTGGTCGCGTTGGTCTCCAGCGCGGGCAGCGCCGACCAGCGCCCGGCCATCGCCGGTGGGCCGGTGCGGCTGGGCAGCGCGGGGCGGCCCAGCCGGGTACGGCCGTAGCGGGTGCGGTCCAGCCGTGCGCGGGGTGCGGCCGGCGCCTTGCGGTGGGTGCCGCCGCCGGCCAGCCGGGCGCGCAGGGGAGCGAGGGTGTCGTTGGTCAGCGCGCCGCTCCAGACCAGGTCCCACACGACGTCCGACAGCGCCTGGTCGTCGGTGGACCCGACCCGGTCGGACAGCGACCGGAAGAACAGCGCCTGCCCACCGGCGAGCTCCTCGAGCACCTGCTGGGCCACCCCGCCCTCGAGCTGCGCACCGCCCGGGGGCTCGGGCAGCAGCAGCGGGGCGAGGTCGGCCGGCACCAGGGTGACCCACCCGTCGCCGCCGGAGAGCCCACCCGCGCCGGCCCACAGCACCTCACCGGCGCTGGTCAGCTCGTCGAGCATCGCGGGGGAGTAGTCGCGCACCCGCGAGGGCAGCACCAGTGACTCCAGCGCCGACGCCGGCACCAGCGCGCCGGCCAGCTGCTCGACGACCGCGAGGACGCCGTCGACGCCGCGCATCCGCCCGCCCACGGACTGCCAGGAGGGGGTGAACCGGGCCAGGGTGCCGACCGGGACCGGCTCGACCTCCTGGCGCAGCTTGGCCAGCGACCGGCGCCGGATCGACCGCAGCACCTCGGCGTCGCACCACTCCTGGCCGACCCCGCCGGGCCGGAACTCACCGGTCACCAGCCGCCCGGTGCCGACCAGCCGTTGCAGCGTCGCGGTGACCACGGCGACGCCCAGGCCCAGCCGGGTGGCGACGTCGGCCGGCACGAACGGCCCGTGCGTGCGGGCGAAGCGGCCGACGAGGTCACCGAGCGGATCGGCGACCGGCTCGGTGAACGCCTCGGGCACCCCGACCGGCAGGGCGGTGCCCAGGGCATCACGCAGCCGCCCGGCGTCCTCGATCGCGACGTACCGCTCCTCGCCGGCGATGCGGACGACGATCGCCCGGCGCGAGGCGACCAGCTCGGCCAGCCACTCGGCCGGCACGCCGCGGGGTGCGGCTTCGGCGACGGTGAGGTCGCCGACGCCCCGGAGCAGGTCGCTGGCGCCGTCGACGTCGCGGGGGTGCCGCTCGGCGGGCAGGCGCTGCAGCTCGGTTTCCACCTCGGCCATCGCGTCACCGTCCAGCAGCTCGCGCAGCTCCGAGCGGCCCAGCAGCTCGGCGAGCAGGCCGGTGTCCAGCGCGAGGGCCTGCGCGCGGCGTTCGGCCAGCGGCGCGTCGCCCTCGTAGATGAACTGGCCGACGTAGCCGAACAGCAGCGACTGGGCGAAGGGGGAGGCGGTCTGGGTCTGCACGTCGACGACCCGGACCCGGCGGCTGCGGACGTCGCGCATCAGCTCGACCAGGCCGGGCACGTCGTAGACGTCCTGCAGCACCTCCCGCACCGCCTCCAGGGTGATCGGGAACGAGGAGAACTCGCTGGCCACCGAGAGCAGTTGTGCGGCGCGCTGGCGTTGCTGCCACAGCGGGGTGCGGCGGCGGGGGTCGCGGCGGGGGAGCAGCAGGGCACGCGCGGCGCACTCGCGGAACCGGCTGGCGAACAGCGCGGAGTTGCCGACCTCGGCGGTGACCTCGCGTTCGACGTCGTCGGGGTCGAGGATCGCCAGGTCGGCCTCCGGCGCCTCGCCGGTGGTGTCGGGGAGCCGCAGCACGATGCCGTCGTCGGAGTGCATGGAGGCGACGTCGACCCCGTACCGCTCGCGGAGGCGGGCGGCCAGCACCAGCGCCCAGGGGGCGTTGACCTGCGCGCCGAACGGGGAGTGGACGACGAGCCGCCAGTCGCCGAGCTCGTCGCGGAACCGCTCGACCAGCATCGTGCGGTCGTCGGGCAGGTGCCCGGTGGCCTGCTTCTGCTCGGCGAGGTAGGCGAGCAGGTTGGCCGCACCCCAGTCGTCGAGGCCCGCGGCCCGAGCGCGCTCCGCGCCGGCCTCGGGGGTCGCGGAGCCCACCTCGCGCAGGAACGCACCCAGCGCCCGGCCGAGCTCCAGCGGGCGGCCGAGGGTGTCGCCGTGCCAGAACGGCATCTTCCCGGGCAGCCCCGGCGCCGGGCTGACCAGCACCCGGTCGTGGGTGATCTCCTCGATCCGCCAGGACGAGGAGCCCAGCAGGAACACGTCGCCCACCCGGGACTCGTAGACCATCTCCTCGTCCAGCTCGCCGACCCGCTTGCCTCCCTCGCCCTGTCCGGAGACGAGGAAGACGCCGAACAGCCCGCGGTCGGGGATGGTGCCGCCGCTGGTGACCGCCAGCCGCTGCGCGCCGGCCCGGGCGGTGAGGGTGTCGGTGACCCGGTCCCAGGTCAGCCGCGGCCGCAGCTCGGCGAAGGCGTCGGAGGGGTAGCGGCCGGCGAGCATGTCCAGCACCGCGTGCAGCGCGGAGTCCGGCAGCGAGGCGAACGCCGCCGACCGGCGCAGCACCCCGGCCACCTCGTCGACCGTGCGCGGCCGCTCGGACACCATCGCCACGATCTGCTGCGCCAGCACGTCGAGCGGGTTGCGCAGGTAGCGGGTGGACTCGATGGCCCCGGCGCGCATCCGCTCGGCGACGACGGCGCTCTGCACCAGGTCGCCGCGGAACTTGGGGAAGATGACGCCTTCACTCACCGCGCCGACCTGGTGGCCGGCGCGGCCGACCCGCTGCAGCCCGGAGGCGACGGTGGGCGGGGACTCGACCTGCACCACCAGGTCGACCGCGCCCATGTCGATGCCCAGCTCCAGCGACGAGGTCGCGACGACGGCGGGCAGCTGGCCGGACTTCAGCGCCTCCTCGGTGACCGCCCGCTGCTCGCGGGAGACCGAGCCGTGGTGCGCGGCGGCGATCGGGCGGACCTCCGGCGGCAGCCCGCCACCGGCGCCTGCCTGGGCCATCAGCTGGGCGGGGTCGGCCCCGTGCGGCAGCGGCTCGCCCGTCGTCCGCTCGTGGTGCAGCTCGTTGAGCCGGCTGGTGAGCCGCTCGGCCAGCCGGCGGGAGTTGGCGAAGACGATGGTGCTGCGGTGCGCCTCGATCAGGTCGAGCACCCGTTCCTCGACCGCCGGCCAGATCGACGTCCGCGGCTGGTTGCCCGCCGCCGACCCCTCCAGCTCGCCGGTGGGCTGCCCCAGCTGGGACATGTCCTCCACCGGGACGACGACCGACAGGTCCCACTGCTTGCTGGCCGGTGGCGCGACGATCTGCACCGGGCGGCCGCCGGCGAGGAAGGTGGAGACCTCCTCGATCGGGCGCACCGTGGCCGACAGCCCGATCCGCTGCGCCGGGCGCTCGAGCAGCTCGTCGAGCCGGTCCAGGGAGACCGCCAGGTGCGCGCCGCGCTTGGTGCCGCAGACGGCGTGCACCTCGTCGACGATGACCGTCTCCACCCCGCGCAACGCCTCGCGCGCCTGGCTGGTGAGCAGCAGGAACAGCGACTCGGGGGTGGTGATCAGGATGTCGGGCGGACGGCGGGCGAAGGTGCGCCGTTCGTCGGCCGGAGTGTCACCGGAGCGGACCCCGACGCTGATCTCCGGGCGCGGCAGCCCCAGCCGCGCGGCCGCCTGCCCGATGCCGGTGAGCGGTGCGCGCAGGTTGCGCTCGACGTCGACCGCGAGCGCCTTGAGCGGGGAGACGTACAGCACCCGGCAGCGGGCCAGCGGGTCGGCCGGGGGCGGCGTGGCGGCCAGCCGGTCCAGGGACCAGAGGAAGGCCGCCAGCGTCTTGCCCGAACCGGTGGGGGCCACCACCAGGGCGTGCTCGCCGCTGCTGATCGCCGACCAGGCGCCTTCCTGCGCGGGGGTGGGGCCGGCGAACGCGCCGGTGAACCACGCCTGGGTGGGCGTGGAGAAGCGTTCGAGGGCCGACACGCCTCCAGTCTCCCCGCGGGTACGACAGTTCGCCGTCCCCGCCCGCACGGATCCGGTCGGGGCCAGCGCCCTCCGGGCAAGCGCGGGGCCCGGTGGACAGCCCCCGGTGGCCAGCACGGCAGCCAGCACGGTGGCCGCACCGGCCAGGCGTCCGGTCAGCAGCCGCGCCTGCCCCGGGCCGGGCGCTCCCCGTGGCCCGCCCGGTGGACCAGGAGTCCCACCCGTCGGTCGGTGCCGCCTCGCCCTCCTCGACCAGGTCCGCGACGGCGCGCACCGCGACGGGGCGCGTGCGGCAGGCCGGTCGACAAGGGGATTCGTCGACGGCGCCCGAGCCGGAGCACACTGGTGGAACTACGCCGGTGTGGTTCTGGGGGACCGATGAGACGGGCACACGTGCGGTCGTCCAGCGTCCGGTCGGTGGGCTACGACCTCGACCACCGGGTGCTGGAGCTGGAGTTCGTCGACGGCGGGGTCTACGACTACCTCGACGTCCCTCCGGAGGAGGCGCTGGCCATGCTGGAGTCGGCCAGCATCGGACGGCACGTCAACCGGGAGATCAAGCCGCGCTACCGCTGCCGCGTGGTCCGCTCTGCGGCCTGACCGGGACCGCCCGACGGCTGCGGCAGACTCCTCGCCGTGACCGTGCCGACGACGATCCCCGACCGCGCGGCCGTGCAGCGACGCACGGTCGCCGTCCTCTCCGGCGCGGTGGCGCTGGGCGGGCTCGGGGTGACCGTCGGCATCACCGTGGGTGGGCTGCTCGCCCGTGAGGTCGCCGGCAGCGACGCCGCCGCCGGGCTGGGCCAGACCGCGAGCGTGCTGGGGGCGGCGCTCATCGCCGTGCCGCTGGCCCGGGTGAGTGACCGCGCCGGCCGGCGGGCCGGCCTCGCCCTCGGCTACGCGGTCGCCGTGCTGGGGGCGCTGGTCGTCGTCGCGGCGGCGGCGCTCTCGTCGCTGGCGCTGCTGCTGCCCGGCCTGCTCCTCTTCGGTGCGGCCACGACCAGCGGCCTGCAGGCGCGGTACGCCGCCGCGGACCTGGCCGAACCGGAGCACCGGGGTCGGGCGCTGTCGCTGGTCGTGTGGGCGACCACCATCGGCTCGGTGCTCGGGCCCAACCTGGCCGGTCCCGGCGACGACCTCGGTCGGGCCCTGGGTCTGCCCGCGCTGGGCGGTGCGTTCGTGCTGCCGGTCGCCGTGTTCCTCGCCGTCGTCCTGGGTGTGCTGGCCCTGCTCCGCCCCGACCCGCTGCTGCTGGCCCGGCGGCTCGCTCCGACCGCACCCGCCGCGGGGCCGGCGCCCCGCGCCGGCGCCCTCGGTGCCGTGCGCGCGGTCTGGGCGACGCCGGACGGCCGGCTCGGGATCACCGCCGTCGTGGTGGCGCACTCGGTGATGGTCGGGCTGATGGTCATGACGCCGGTGCACATGGGTGCCGGAGGCGCGCACGCAGACGGCACCACGCTCCGGGTGATCGGCCTGGTCATCAGCGTGCACGTCGCGGGGATGTACCTCTTCTCCCCGCTGGTCGGCTGGCTGGCCGACCGGTTCGGCCGTTCCGCGACGGTGGCGCTGGGTGGCGGCCTGCTGCTGCTCGCTGCGCTGGTCGCCGGCACCGCCCCGCCGGGCGCCGCCTGGCAGCTGGGCATCGGGCTGTTCCTGCTCGGGGTCGGCTGGTCGTGCGGCCTGGTGGCCGGCTCGACCCTGGTCACCGAGTCGGTCTCCGAGGAGCTGCGCCCGACCGCGCAGGGGGCCACCGACCTGCTGATGGGGCTCGGGGCTGCGCTGGCCGGGGCGGTCGGCGGGCCGCTGCTGGCCGGCGGGGGCTTCGGGCTGGTGGCGGCGGTGAGCGCGGCGCTCGTCGTCCCGCTGGTGGTGGTGTGGGCGGCTCAGCGCCGGTTGCGGTAGCTCCGCCACATCAGGACCAGCCAGGCGATCAGCGCGCACACGATCGCGATCTCCAGGACGGTGTCCCAGGTCGGGGAGCCGGTGCTCGGGACCATGCGCCGAGGGTAGTCCGGTCACCGCCGGCGGGTACCGTGCTCGCCGTGCGTCTGCAGGAGTTCTGGTCCCGGATGGAGCAGCAGTTCGGCTCGATGCGGTCGCAGAGCGTCGTGCGCGACCACTCGTTCGGTGCCCTCGGCGGGCGGACGGCGGCCGAGGCCATCGAGGCCGGCGTGCCCGTGCGCACCGTCTGGCTGGAGATCTGCAAGGAGTACGACGTCCCGCCGAAGGACCGCTGAGGCCGCTCCGGCGGGACGCCGGCGGATCAGGAGCCCAGGACCGTGCGGGCGTACTGCTCCAGGGTGGTCGGTGCCCGGCCGATGAGCCGGTGCAGGTCGGTGCTGCCGGTGTCCAGCGCGCCCTGCGCGATCGACTGGTCCAGCGCCACGACGAACCCGGCGGTGGCCTCGGGCAGCCCCGCCTCCACCAGCGTGCGCTGGTGCTCCTCGGGGGAGAGGTCGCGGTAGACGACGTCGCGGCCGGTCTGCGCCGCGACGACCGCGGCCAGGTCGGCGAGGCTGAACGCCTCGTCACCGCCGAGCTCGAGCACGCCGGTCTCCGGCTGGTCGGCGGTGAGGACGGCGACCGCCCCGGCCGCGTAGTCCGCCCGGGTGGCGGCGGCGATGCGCCCGCTGCCGGAGCTGCCGGTCAGCTCCCCGGTGTCGGCGGCCTGCTGGATCTGCTGGTCGTAGTTCTCCAGGTACCAGTTGTTCCGCAGCACGACCGCCGGGATCCCGGACTCGGCGATGAGCCGCTCGGTGGCGATGTGCTCGGGGGCCAGCGGCAGCGGGGTGTCGTCGGCCCGCGTCGCGCTCGTGTAGACGACCAGCTGCACGCCGGCCGCCTTCGCCGCCTGCAGCACGTTGCCGTGCTGGGCGACCCGCTGGCCGACCTCGCTGCCGGAGACCAGCAGCAGCCGGTCGGTGCCCTGCAGGGCCGCCTCGAGCGCGGCCGGGTCGGCGTAGTCGGCCTGGCGCACCTGCACCCCGCGGTCGGCGAGGTCGGCGGCCTTGGCCGGGGTGCGGACGACGGCGACGACCTCGGCGGCGGGCACGCCGGCGTCGAGGAGGCCGAGGAGGGCGAGCCGGCCGAGGTGGCCGCTGGCTCCGGTGACGGTGATCACGAGATCCTCCGAGAGGTGGGTGCTGCGTCGGTGACGCTAACTAATCGTTAGTGCAGTCCGTTCGCACCGTACACTCGGGGTCCGCACCGGAGAGGAGGGGTTCCGTGGAGCAGACGGTCGAGCAGCTGGTCGCCGACGTCTTCCGGCGCGCCTGCACCTCGCGCGAGGCCCTCGAGCACGTCACCGGGAAGTGGTCGCTGCTGGCGCTCTCCGCGCTGGCGGAGTCGCCGCACCGGTTCGGCGAGCTGCGCCGGCGGATCGAGGGGGTCAGCGAGAAGATGCTGGCCCAGAGCCTGCAGACCCTCGAGCGCGACGGCTGGGTGCACCGTGAGGTGCGCTCGTCGATCCCGCCGCACGTGGAGTACCGGCTCACCGAGGCCGGCGTGCAGCTGGTGCCGCACCTGCTGGCGCTGATCGAGTTCGTCGAGGGGCGGATGCCCGCGGTGCACGCCGCCCGGGCCGTGGCGGACGAGGCGCGCGCAGCCCGCTGAACCGGCGCCGGGGTCCGCTGGTGGGGCGCGTGTGGCGCTGCGGCGGCGTGTCGCTGGCTTCGAACACCTGTTCGGTCTACCGTGTCCACAGGTCCGGTGCTCGTCCACAGATGACGTCGGCCCGGCGAAACTGTCAGACCCCCGCCCTAGCGTCGGCGACGACCCGCAGACAGCGCACAGCGACACCCGAAGGTGGCCACCATGGCAGCAACCCTGGACCGCGACAAGGCCCTCGACATGGCCCTCGCTCAGATCGACAAGCAGTTCGGCAAGGGCTCGGTCATGCGCCTCGGCGACTCGCCCGAGGTCGCCATGAAGGTCATCCCGACCGGCTCGGTCGCGCTCGACATCGCCCTCGGTGTCGGCGGCCTGCCCCGGGGCCGGGTCGTCGAGGTGTACGGCCCCGAGGCCTCCGGTAAGACCACCGTCGCCCTGCACGCGGTGGCCAACGCCCAGGCCGCGGGCGGCATCGCGGCCTTCATCGACGCCGAGCACGCGCTCGACCCCGAGTACGCGCGGTCGATCGGCGTCGACACCGACGCCCTCCTGGTCAGCCAGCCCGACACCGGTGAGCAGGCGCTCGAGATCGCCGACATGCTGATCCGCTCCGGTGCCCTCGACATCATCGTCATCGACTCGGTCGCGGCCCTCGTGCCCCGCGCCGAGATCGAGGGCGAGATGGGCGACAGCCACGTCGGCCTGCAGGCCCGGCTGATGAGCCAGGCGCTCCGCAAGATCACCGGTGCGCTGAACAACTCCGGCACCACCGCGATCTTCATCAACCAGCTGCGCGAGAAGGTCGGTGTGGTCTACGGCTCGCCGGAGGTCACCACCGGTGGCCGGGCACTGAAGTTCTACGCCTCGGTCCGCCTCGACGTCCGCCGCATCGAGACCCTCAAGCAGGGCACCGAGGCGGTCGGCAGCCGGGTGCGCGTGAAGATCGTGAAGAACAAGGTCGCTGCCCCGTTCAAGCAGGCCGAGCTCGACCTGCTCTGGGGCCACGGCTTCAGCCGCGAGGGCGGTCTCATCGACATGGGTGTCGAGCAGGGCTTCGTCCGCAAGTCCGGTGCTTGGTACACCTACGAGGGCGACCAGCTCGGCCAGGGCAAGGAGAACGCCCGCTCCTTCCTGCGCGACAACCCCGACCTGGCCGACGAGATCGAGAAGAAGATCAAGGAGAAGCTCGGCATCGGTGTCGTGGCCGAGGCCCCGGCGGCCGAGCCGGCCGACTTCTGAGTCCGGCCGTGTCCGACTCGCTGTTCAGCAGCGACGGGCCGGCCGAGGAGCACGCACGGCCGGCCGGTGGGGAGACCCACCGCGCCGGCCGTCGTCGTCCCGGGCGGTCCGACGCCGGCCGATCGGGCGCCGGTGACCGGGGTTCCCGGCGTCCCCGCGGCGAGCGGCGCACCCGACCCGGCGATGACGAGGCCCCCGGTCACTCCGACGGCGAGCACGCCGATCCCGCGCAGGCCGCCCGGGCGATCTGCCTGCGCGCGCTGACGGGTGCGTCGAAGACCCGCAAGCAGCTCGCCGACCTGCTGGCCAAGCGCGAGATCCCCGACGAGGTCGCCGCGGCCGTGCTCGACCGGTTCACCGAGGTCGGGCTGATCGACGACGCCGCCTTCGCCGCCGCCTGGGTGAGCTCCCGCCAGTCCGGTCGCGGGCTGGCGCGCCGGGCGCTCGCCGCCGAGCTGCGGGCCAAGGGCGTGGACGGCGAGGTGGCCGCCGCGGCGGTCGCGGAGGTCGACCCGCAGGACGAGTGGGACGCCGCCCGGCGGCTGGTCGAGCGGAAGCTGCCGTCGATGCGCCGCCTGGACCGGGTGACCGCCGAGCGCCGGCTGGTCGGCATGCTGGCGCGGAAGGGCTACGGCGGCGGGCTGGCCGGCTACGTGGTCCGGGAGGCGCTGGACGCGCTCACCGCCGAGCTGCTGGCCGAGGACGAGCGCCTCGATGACGGCGCCGCGGACGCCCCGGACGACGGCCCAGGCCGTGTCGGGTCCGGTCCCGAGGTGGGGGAGGGGCAGGTGCGTGGGCTCCGTCGCCGCGCGGCACAGCCGGGCGACGTCTGGGAGGACCACCTCCCCTGACCTCCCAGGTGGTTCCCGGTGCGGTCGCCGGGGCACGTCGGGGTCAGCAGCCCCGCTGGTGGGCAGTCGAACGGAGGCCGTTGGTGGAGTGGGTCCTGGTCCTGGTGCCGACCGTGGTGGTGATCGCCGCCGTCGTGTACCTGGGGAGCCGCCGGCGCCGCTGGGAGCGGATGTCGGAGCCGGAGGTCCCCAGCAACGACCCGCCGGGTCGTGGCACCGGCGCGGAGATGCAGCCGCCCGATGCCCGTGGCGCGGTCAACAAGAACAGCTGGATGCTCGGTGGGGGCGGCTCCGGCGGCTGACGCACAGCCGGAACGCCGATGAGGCCGGTACGACGTCCAGGACGTCGTACCGGCCTCATCGGCATCAGCCCCTCGTGGTGTGGGCACAACGCTCAGTGCGCGGTGTCCGAACCCGCCGCCTCGCGGGGCCGGACACGTCGGGTCAACGCGGGCGCGGGACGAACGCGCCGGGGGCGCGGTCCAGCCAGGCGGTCACGTCGACCGCGACGCCGTCGGCGGCCTCGTCGTCGGGCACCAGCCAGCGCCGGCTGCGCTGCTGGCCCGCACCCAGCCACTGCTCGATCGAGGCGTCGAACTCCGACATGGACAGGTACTTGCCCAGGTCCGGGGAGACCACCGGCCCCAGGAAGGTCACGTCGCTCTCCCGCCCGCCGGGGTAGCGCAGCACCACCCGGCACCGGGAACGGCGGTGGCGGGCCGGGGGCACGGCCTCGCGGACGATCGCCTCCTCGGCGCCGGCGGCGGCGGCGAAGTTCGCGGCGGACGTCCGGAGCCGGTTCACGAACAGCTGCGAGGTGTGGTCCAGGTCGTAGTCCATGTCGAACCTCGCGGCGAGGGGGGAGGCGGTCACACCCCAGTTCTCGGCAGGCCGGGACCGCGACCCCACCGGCGGGAGTTGCCAAGCCGCCGGCCGCAGTACGGCGCGGTCTGACGTTCCGGACCGGCTCGTTCCGGTCGGGGGAGCGTCGCGGACCGCTCGGGACGCCGAGGGCCCGCACGCCAGCGGCGTGCGGGCCCTCGGTGGGTCGGTCGATGTCCGGTCCGCAGGTGGCGGGGCGACCGGCCTCAGGGAGCGCCTGCGCCGGCGCCCATCTGGTCCGCCGGCTCGGCCTTCACGGCCTTGCCGCGCCCCTTGCGGTTGCTGTTGGTCCGCCGCTCCAGGTACTTGGCCAGCATGGACAGCAGCACGTTGATCACGATGTAGATGAGTCCGGCCGCCACGTAGAGCTGGAAGCTGTACCGGTTGCCGAACTCGAAGGTGAAGAACTCGACGAGCTGACGGGCCTGCCGCAGCAGTTCGAGGTAGCTGATGATGAAGCCCAGTGAGGTGTCCTTGAGCAGGACCACCAGCTGCGCCACCAGGACCGGCAGCATCCGCCGGGTCGCCTGGGGTAGCAGCACGAGGGTCATCACCTGGGTCTTGCGCAGGCCGAGCCCGAGGGCCGCCTCGCGCTGGCCGCGGTCGATCGACAGGATCCCGGCGCGGAAGATCTCCGCGAGCACCGCCATGTTGTAGAGCACCAGGCCGCCGGTGAGGGCGGTGAAGGCGCTCAACCGGATTCCGTACTTCGGCAGCACGAAGTAGAGCGCGAAGATGACGACCAGCAGCGGGATCGCCCGGAAGAACTCGATGAGCGCCGCGACCGGGACCCGGATCCATCGGTGCTCGGAGAGGCGCCCGACCGCCAGCAGCAGTCCCATCACCGTCGCGAAGACCATGGCGACGGCCGCGACCTGCAACGTGCGCAGTAGCGCCCGGCCCAACGCCTGGGGCACTCCGCTGCTCGGGTCGAAGAGGATCGCCCAGCGGTCGGCCTCCAGTTGCCCGTTGCCGGCCAGCCGGACGAGCACGAAGGCGATGATCGCCAGGATCAGGGCGGCGCCGACGACCGTGCCGATCCGGCTGCGCGCCCGGGCCCGCGGGCCCTGGACGTCGAAGAGCACCGGCGTGGTCATCGCAGGATCGCCACCCGTCGCTCGATGCGGTGCACCGCCAGCGCCGACGGCAGCGTGATGACCATGTAGCCCACGACGACCCCGATCAGGATGGCGGTGAGGTCAGGAGCGCTGGCGTTGACCAGCCGGGGCAGCAGCGAGCTGAGTTCGCTGACCGAGAACCCGGCCGCGATCGAGGTGTTCTTCACCATCGCGATCAGCACGTTGCCCAGTGGCGGGACGACCGTCCGGAACGCCTGGGGGAGCACCACCTGGCTCAGCGACTGGCCGAAGGTCAGCCCCAGGGCGCGCGCTGCCTCGGCCTGGCCGGGGTTCACCGAGTTGATGCCCGAGCGCAGCGCTTCGCAGACGAAGGCGGCGGTGTACAGGCCGATCGAGAGCACCGCGCCGGGGAAGAAGTCGATGGCGAAGTCGATCTGCGGCAGCCCGAAGATCATGAAGAACAGCACGACCGTGAGCGGGGTGTTGCGGAACGTCTCGACGTAGAACGTGGCCAGCCCGCGCAGCGGTGCGATCGGGCTGACCCGCAGCGCCGCCAGGAGCGTGCCGAGGACCAGGGCCACCAGGCCGGCCAGCACCGACAGGCTCAGGGTCGTGAGGAAGGCGTCCCAGAAGAGGTCGAAGTTGTCGATCAGGAACTGCACCACGCCTCCTCTGAGGGCGAGCGGCGGCGAGGCGCCGGCGGACGGGGGTGGGCCCGCCGCCGGCGCCTCGCCGGGGTCAGCAGGGGATCAGTAGCGGTTGACAGCCGGCGGCTCGGGTGCCTCCGTGCCGGTGATGGCGCCGGCGGTGCGGTCCCAGGCCTCGGCCCAGGAGCCGTCCTCGTAAGAGGCTTCCAGGACGTCGTTGATGAAGCTGCGGAACTCGTCGTCGCCCTTCGCCAGCCCGATGCCGTAGGGCTCCTCGGTGAACGGGTTGCCCACCAGCTCGAACTCGTCGGGCGCGCCGGCGACCAGGCCGGTGAGGATGACGTTGTCGGTGGTGACCGCGTCGACCTGACCGTTGCGCAGCGCGTCGGCGCACTTGGAGTAGACGTCGAACAGCGTCAGCTGCGCCTCGGGGTAGTTGGTGCGGATCTCCTCCGCGGGCGTCGAGCCCTCGACCGAGCAGACGTTCCGGCCGGCGAGGTCGTCCGGTCCCTCGATGCCGAGCGGGTTGCCGGCGGCGACCATGATGTCCTGCCCGGCCTCGTAGTACGGGCCGGCGAAGTCGATCAGCTCCTTGCGCGTGTCGTTGATCGTGTAGGTGGCCACGACGATGTCGACGTCGCCGTTCTGGATGAACGACTCACGGTTGGCCGACACCGTCTCCACCCACTCGATGCCCGACGCGGGGATGCCGAGCTCGGCGGCGATCAGCTCGGCGATCTCGACGTCGAAGCCCTCGGGCACTCCGTCCGGGCCGGCCAGGCCGAAGCCGGGCTGGTCGAACTTCGTGCCGACGGTGATCGTGCCGGCGTCGGCGAGCTCGGCCATGGTCGTGCCCTCGTCGAACGAGACGTCGTCGGCCACCTCGGCGCTGCCGCCGGCCGCCTCCTCGGTCTGGTTGCCGGCCTCGCTGGAGCAGCCGGTCAGCACGATGCCCAGGGCCGCGAGGCCTGCGGCGTAGCGGGTGATGCGCATGAGGGGGTCCTCTCGTCGGTGGTGCGGCGGGTCAGTGGTTGAGGATCTTGGAGAGGAAGTCCTTGGCCCGGTCGGAGGACGGGTTGGTGAAGAACTCCTCCGGGGTGGCGGACTCGACGATCCGGCCGCCGTCCATGAACACGACCCGGTTGGCCGCCCGGCGGGCGAAGCCCATCTCGTGGGTGACCACGACCATCGTCATGCCGTCGCGGGCCAGCCCGGTCATCACGTCGAGGACCTCGTTGATCATCTCCGGGTCCAGCGCGGAGGTGGGCTCGTCGAAGAGCATCACCTTCGGGTCCATCGCCAGCGCACGGGCGATCGCGACCCGCTGCTGCTGGCCGCCGGACAGCTGGGCGGGCACCTTGTCGGCCTGGGCGCCCACGCCCACCCGGTCGAGCAGCTCACGGGCCCGCTTCTCGGCGTCGGCCTTCGACTGCCGGCGCACCTTGATCGGCCCGAGGGTCACGTTCTCCAGCACGGTCTTGTGCGCGAAGAGGTTGAAGCTCTGGAAGACCATGCCGACGTCGGCGCGCAACCGGGCCAGCTCCTTGCCCTCCTCGGGCAGGCGCTGGCCGTCGATGGTGATCTCGCCCTGCTCGATCGACTCCAGCCGGTTGATCGTGCGGCAGAGCGTCGACTTCCCCGACCCGGACGGGCCGATGACGACGACCACCTCGCCGCGGTCGACGGTCAGGTCGATGTCCTGCAGGACGTGCAGTTCGCCGAACCACTTGTTGACGCCGGACAGGCGGACGAGAGGCTCTCCGGTCGGACGTTCGGTCACGGGGAGGGACCCTAGGTGCCGCCCCGACGCCGGGAGGTCGCCGGGGCATCACGATGCCGTAACGAAGCCGTCCGCCGAGCCCGGGTTCCCGGGTCCGGTCTCGCTCCGGTCACGATCCGCGCGTCGTCGGGGCCGGTCCGGGTACCGGCGGGGCATGGCGACCTCTGGACTGCTCAGCTCCCTCGCTCGCGGCGCGACCGCCGGACTGGCCGGCACGGCGGTGATGACCGCCTTCCAGCGGTTCGTCGAGCAGCCGCTCACCGGCCGCCCGGACAGCTACGCGCCGGCGGCGATCGCGGAGGCAGTGCTGCGGGTGCGGCCCAGGACCCCGGCGGGCCGGACCCGGCTGAACTGGGCGGCGCACTTCGGGTTCGGCACCGTCTGGGGCGGCGGCCACGCGCTCGCCATCCGGGGCGGGCTCCGGGGGCAGCGGGCCGTGCACGTCGTGTTCGCCCTCGGCTACCCCGCCGACGTGCTGGCCGGGAAGCTGCTGGGCGTGTACTCGCCGAGCCGGTGGACCCGGCAGGACTGGGTGGTCGACGTCCTCGACAAGTACGTGGCGTTGCAGGCCACCGCGTTCGTCTCCGAGCGGTTCCTGGCCGCCCGCCGCTGAGCGGACACCGGCCCGCGCCGGCGGGTCCGTACGATGCGGTGGTGAACGGCAAGACCTACCTCGTCCGCACGTACGGCTGCCAGATGAACGTGCACGACTCCGAGCGCCTCTCCGGGCTGCTGGAGTCGGCCGGCTACACCGCCGCCGCCGAGGGCACTGACGCCGACGTCGTCGTGCTCAACACCTGCGCGGTGCGGGAGAACGCGGACAACCGGCTCTACGGCAACCTCGGTCACCTGCGCCCGGTGAAGGACGCCCGCCCCGGGATGCAGATCGCGGTCGGCGGCTGCCTGGCGCAGAAGGACCGCGGCGAGATCGTCCGGCGCGCCCCCTGGGTCGACGTCGTCTTCGGCACGCACAACGTCGGCTCTCTGCCGGCCCTGCTGGAGCGGGCCCGGCACAACGACGAGGCCCAGGTCGAGATCGCCGAGGCGCTGGAGGTGTTCCCCTCGACGCTCCCCGCCAAGCGGGATTCCGCCCACTCCGGGTGGGTGTCGATCAGCGTCGGGTGCAACAACACCTGCACGTTCTGCATCGTCCCGGCGCTGCGTGGCAAGGAGAAGGACCGCCGTCCCGGCGAGATCCTGGCCGAGGTGCAGGCGCTGGTCGACCAGGGCGTGCTCGAGGTGACCCTGCTCGGCCAGAACGTGAACGCCTACGGCGTCGAGTTCCGCGACCGCGGGGCCTTCGCCGACCTGCTGCGGGCGACGGGTGCGATCGAGGGACTGGAGCGGGTCCGCTTCACCAGCCCGCACCCGCGCGAGTTCACCGACGACGTCATCGCCGCGATGGCCGAGACGCCGGCGGTCTGCCACCAGCTGCACATGCCGCTGCAGTCGGGCTCCGACGAGGTGCTGCGCCGGATGCGCCGCGGCTACCGCCAGGACCGCTACCTGGGGATCATCGACCGGGTTCGGGCGGCGATGCCGGACGCCGCGATCACCACCGACATCATCGTCGGCTTCCCCGGTGAGACCGAGGCGGACTTCGAGCAGACCCTGCACGTCGTCCGGGAGGCGCGGTTCGCCAGCGCCTTCACCTTCCAGTACTCCAAGCGCCCGGGCACCCCGGCCGCGGAGATGGCCGACCAGCTGCCCAAGGAGGTCGTCCAGGAGCGCTACCTGCGGCTCACCGCGCTGCAGGACGAGATCAGCTGGGCGGAGAACCGCGCCCTGGTCGGCCGCCGGGTCGAGCTGCTCGTCGCGGCGGGGGAGGGCAGCAAGGACGCCGACCGCGGTCGGCTGTCCGGGCGGGCCCGGGACGGCCGGCTGGTGCACTTCACCGCCGCCGACGGCGTCCGCCCGGGCGACGTCGTCGAGACGGTGGTCACGGAGGGCAAGCCGCACTTCCTGGTCGCCGACGGGGAGCTGCTGTCCCACCGCCGGACCCGGGCCGGTGACGCCGCGGAGGCCGGCACCCGGCCCACCACGCCCGGCGTCCAGCTCGGCATGCCGGGGATCGGTGTCCCGGCACCGCTGCCGGCCGCCGTCCCCGCCTGCGGCTGACGCCGCCGCCCACCGCCTGGTCGCGCGGTTGTGCACTGATCGTCGGATTCAGCATCCGGGACCGACGATCAGCGCACAACGGCGGTGCAGTGCCTCTTACTGGCCGGGCTTGAGCAGCACCTTGGTCCAGCCCTTGTCCCGGTCGTCGAAGTGCTGGTAACCCTCGACGGCCTGGTCCAGGCCGAGCTCGTGGCTGGTGATCAGCCCAGGGTTCGCCTTGCCGTCGATGATCAGGTCACGCAGTTGCCGGTTGTACCGCTTGACCGGCGCCTGCCCGGTGCCCATCGACTGGCCCTTGGTGAAGAAGGTGCCGAACTGCCAGGGGATGCGCCCCTCCTTGGCCAGGTCGCTGGTGGCACCCGGGTCCTGCGGCATGTAGACGCCGACGACGCCGAGGCCGCCGGTCGAGCGGACCATCTGGACCAGGTTGTCCAGCACCAGCTCCGGGTGCTCCTCGCCGCCGGAGTCGTGCGCCTGGTAGCCGACGGCGTCGACGCCGCGGTCCACGCCGCGTCCACCGGTGCGCTCCATGACCTGCTCGACCGGGTCGCCGGCGCTGAAGTCGATCGGGGTGGCGCCGTACTTCTCCGCCAGCGCCAGCCGGTCGGGCTCCTTCTCCACGACGAAGACCTCCGACGCGCCGCGGATCATCGCGCTGTGCGCGGCCATCAGCCCGACCGGGCCACCGCCCAGCACGGCCACCCGGTCGCCGACCTGGAAGCCGGACAGCTCCACGCCGTGCCAGCCGGTCGGGAAGATGTCCGAGAGCATCGTGAAGTCGTTCTCGTGCTCGGTGCCCTCGGGCAGGTGCAGCAGGTTGAAGTCCGCCCACGGCACCCGCAGGTACTCGGCCTGGCCACCGTCGTAGGGCCCCATGTTGGCGTAGCCGTAGGCCGCCCCGTCCATCCCCTCGGTGGGGTTGGCGCGCAGGCAGAACGACGTCCAGCCCTCGGTGCAGTTGCGGCAGGTGCCGCAGGCGATGTTGAACGGGACCGACACCCGGTCCCCGACCTTGATCCGGTCGACGCCGTCGCCGACGGCCTCGACGACGCCCATGTTCTCGTGACCGAGGACCTTGCCCTCCTCCACGGAGGTGCGGCCCTCGTACATGTGCAGGTCCGACCCGCAGATGTTGGTGGTGGTGATCCGGATGACCGCGTCGGTCGGCGCCTGGATCGTGGCGTCCGGCACCTCCTCGACGGTGACGTTCTTGGGGCCTCGGTAGATGACGGCCTTCATGTGCGCGTGCTCCTTCCGGTGGGGGAGACGCTCAGCGGCTGCTGAACGCGCGGGTGAGATGCGCGGCGGCGTCCTGCTGGGCCTGCTCGGCCTCGTCCAGGACGGCGGCGGCGCCGAAGAACTCGTGCATGACGCCGGCGAAGTAGCGGTGGGTGGTGGGCACCCCGGCGGCCTCGAGGTCGCGGGCGAACTGCTGGCCCTGGCTGCGCAGCACGTCGCGCTCGTCGGTGATGACCAGCGTGGGCGGCATGCTCGCCCGCTGCTCGGGCGTCCAGTCCAGCAGCGCGACCCGCGGGTCGGTGGCCGCCTCCGGCTTGCCCTGGAAGGCGTGCATCGCCATCCAGGACAGCAGCGCCCGGTTCAGCGGGCGGCCGTCGGCGGCGTCCTCCATCGACTCGCCGAACTGCTCGCCGGTGGTCAGCGGGTAGACGCAGACCTGCGCCACCGGCGTCGGCTGGCCGTTGGCGGCGAGCTGCAGCGAGGTGGCCGCGGCCATCGTCGCGCCCACGGACTCCCCGCCGATGGCCATCCGGTTGGGGTCCCCGCCCAGCTGCCGGGCGTTCTCCCGCACCCAGGTCCAGGCGGTCAGGACGTCGTCGTGCGAGGCGGGGAAGACCGCCTCGGGCGCCCGCCGGTAGTCCGGGGAGACGACGATCGCGTTGGTCTTGTTGCACAACCCGCGGCAGGACGCGTCGTAGGTGTCGATGTCGAACAGCACCCAGCCGCCGCCGTGCACCCACATGATGATCGGCACCGGGCCGACCCCGGGGTTGCTCGGGGTGTAGACGCGCAGCTTCTGCTCGCCACCGGCGCCGTCGGGGATCGTCAGGTCCTGCACGGAGCCGACCGGCTCGGGGCCGGAGATGCCGCGGTCGGCCAGGACCTTCTTCACCGCGTCGTCCGGGCCGGGCTGCTTGCGGGCCTCGGCGGGGGTGAGGATCTCGAACGGCAGCGGGCCGAGCGAGGAGTGGGCGTCGACGATCGCCTGGGCCTGCGGGTTGAGCAGGCCGCTGGCGTCGGTGGCCAGCTCCTTCTGCCGCCCGGAGAGCATGTCGCGGACGTGGTCCAGCGGCTTGGCCAGCATCCCGGCGATCTTCTCCGCGATGCCCTCGTCGGGGGCGTGCGGGTGCGGCCGGGTGGGGGCCATCCGCTTGTTGGTCAGGAACTCCTCGCCCAGCTCGGCCATCCGCTGCGCACCGGCCTTGGCCCGGAACTCGGGCAGCTCCTCGTTCTCCTCGTCGTCGACGTGGTGCCGGACGACGGAGATGAGCTGACCCACGGCCTCCTCGAACTCCGGCTGACCGGGCTCCGTGCGACCGAGGACGACGAGCAGCTCCTTGATCTGCTGGTGCTCGTGCTCGGCGTCGTCGTGCTCGTCGGTCATCCCGATCTCCGGCCAGATCGGGTAGAGCACGACCTCCTCGGCGAAGGCGTGCGCGGCCAGCTCGAAGGAGATCTGGTCGACCAGCACCCGCCGGTTGCCGCGGCCGGCCTCGAGGTGCTGGAACTGCCGGTCGACGATCGCGTGGTCGTCGGCGATCAGGTGGTCGATGTCGCCGGGCTGGGTGGGGTAGGACAGGGCCACGACGGGCTCCTTCCGGATCGGTGTCTGCTCCGCACGCATGCGGCGCGGCGCATTCCGTTGTCCACGGCCTACCCGTCGTCCCAGGAGCTACACGACCGTGCCGGAGAACACCGAGGGCCCGTCCGGCAAACGGACGGGCCCTCGGTGACGTGCTGGAGCGGTCAGGCCCCGTCCCGAGGCTCACCCCGAGCTTGCGAGGGGTGAGGAGGACGGGGTCCTCCTTCAGCGGCGGGAGGCCTTCTCGGCCTCGGCCAGCCACTCGCGGCGGGTGGCCAGGTTGGCCTCCGCCTCGCTGATCCGCTTGGCATTGCCGGCGGCCTGCGCCTTGGCCAGCTGGTCCTCGGCCTTGGTGACCGCGGCCCGCATGGAGGTCAGCAGCGGGTTCTCCGGCTGCACCCGCGGCCGCGAGGAGTCGGCGACGCCGCGGAACTTCTCCTCGACGGCGCGCATCCGGTCCTCGAGCTGGCGCATCACACCGCGGGGCACGTGGCCGATCGCGTCGTAGCGCTCCTGGAGCTTGCGGAGCTGGTTCTGCGCGGCCCGGTTGGCCGGGTCCAGCTGCTCGACCTCGGCCAGGATCTCCTCCTTGGCCTTCTGGTTGGCCAGCTCGTCGGAGCTGCGGGCCTGGTCGTTGGCGGTGCGGGCGGCGAAGAAGACGTCCTGGGCGGCCCGGAACCTCTTCCACAGGTCGTCATCGGTGTCGCGGCCGACCCGCGGCACCGCCTTCCAGCGGTCCATCAGCGTGCGCATCGCGGCGCTGGTCGGGCCCCACTCGGTGGAGGTGGACAGCCGCTCGGCCTCGGCGATGAGCTCCTGCTTGGCCGCCCGCGACTCGCCCCGCTGCTTGTCCAGCTCGGCGAAGTGGGCGCCCCGGCGACGGCCGAAGGCATCCCGCGCCGCCGCGAAGCGCTGCCACAGCGCCTCGTCGGTCTTGCGGTCGATGCCCTTGATCGTCTTCCACTCCTCGACGATCGCCTTGAGCCGGTCCCCGGCGGCCTTCCACTGCGTGGACTCCGCGCCGATCTGCTCGGCCTCGGCGACGAGGGCCTCCTTGCGCTCCACCTGGGCGGCCCGCTGCGCGGCCCGCTCGCGGCGGTTGGCGGCGACGGCGGTCTCGGCCATGCTGCTGATGGCCCGCGCCCGCAGGGCCAGGTGGTCCAGGTCGCCGACGGCGGCCGAGGTGAGGATCTGCTCCGCCAGCTCCTCGGCCTTGGTCTTGATCTCGTTGGGGTTGCCGGTGTGCGCGGCCAGCCGCGCCTCCAGCAGGGCCACCTCGGTGGCCAGGTCGTCGTAGCGGCGGCCGAAGTGTGCCAGTCCCTCGTCGGGGGCCCCGGCCTGCCAGGAGCCGACGGCGCGCTCACCGGTCGCGGTGCGCACGTAGACGGTGCCCTCGTCGTCGACCCGGCCCCACTCGGTGGGGTCGGAGGGGGTGACGGCCGGGACCACCAGCGGTTCGGGGGAGGGGGTGGCGCCACCGCGGCCACGGCCGCGGCCGCGGTTGCGGCCCGGCTTGGGCGCCGGGGCGGAGCCGGACTCGGCAGCAGGGGACTCGGTGGGGGCGTCGCCGGCCGGGGTGCCGGCGGCGTCGGTCACGGCCTGGGCGGGGGCGTCGGTGCCGGTGGGGACGGCGGCGTCGGGGGTCGCCGCGAGCGGCCCCTCGTCCACCGGGGCGACCTCGACCGACGGCTCAGCCGGGGCGGCTGCGGCGCCGTCCGCTGGTGCCGGGGCCTCGGGGGCGGCGCTGTCCTGCTGGGGTGCGGCCTCCTCGGCGGCGCCGGTGGGGACGGCGGCGTCCGGCGTCGCGGCCAGGGGCCCCTCGTCGACCGGCGCGACCGCGGTCGCCGCCGTCTCGGGGCGCTCCTCGGCGCCGGGGGTGGCCTGCTGCGTCCGGTCTCCGGTGTTCTCCGTGCTCGACACGCCAGCAGTCTCCCACGATGCATCCGCGACACTGCCTGGCGTGAGTCCTCCCTCTCCGGTGGCGGTGGCGTTCTGCCCGCAGGCGCCGGTGCTGCTGCCCGTCGTCGCCGGTGCGCCCAGCTACGTCCTGTCCGTGCTGCGGGCCGCGGTGTCGTCCGCCGTGCAGACCGTGCTGGACACCGAACCCGAGGTCGTGGTCGTCGTCGGCGACGGCGCCGGCGGGGTCCGGTTCGGCCCCGGGGACGGCGGTGACCTGCGCGGATACGGCGTCGACCGGGACGTCCCCTTCGCCGGGCGGGTGCGGCCGGGGGGCCGGCGGCTGCCGTTGCCGCACCTGGTCGGGGCCCACCTGCTCGACCACGCCGGCCACACCGGTGCCCGCCTGGGGGTGGGCCCCGACGACCTGGCGTGCGCGCTGGCCGACCTGCCCGGCCCGGTCGGCGTGCTGGCCATGGGCGACGGGTCGGCGCGGCGCACCGAGAAGGCGCCCGGCGCCCTCGACCCGGCGGCCGCGCCGTTCGACGCCGCCGTCGCGGCGGCGCTGGCCGCCGGTGACACCGCCGCCCTGGCCGGCCTGGACGCCGGTGAGGGTGCCCGGCTGCTCGCCGCCGGGGTGCCGGTCTGGCGGGCCGTGGGCGCCGCCCTCCGGGGCAGGCCGGTCGCCGCGGAGCTCCGCCACGACGCCGCGCCCTTCGGGGTGGGCTACCTCGTCGCCTCCTGGACCGCGCGGTGACCGGGCCGACCCCGGCCGGGCCGTCGGTGGTGGCCGTCGTCGGCCCGACGGCGACGGGCAAGACGGCGCTGGCCGTCGCCCTGGCCCAGCGGCTGGGCGGCGAGGTGGTCAACGCCGACTCCATGCAGCTCTACCGCGGCATGGACATCGGTACGGCCAAGCCCACCGCCGCCGAGCGCGACGGCGTGCCGCACCACCTGATGGACCTGTGGCACGTGCGGGAACCGGCGTCGGTGGCCGAGTACCGGCAGCGGGCGCGCGTCGAGATCGACCGGCTGCGCGCCGCCGGCGTCGTCCCGCTGCTGGTGGGCGGGTCGGGGCTGTACGTGCGCGCCGTCCTGGACGAGCTGGACTTCCCGGGCACCGACGCCGCCCTGCGGGCACGGCTGGACGGCGAGCTGGCTGTCGAGGGGGCGCAGGCGCTGCACGACCGGCTGGCGGCACTGGACCCCGCCGCCGCGGCGGCGATCCTGCCGAGCAACACCCGCCGGGTGGTCCGCGCGCTGGAGGTCATCGAGCTCACCGGGCAGCCGTTCACCGCCCGGCTGCCCGAGCCGCGCCCGCACTACCCGTCGGTGACCGTCGGCCTGGACCGCGCACCCGAGGACCTCGACGACCGGGTCGCCCGCCGGGTCGACGCGATGTGGGCTGCCGGCTTCGTCGCCGAGGTCGAGGCGCTGGCCGAAGACGGGCTGCGCCAGGGGCCCACCGCCTCCCGGGCGCTGGGCTACGCCCAGGTGCTGCAGCAGCTCGACGGCGCGCTCACCGCCGACGAGGCGCGGGAGCGCACGGTCACCGCCACCCGGCGGTTCGTCCGCCGCCAGCGCTCCTGGTTCCGCCGCGACCAGGCCACGGCCTGGTTCGACGCCGCCCGGCCGGACCTGGCCGACGCGGTGGCCACGGCGATCACCGACCGTACGATCGGGCGGTGATCGACAGCGCTGGTCCCCGGGTCCTCCTCGGCCACGGCACGGAGAACGACTTCGTCGTCCTGCCCGATCCCGACGGCTCGGTGTGGCCGGCGGACCGGCTGGACGCCGAGCTGGTCCGCCGGCTCTGCGACCGGCGGGCGGGGCTGGGCGGGGACGGCGTGCTGCGGGTGGTGCCCAGCCGGCACGTGCCCGACGCGGCCGGCGTGCTGGGCGAGGCGCTGGGGCAGTGCGAGTGGTTCATGGACCACCGCAACGCCGACGGGTCGTACGCCGAGATGTGCGGCAAC
This sequence comes from Modestobacter sp. SYSU DS0290, assembly GCF_054050955.1. Taxonomy (NCBI): domain Bacteria; kingdom Bacillati; phylum Actinomycetota; class Actinomycetes; order Geodermatophilales; family Geodermatophilaceae; genus Modestobacter; species Modestobacter sp. SYSU DS0290. The sequence continues at coordinate 29,627 of NZ_JBJHAI010000025.1, forward strand.
GGCATCCGGCTCTTCCTGCACGTGCTGCTGACCGAGGGGCTGCTGGACCGGGCGGTCGCCGAGGCCGGCGTGCTGGTCGGCACCCGCGGCGGCCCGCGCCGGGTGGGCGCCCGGCCCGACGGCGGTTACTGGGTCGACATGGGGCCGGCCCGGGTCCTCGGCCGCAGCGCCGCCCGCATCGGTGGCGCCGACTTCCCCGGCCTGGGCGTCTCCATGGGCAACCCGCACCTGGTCGCGCTGACCGACGTCCCGGTCGACACCCTCGACCTGACGGTCCTGCCGGGCGTGGACGCCGACTTCTTCCCCGACGGGGTGAACGTCGAGGTGGTCAACGTGCTGGCCGCCGAGGACGCCCCCGGCGGGGCGTGTGCGCACATCCGGCTGCGGGTGCACGAGCGCGGGGTGGGGGAGACGCGCTCCTGCGGCACCGGGGCCTGCGCCGCGGCCTACGCCGCGCTGGAGGCCGGTGGCCGGACCGCCGGGACGGTCACGGTGGACGTCCCGGGCGGCCGGCTCTCGGTGGAGTTCGACGGGACGACGACGGTGCTCGCCGGCCCCGCCGTCGTCGTCGCCACCGGCGTGCTCACCCCGGAGTGGCTGGCCGGCTGACGCTCAGGGCCGGTCGGGCTCGTCGGCCCGGGTCTCCGGGTCGTCGGTCGGCGCCTCGGGCTTGTCGCCCGGACCGACGTTGCCGACACCGCGCGGTTCGCCGCGGCCGGTGTCCTGGTCCGCGCCGCCGAGCGGGTTGCGCGGCGGGGTGAGCCCCACGGGGTCGCGGCCGGGGTCGTCGAGCTCCTCGTTCGGGCTGGTCATCGTCGTCCTCCCTGGTGCGGATGTGGTCCCCGGCGGGCTACCCGGCGCCTGCCCGCCCAATCCGCCCGGGCGGCCGTCTGCTCAGCCGGCCCGTTCGGGATCGGCCCCTGCGGTGGGGGTGCGGGCCTCGGGCAGCGACGTGGCGTCGACCGACCCGGGCGCCGGCTCGGCCGCGGCGTCGAGCCCGCCGGGGAGCTCCCGCAGGTGCAGCAGCGGGCTGGCCACCACCCAGCCGGCGGCGAGCACCTGCCCGGCGGCGGCGATCCACAGCGTCGGCAGCACCCCCAGCCAGGTGCCGAGCACGCCACCGAGCAGGCCGCCCAGCGGCATGGTGCCGAAGACGATGAACCGCACCGAGGCGTTCATCCGGCCGAGCAGCGCCGGTGGGCAGAGCCGCTGGCGGAAGCTCACCTGGGTCACGTTGTAGACGACGACCGACCAGCTGAAGCCCAGCTGGCCCAGCGCGAGGAGCACCAGCGGGGCGCCGACGGCGGCGAGCGGGGTGAGCGCGGTGAACGGCAGGGCCACCAGGAGCGCCAGCGGGATCGCCCGGCCCTCGCCCACCCGCCTCGCGAACCGGGCCGCGGTCGCCGCGCCGACCAGGCCGCCCACCGCGCCGGCGGAGAACACCAGGCCCAGCGTGCTCTCGGACAGCTCGAGCTCGCGCAGTGCGAAGAGCACCAGCAGCGTCGTGGTGATCGAGGAGAACAGGTTCGACGTCCCGGTGCACGCCACGATCCGGCGCAGCAGCGGCTGCCGGACCACGAAGGACAGCCCCTCGCCGATCTCGGCGCGCAGCGACCGGCGGCCGGCCCGGTCGGGCACCACGTCGGGCCGGCGGATGCGACCGAGGAGGAGCGCCGACAGCAGGAAGGACGCCGCGTCCAAGGCCACGAGGAACGGCGCGCTCATCACCCGCAGCAGCACGCCGGTCACGCCGGGGCCGGCCACCTGGGCCACCGCGCGGCTGGCCTCCAGCTTGCCGTTGCCGTCGACGAGCTGGTCGCGGTCGACCAGTGCGGGCAGGTAGCTCTGGTAGGCGACGTCGAAGAAGACCGTGGCCGTCCCGGTCAGGGCGGCGACGACGAACAGCTGGCCCAGGGTGAGGACGTCGAACAGGTACGCCAGCGGCAGCGTGCCGAGCACTCCCGCCCGCACCAGGTCGGCGGCCACCAGCACCCGCTTGCGGCGCCACCGGTCCACCCAGGCACCGGCCGGGAGGCCGATGAGGAGGAAGGCGGCGGTCTCCAGCGCGGTGAGCACGCCCATCTGCAGCGGCGTCGCGTCGAGCAGCGAGACCGCCATCACCGGCAGGGCGAGGAGGGTGACCTGGGTGCCGACCTGGCTCACGGTCTCCGCCGCCCACAGCCGGCGGAAGTCGGAGTGCCGCAGCAGGCTCCGGTCGCTGGTCACCCGGCGAGCCTGGGCGAGTGATCGGGAAGTGTCAATCACTGGGCGGCGCGTCGCCCTAGGCTGACCGGGATGAGCGAGCAGGAGGCGGATCGGGCTGCGCGGTTCGCCGGCCCGCGCCGGCCGGCCACCGATGCCGAGGCGCGGGCGCTGGCCTCCGCCGTCCGGCTGCGGATCCTGCGGCTGTGCCTGCATGAGGCGCTGACCAACAAGGAGATCGCCGCTCGCCTGGACCGCAACCCGGCCACCGTGCTGCACCACGTCCGCACCCTGGTCGACACCGGCTTCCTGGCCGCCGAGCCGGTGCGGCGCGGGAACCGCGGCGCCCGGGAGGTGCCCTACCGCGCCACCGGGAAGAGCTGGCTGATGGACGGCGCCGGCGCGGCGGGATCCGGGGCGGACGTCTCGCTCGCCGCCTTCCTCCAGGAGGTCGCCGCCGTGGGCGAGGAGCACCTGGAGAGCACCCGGCTGGGTCTGCAGCTGGGCCCCGAGGCGCTGGCGGAGTTCCGCGGCCGGCTCCACGGCCTGCTGGACGAGTTCGCCCGCCGGCCGGTGGACCCGGCGGGGGAGCGGTGGTCGCTCTACCTCGGGATGCATCCGGACCCCTGAGGCGTTGTACCGGGCGATGACGACACAGTCGATGACGACAACTCACTCGCCCCGCACCGAGGGCCGTGCCACGCTGGACCCGATGACCACCGCTGCTGACCGCGACGCCCTCGCCGCCGAGGACCGCGCCCCGGCCTCTCCCGACCCCGCCCGCACCCGCCCGGCGTCGTCCGGTTCCTGGGACGAGCCGGACGACACCACCGGCTCCTACGCGCTCGAGGAGCGCGGCGCCCTGCGGCGCGTGGCCGGGCTCTCCACCGAGCTCACCGACGTCACCGAGGTCGAGTACCGCCAGCTGCGCCTCGAGCGCGTCGTGCTGGTCGGGGTCTGGACCGAGGGGACGGCGGTCGACGCCCAGCGCTCGCTGGCCGAGCTCGCCGCCCTGGCCGAGACGGCCGGCTCCGAGGTCCTGGAAGCCCTGGTCCAGCGCCGCGACAAGCCCGACCCGGCCACCTACGTCGGCTCGGGCAAGGCCACCGAGATCCGCGACATCGTCGCCGCCACCGGTGCCGACACCGTGGTCTTCGACGGTGAGCTCACCCCCGGCCAGCTCAACCAGCTGGAGAAGGTGCTCAAGGTCAAGGTGGTCGACCGGACCGCGCTGATCCTGGACATCTTCGCCCAGCACGCCACCAGCCGGGAGGGCAAGGCGCAGGTCGAGCTCGCCCAGATGCAGTACATGATCCCGCGGCTGCGCGGCTGGGGTGAGTCGATGAGCCGGCAGGCCGGTGGCCGTGTCGCCGGCGGTGGCGGCATCGGCACCCGCGGCCCCGGTGAGACGAAGATCGAGACCGACCGCCGCCGGATCCGCGCGCGGGTGAGCAAGCTGCGCAAGGAGATCGCCGGCATGGCGACGGCCCGGGCCACCCAGCGCTCGAGCCGGTCCCGCAACGCCGTGCCGAGCGTGGCGATCGCCGGGTACACCAACGCCGGCAAGTCCAGCCTGCTCAACCGGCTCACCGACGCCGGGGTGCTGGTGCAGGACGCGTTGTTCGCGACCCTGGACCCGACGGTCCGCCGGGCGCAGACCCCGGAGGGGCGCGAGTACACCCTCACCGACACCGTCGGGTTCGTCCGGCACCTGCCGCACCAGCTGGTCGACGCGTTCCGGTCGACGTTGGAGGAGGTGGCCGGCGCCGACCTGCTGCTGCACGTCGTCGACGGCTCCGACCCCGACCCGATCGGCCAGATCAACGCGGTGCACACCGTGCTCGGGGAGATCGACGCCGCCGCCGTGCCCGAGCTCATCGTCGTCAACAAGGTCGACGCGATGAGTGAGGAGGACGTGCTGATGCTGCGCCAGGCGCTGCCCGGTGCGGCCTGGGTCTCCGCCCGCACCGGTGAGGGGATCGACGCGCTGCGCGACGTCGTCGCCGCCCGGCTGCCGCACCCGCACGTCGACGTCGACGTCCTGGTGCCCTACGACCGGGGTGACCTGGTCGCCCGGGTGCACCGGGACGGCGAGGTGCTCGAGGAGCGGCACGAGGCCGACGGCACCCGGCTCACCGCGCGGGTCGACGACGGCCTGGCGGCCGCGCTCGACGGGTTCGCCACCCCCGTCGCCGGCGGCTGACCACCGGCCGGGGCCGGGCGCGGCGTACGGGGCGCCGGCGTCGGGCTCGACCACCGCGCCGTCCCGGGAGGGTCACGGTCAGGTCACGGTGCCGGTACCGTGACGCCGTGGCGAGCGGAGCGGTGCGCGTGAGGTCCAGCGCCGCCGATCGTCGCGGGCCTCGAGCGCAGCCGGTGGTCGGTGTCGGCCGGCCGCGGTGGTGGCTGGTGCTCGTCGCCGCGCTGGTCGCCGTGGGCGTCACCGTCGACCTCCTCGCCGGCGGGCTCCTGGAACGACTGGACCTGGCGGTCTCCGACCGGATCGGGTCCTGGGGCCTGCGCGACTCCGCCGCCTACTGGCCGGTGTGGGTGTTCACCCAGGCCGGTGGGCGGGTCACCATCCTGGTGGTGCTCGCCGGCCTGGTGGGCTGGCTGTTCTGGCGCCACCGGACGGCGGCCCCGCTGCTCCGCGTGCTGCTGGCGCTGGCCCTGCTCACCGCGGCGGTCTACGCCCTGAAGTGGGGTACCGGGCGTACCGCGCCGGCCTATCCCGGCTCCTACTTCCATCGCGGTGGGGAGAGCTTCCCGTCCGGGCACGTGGCCAACGCCGTGCTCATGTGGGGCGTGGCTCGCTGGCAGGTCGTCCAGTACGGCCTGCACGCCCGGCTGCAGCGCGCCGCCGGGGTGCTCAGCGTGCTGGGGCCGCTGGCCACGGGAGTGGCCATGGTGGCGCTGAACTTCCACTGGGTCACGGATGCAGTCGTGGGAGCTGCTCTCGGCATCGTCCTCTTGGGCGTGGTTCACGCACTGGACGCAGTCGTGGTGTCACGCTGGGTCCGTGCCAGAGCGGGCCGCCCGGCCGCGTAGCCGCGCCGTCCGCCACCGTCTGGCGGACCCGGCGCTGCTCGCCGTGCCCGCTGCGGTCGTGCTCGCGCTCCTGCCGGCCTCGGCAGCGCTGGCCGAGGAGACCGCGCCGAGCACCCGCTGCACCATCACCGACCCGCGGCTGCCCGAGATCTCCGGGCTGGCCAGCGCCGGGGAGACGCTGCTGGCGATGAACGACGGCGGTGACCGGGCCGAGGTGTACGTCCTCGACGCGTCCTGCGCTGTCGCCGAGCTGCGTGCGGGGGACGTCGACCCCTACGACCCCGAGGACCTCGCCCTGGCCGCGGACGGCACGCTGTGGCTGGCCGACACTGGGGACAACAACGCCGTCCGGGAGACCGTGGCGCTGATCGGGCTGCGGCCCGACGGCAGCACCACGCTGACCCGGCTGACCTATCCGGACGGGGCGCACGACGCGGAGGCGCTGCTGCTCGCCCCGGATGGCACGCCCTACCTGGTCACCAAGGAGGTGCTCGGCTCCTCGGGGGTGTACCGGCCCGATGCGCCCCTGGCCGACGGGGCCACGATTCCGATGACCCGGGTGGTGGGGCTCGGCCTCTCCCTGACCGGCACCCCCGGCGGACCGGTGGGCCGGGCGGGTCAGCTGCTGGTGACCGGGGGAGCGGTGTCGGCCGACGGGCAGCGGATCGCCCTGCGGACCTACACCGACGCCTACGTCTGGCCGCTGACCGGTTCGGACGTGGCCGGGGCACTGTCCGGCTCGCCGATCAGGATCGCGCTCCCGGAGTCGCCGCAGGGCGAGGCGATCACCTTCGCGGCGAACAACCGCGACCTGCTCGTCACCAGCGAGGGGCTGCCCGCTCCGGTGACCCTGGTCCCCCTGCCCGGTGATCCGGCCGCCGACGCCACGCCGACCGACGCCGCGCCCAGTGCCGAGCCGACGGGGGAGCTGGTGACCGCGGCCCGCGGGGTGCCGCCGGTGACGGCCGGCGTCATCGCGGCCGGCGTCGCGACGGTCGTGGTCTGGATCGCCGGGAAGCTGCGCCGCCGGCGGGAGTGACCCCGCCGGCGGCGGCCGGGGTCAGACCCGGCGCAGCACCGTCACGACCCGGCCGAGGACGGTCGCGTCGTCGCCGGGGATCGGCGCGTAGGCCGGGTTGTGCGGCATCAGCCACACGTGGCCGTCGCGTCGCTTGTAGGTCTTGACGGTCGCCTCGCCGTCGATCATCGCGGCGACGATCTCGCCGTTCTCGGCGTTGGGCTGCTGGCGGACCACGACCCAGTCGCCGTCGCAGATGGCGGCCTCGACCATCGAGTCACCGGTGACCTTGAGCATGAACAGCGTGCCCTCGCCGACCAGCTCGCGGGGCAGCGGGAAGACCTCCTCGACCGCCTGCTCAGCCAGCACCGGGCCACCCGCGGCGATGCGGCCGACCAGCGGCACGTAGGTGGGGGCCGGCGCCCCTGCCTCGTCGACGCCGGTGGCGGCGCCGGCGGCCGCGAGCGCCTCCACGGATGCGTCGGGTCCGGTCGCCGCGCCGTTCTCGCCGGGCAGCCGCACGTCCAGCGCACGCGGGCGGTTCGGGTCGCGGCGCAGCCAGCCCTTGCGCTGCAGCACCGACAGCTGGTGGGCCACGGAGGAGGCGGAGGAGAGGCCGACCGCCTCGCCGATCTCGCGGACCGAGGGTGGGTAGCCGCGGCGCTCGATGGAGTCGCGGATGACCTCCAGGACCCGGCGCTGGCGCTGCGTCAGTCCGTCACCGGCCTCGCCCCGGTCGGGGAACTCGCGGATCGCGGCACCGCCGGTGCCCGCGGTCGGCTCCGCTGCCTGCCCAGCCGTGCGCTTGCGTCGGCTGGACCCCTTGCGCTCGTCCGCCGTCCGGCCGTCGACCGCCATGTGTCCTCCTCGTCCGGCTGCGCGCGCAGCTGCCCGGTGGCGCCCCGCTCGGAGAGGTGGGGTGGGACGCCGTCGTGGTCTCACTGCGCACGGTAGCGGCTCGACCGCTGCTGTTCAAACAGGTGTTCGAACACGCGCCGTGTCGGAGCACTCCTGTCGGCGGGGTGCGGTAGACATCGCACAGACGTTCGAATCGAACAGACGTTCGAGAAGGTGCCCGAGCGGGCGCCCGATGTGAGGAGTGCACCGATGGTCCACGCCCAGTCCACCGCCACCACCACCGGCACCGTGCCGCCCACCTCGCCTCGCCCGTCGCTGCGCTTGGTGTCGGCGGGACCCGGGGTCGGCCGTGCCTCCGCCGCGGTGGCCGGGGCTCGCGTCGGGCGGCGCCCGGCGGTGCGGCCGAGCGGGCGGCCGGCGGCACGCTCCGGGGCTGCGGGTGCACGGCCGGTCCGGGGTGGGGGCTGGTATCCGGCCGGCCCCGTCGTGGCGCCCTCGTCGGGCGGGTGGCATGCGGAGCCGCCGTTGCGGCTCACCCGGTGGGGTCGGCGGGTGGTGGCGGCGGTGTCGGTGGCGATCGGCCTGGGGGTGGCCGCGGGCGCGGTCGCGGTCGTCGCTGCCGAGGAGCCCGCGCTGCAGCTCGCCGGCGCCGTCACCGTGGTCGTCCAGCCCGGCGACACGCTGTGGTCGATCGCCGGCGACGTGGCGCCGGACGAGGATCGGCGGGCGGTGGTCGACGCGATCCGCGACCGCAACGACCTCGACGACGTCGTCCTCCACCCGGGCCAGGTGATCGAGCTGCCCTGAACGGGCTGGCGGGTCAGGCGGGTGGCCGGTGCTGTGACTGGTGAGGGTGGGAGCGGCGGGCGGGGCGGCTGCGGAACACGACACGCGCAGCAGGGCTTGCACACCTGTAGGGGTGGCCGTACGGTTCCACCACAACATCTAGTGCTTACACGGATGTAAGTCGTCCACAGCCGTTCCACACGTTCTCCCCGGCCCATCCACCGGATGTCCCCGGAGCAGTCCACAGGAACGGTCCACGGGCCGGGTGGTCCACGGTGTCACAGCACCGCAGGGAACCCGGCCGCGACACCTCGGGAGGAGGTGGACCCGCAGTGCGCTGCCCCTTCTGCCACAACCCCGACAGCCGCGTCATCGACTCGCGCGAGACCGACGAGGGTGCGACCACCCGTCGGCGCCGTTCGTGCCCCGGTTGCGGACGGCGGTTCACCACCGTCGAGGAGGCCGTGCTCGCCGTGGTGAAGCGCAGCGGCGTGAGCGAGCCGTTCACCCGGGCCAAGGTGGTGGCCGGTGTGCGCCGCGCCTGCCAGGGGCGTCCGGTCGACGAGCACCAGCTGGCGCTGCTGGCGCAGCAGGTCGAGGACGCCGTCCGGGCGACCGGGTGCGCCGAGATCCCCAGCCACGAGGTGGGCCTGGCGATCCTGGGCCCGCTGCGCGACCTGGACGAGGTCGCCTACCTCCGGTTCGCCAGCGTCTACCGCAGCTTCAGCTCCGCCGCGGACTTCGAGAAGGAGATCGCCGAGCTGCGCGCCGCGGTGAACGCCCGCGCCGGCGGGGCGGCCACCGCGGGCGGCGGACCGCCGGGTGCGCCCGCCGGGTCCTGAGGACCGGGTCCCGCCGCCGGCCCACCGAAACCGTCACACCCCCCGACTACACAGGTCTCGACGAGGAGACCGCACCGCACCACCCGGCTCCGGCACCCGCCGGCTTCCCCAGCCGCTCCGCCAGCACCGCCGCTCAGCTCGACGCCAGAGCATGTACACCCAGGGAGCCCTCGCACGATGACCGAGACAGCCGACCGCCTCGCCACCACCCGGAACCGCCGCAGCCCGAAGGCGCCCACCCGGGGGAAGGGCCTGAAGGTCAAGCGCGTCTTCACCACCGCCGGTGTGCACCCCTACGACGAGGTCGTCTGGGAGCGCCGCGACGTCGTCATGACCAACTGGCGCGACGGCTCGATCAACTTCGAGCAGCGGGGCGTCGAGTTCCCGGCCGAGTGGAGCATCAACGCCACCAACATCGTCACCACGAAGTACTTCCGTGGTGCGGTCGGCAGCCCGCAGCGCGAGACCAGCCTCCGCCAGCTGATCGACCGGGTCGTGCTCACCTACGGTGCGGCCGGTCGCGAGCACGACTACTTCGCCTCCGAGGGCGACGCCGAGATCTTCGAGCACGAGCTCACCTGGATGCTGCTGCACCAGGTGTTCAGCTTCAACTCGCCCGTGTGGTTCAACGTCGGCACCGCCTCGCCGCAGCAGGTCAGCGCCTGCTTCATCCTCGCGGTCGACGACACGATGGACTCGATCCTGAACTGGTACCGGGAAGAGGGCCTGATCTTCAAGGGCGGCTCCGGCGCCGGCCTGAACCTCTCCCGCATCCGCTCGTCCAAGGAGCTGCTCTCCTCCGGTGGCACCGCCTCCGGCCCGGTCTCGTTCATGCGTGGTGCCGACGCCTCCGCGGGCACCATCAAGTCCGGTGGCGCCACCCGCCGCGCGGCGAAGATGGTCGTCCTCGACATCGACCACCCCGACATCGAGGAGTTCATCGAGACGAAGGCGCGCGAGGAGGACAAGATCCGCGCGCTGCGTGACGCCGGGTACGACATGGACCTGGGCGGCAAGGACATCACCAGCGTCCAGTACCAGAACGCCAACAACTCGGTCCGGGTCAACGACGAGTTCATGCGGGCGGTCGAGGAGGGCACCGAGTTCGGTCTGCGCGCCCGCTCCGACGGCTCGGTCATCGAGACCGTCGACGCCCGTGAGCTGTTCGGCAAGGTCACCAAGGCGGCCTGGGAGTGTGCCGACCCGGGCATCCAGTACGACGACACGATCAACGACTGGCACACCAACCCCGAGACCGGGCGGATCAACGCGTCCAACCCCTGCTCGGAGTACATGAGCCTGGACAACAGCTCGTGCAACCTGGCGTCGCTGAACCTCATGAAGTTCCTCAAGGACGACGGCACGTTCGACTCGAAGAACTTCGTCAAGGCCGTCGAGCTGATCATCACCGCGATGGACATCTCGATCTGCTTCGCCGACTTCCCGACCGACCCGATCGGTGAGACCACCCGGGCCTACCGGCAGCTGGGCATCGGCTACGCCAACCTCGGCGCGATGCTGATGGCCACCGGCCACGCCTACGACTCCCGTGGCGGGCAGACCCTGGCCGCGGCGATCACCTCGCTGATGACCGGCACCGCCTACCGGCGCTCGGCCGAGCTGGCCGGAGTCGTCGGTGCCTACGACGGCTACGCCCGCAACGCCGACGCCCACGCCCGGGTCATGCGCAAGCACGCCGCGGCGAACGACGCCATCCGTCCGGTCGGCGCCGACGACGCCGACGTGCTGAAGGTCGCCACCCAGCAGTGGCAGGAGTGCCTGGCCATCGGCACCGAGAACGGCTGGCGCAACGCGCAGGCCTCGGTGCTGGCCCCCACCGGCACCATCGGCTTCATGATGGACTGCGACACGACCGGCATCGAGCCGGACTTCTCGCTGGTCAAGTTCAAGAAGCTGGTCGGCGGCGGCTCCATGCAGATCGTCAACCAGACGGTGCCGCGGGCGCTGAAGAGCCTGGGCTACCAGGAGGAGCAGGTCGAGGCGATCGTCGAGTACATCGCCGAGCACGGCCACGTCGTCGACGCGCCGAGCCTGCGCCCGGAGCACTACGAGGTCTTCGACTGCGCGATGGGCGAGCGCTCCATCTCCCCGATGGGCCACGTCCGGATGATGGCCGCGGTGCAGCCGTTCATCTCGGGCGCGATCAGCAAGACCGTGAACATGCCCGAGTCGGCGACCGTCGAGGACGTCGCGGACATCTACTTCCAGGGCTGGAAGATGGGCATCAAGGCGCTGGCCATCTACCGCGACAACTGCAAGGTCGGCCAGCCGCTGTCCGGTGGCAAGGGCAAGAACGACGGCGCCAAGGCCGAGGTCGCCGTCGAGGAGACGGCGCCCGCCGCCACCGCGCTGTCGCACCCGGTGCGCAAGCGGCTGCCGAAGAAGCGGACCAGCATGACGACGTCCTTCAGCGTCGCCGGCGCCGAGGGCTACATGACCGCCGGGATGTACGAGGACGGCAGCCTCGGTGAGGTCTTCCTGAAGCTCGGCAAGCAGGGCTCGACCCTGGCCGGGGTGATGGACGCCTTCTCGATCGGCATCTCGATCGCGCTGCAGCACGGTGTGCCGCTGGAGACCTACATCCAGAAGTTCACCAACATGCGCTTCGAGCCGGCCGGCATGACCGACGACCCGGACATCCGCATCGCCCAGTCGGTGATGGACTACATCTTCCGTCGCCTGGCGCTGGACCACCTGCCGGTGGACAAGCGGGCGAACCTCGGCATCTTCAGCGCCGAGGAGCGGGCCGCCCAGGTCGCCGGCTACGACACCTCCGCCGCCACCCCGCAGGTGACCGAGGAGGACGAGGTCGACGTCGAGGCGATGCGCGGCTCCGTGCCCACCGAGGCGCCGGCCGAGGCCTCGGCCAAGGCGAAGGAGCAGGAGTCGCCGAAGGAGGCCATCAAGGAGGCCCACTCCTCGGCCGAGCTCCTGGAGCTGGTCACCGGCACCGCGACCGACGCGCCGCTGTGCATGACCTGCGGCACCAAGATGCGCCCGGCCGGCAGCTGCTACGTCTGCGAGGGCTGCGGCTCCACCAGCGGCTGCAGCTGACGCGGCCGGTCACGGAGCGCCCCAGCCGGGGCGCTCCGTGACCACAGCGCCACCGTCCACTGGCCCGGTCCCCGTCGGGGACCGAGCCAGTGGCGTCCAGGGCACGGACGCCGGAGCGTTGGCGGCTGCCTCGAAGGCAGCTGGGAGCGGATCCGCGCCCGGCCTCACTGACCCGGTGCGGGGAACAGCACGGTCACGTGCAGGCCGCCGGCCGGGGGAGCGGACAGCTGCAGGTCAGCACCGTGCGCCTGCGCCACCCGGGCGACGATGGCCAGCCCGAGGCCGCTGCCGGATGCGGTGGAGCCCGTGGTGACCCGACCGGTGCCGCGGACGAAGGGCTCGGTGAGGGTGCCCACCAGCTCCGGAGGCACCCGCGGGCCGGTGTTCGCCACCTGCAGCTCGGCTCGGCCCTCGCCGGTGCTGCCCGTCGTGACGTGCACGGTCCCACCCGGTCCGGTGTTGTGCCGGACCCCGTTCAGCACCAGGTTCGTCACCAGCTGGCGGATCAGCGGCTCCACACCGTCCAGGTCGCCCTCACCCAGCTCGGTGCGCACGTCGACCCCCGCCCGATCGGCCAGCGGGGCGAGGTCTGCCACGACCCCGGCGGTGATCTCCGCGAGGTCGACCGGAGCGCGCGCCGGGGCCCGGCCGGCGTCCAGGGCGGCCAGGGCGAGCAGCGCCTCGACGGTCTCCGTCCCCCGGCGGTTGGTCTCGTCCAGCCGGGAGAGCAGCCGGGGTACGTCCACACCTGCCGGGTCGGCCAGCGCGACGTCGAGCATCGCGCGCTCCACCGCGTACGGGGTGCGGAGCTCGTGCGAGGCGTTGGCGGCGAAGCGGCGCTGCTCGTCGAACGCGGCCTGCAACCGGTCGAGCATCGTGTCGAAGGTTTCCGCCAGCTCGCCGAACTCGTCGTGCCGCCCGGTCAGCCGGACCCGGCGGTCCAGCGACCCGGCGGCGACGTGCCGGGCGACGGCGTGCACTTGGTGCAGCGGTCGGAGCATCCAGCCGGCCAGCAGCCAGCCCCCGACCGTCCCGACCACCAGGAGCACGGCCAGCACCTGCCAGACCCGGGGCCAGAGGGCGGCCAGCAGGTCGCTGCGGTCGGGCAGCCAGGGCGCGCCGGGCCGGCTGAGGTTCCCCTCCGGCACGAACCGGAGGACGTACACCAGCAGGGCCACCAGGGCGGCGGAGGCGACGAGCAGGAAGCCGGCGTAGCTGAGGGTCAGCCGCAGCCGGGCGCTCACCGGGCCCCGCGCTCCGGGCCGGCCGGCGGCCCCACCCGGTAACCGGCGCCGGGCACGGTGTGGATGAGCCAGGGGTCGCCCAGTCGCTTGCGCAGCGAGGAGATGGTGATCCGGACCGCGTTGGTGAAGGGGTCGGCGTTCTCGTCCCAGGCCCGCTCCAGCAGCGACTCGGCGCTGACCACCCCGCCCCGGGCGGCCAGCAGCACCTCCAGCACGGCGAACTGCTTGCGGGTGAGCCCGACGTAGCGCCCGTCGCGGTACACCTCGCGGCGGAACGGGTCCAGGGTCAGGCCGGCGTACTCCACGACCGGTGGGGTGCCGTCGACCGGCCGCCGCCCCAGTGCCCGCAACCGCACCACCAGCTCGCGCATCTGGAAGGGCTTGGTCAGGTAGTCGTCGGCACCCAGCTCGAAGCCGCGCACCTTCTCCTCCAGCCGGTCGGCCGCGGTCAGCATCAGGATGCGGCAGGGCAGGCCGTCGGCGACGACCCGCCGCGCGACCTCGTCCCCGGAGGTGCCGGGCAGGTCGCGGTCCAGCACGAGCACGTCGTAGCCGTGCACCGCCAGCGCCTCCAGGGCCGCGTCCCCGTCCCCGACGACGTCGGCGGCGATCGCCTCCAGCCGGAGGGCGTCCCGGACGGCATCGGCCAGGTAGGGCTCGTCCTCAGCGATCAGCACTCGCACGGTCGGAGGATAGGGAGCGCGGCGTATCGCGGGCGTATCGCCGCGGAGCCCGGTCCGGCGTCGCCGCCGGGCGGGAGAGGGCAGCGCCGGCCGGCCGCGCGCGTGCGCCTCGGCGGCCAGCTGCCGGGCCGCGACGACGCTGGCGGGCTCCTGAGCGGGCGTCATGTGCTCAGCCGGCGGTGGGGTCGGCGGCCGGCGCGGGGCACTGGCCACCGCGCTCGACGGCCAGTTCGAAGTGCCACATCTCGTTGCCGTAGGTCTGGCACAGGCCGTAGTCCGACCCGTGCTGGGACAGCCAGCTCATCGCGTCCGTGGGGCCGATGTCGACTGCGTCGCCGGTGACGTGCGAGGACTCGTCGGCTCGGAGCACCCACTGCCGGGCCGCCTCGGGACTGCCGTACTCGGCCACCGCGGCGTCGAACAGCGCCTGTTGGTACGCGGCGCTGCGCCACCCGCTGGAGACGTGGAACGCCACCCCGGCGGCGGTTGCGTCCCGGGCCGCGTCCTGCACCGCCCGGCGCAGCGCGGGCTCCAGGTTGGTGATGGCCGGCACGTCGGCGAACGGGGAGAGCGGCTCCCCGTCGGGCACCCAGCCGTCCGCGGCGGTCAGCGCGCCTGCGGTGGGGCGGCCGGTGGCGGGGGGAGAGCCCGCGACGGTGAGGCCCGGGGTGACCGAGCCGGTCGCGCCGGTCGTCTGGCAGGCGGTCAGCGCGGCGAGCAGCCCAACGGTGAGCAGCGGCACGGTGAGCAGGCCGGCGGGCAGCCGCCGCCGGCGTCCGGCCCGCGCGCGGCGGGTCAGGACCAGGGCCGCCAGCCCGACCCCCAGCGCCGTGCCCGCGGTGTTCGCCGCGAGGTCGACCGGGTCGGGCACCCGGCCCGGCAGCGCGGATTGGGCCAGCTCCAGCGCCCCGGACAGCCCGGCGCCCAGGAGCAGGGGGAGCAGCCGGCTGCGCCGGGCCAGCACCAGCGTGGCCAGGACGCCGACGGGCAGGAAGAGCAGCACGTTGGCCACGGCCTCGACGGGAGCCCGGTGCACCGTGCCGACCCACGGCGCGAGCAGGGCCTCGACCGCGGTCATCAGCGCCGAGCGGGCGCCGGCGACGACTCCCGGCGGGCCGAGCGTCACGTAGGCCACGGCGGCGGAGACGGACAGCGCGCACGACGTGAGCAGCGCGAGCCGACCGGGCTGGCGGGGGGTCGGGTTCAAGGTGGGGCTCCTCTCCCGCGCCGGGCGACCGGCGCGGACTGGACAGGTCCGAACACCGACCAGTGCAGCGACCGACCTGTTGCCCGGGCGTCTGCCGGAGCGCATACGTCCACGACACGTCCCCGTCCCCGGAGGAGACGGACCGGCAGCGCGGCGGCCGGCTCCGCCACGGCGACGCGCGCTCGCCCGCGCTCCCGTCGACAGGAGCCCTCCGCCGCCTAGGCTGGCTGGCGATGAGCGCCGGCGAGCCGAGCGGACCGTCCGACGACACCGGTCCCGAGCAGACCGCGCCCGCCGAGGAGGCCGGCGCGGTCCGGGTCGACCCCGCACCCGATCAGCCGGCCGCCGGTGGACCGAGGCCCGGTGCACCCGCGAGCACCACGGTGCCGGCGCGGCGGCGGGGCCGGCGCCGACTCGTGCTGTCGGCCGTCAGCGGCGTCCTCGCGCTGGCGCTCGGGCTGGGGATGACCATCCAGATCCGGGCCAGCAACACCGACGATCCGCTCAGCACGGCCACCGAGGAGGACCTGGTCACCATCCTCAAGGACATCGACGCCAACGAGGACCTGCTGCGCCAGCAGCTCGCCGAGAGCCGCCGCGCGCTCGACGAGCTGACCGGCGACCGGTCGGAGGCCGACGGCGCGCTCGAGCAGGCCCGGGAACGGGCGCAGGCGATCGCCGTGCTCACCGGAGCCGCCCCGGTCCGCGGGCCCGGCATCCGGCTGTCGATCGTCGACCCCGAGCAGCAGGTCGACGCCGCCCTGTTGGTGGAGACGGTGCAGGAGCTGCGCGGCGCCGGCGCGGAGGCGATCCAGCTCAACGGCGTGCGGGTGGTGGTCTCCACCGCCCTGGTCGACAGCGCCCGCGGTGTGCTGGTCGACGGGGAGCGGATCAGCAGCCCGTACGAGGTGCTGGCCATCGGCCCGGCCGACGACATGATCGGCGCGCTCAGCGTGCCCAGCGGGGTGCTCAGCGACGTCTCCCGCGCGGAGGCGACCGCGCGGATCGTGGCGCAGGAGGACGTCGCCATCGACGCCCTCGTGGGCGGTCCCATCGAGGACTGACCCCGGCGGTCAGCCGGAGCGTGAGCGCGGCGACGTGTGGGGTGAGCTCGGCGGCCACCGTCGTGACCACCCGCGAGGAGGCGTCCAGGGCCGGCTCGGTCCCCGGTCCGACGACTGCGTCCCGACCTCCCTGATCACAGGATCACCTGCACCGGTGAACGCCGGTTCGAGGCTGTCCGGGGCACGCCCTCAGCGAACACCGCGCCGGTTCAGCCGCAGGTCGGCCCGTCGTCCTCCGGGCGGGCGATCGGCTCGGCCGGCGGGGTGGTCGTGGCGACGGCAGGGCGGTCTGCGGCGGTGGTCCGGCCGAACTCCTGGGTGGCCCACACCGAGCCGTCGGGCGCGCAGAAGACGCCGACGCCCAGCCGGTCCCACCCCGGGTTGAGCACGTTGACGCGGTGGTCGTCCGACCGCATCCACCCGGTGTGGATCGTGCCGGCCGGCACCGGCCCGGTGGCGCGGAAGATGTTCTCGCCCACCGAGACGAACCCGGACAGCTCCTCGCGCTGCAGCACCTCGCGGATGTCCTGGTGCTGGAACGCGTCGGTGTCGGCCATCTCCGCGCTCCAGTCCCGGGCCACGTCGGCCAGCGTGTCGTTCCAGGACACCGGCTCCAGGCCGCGCTCCTCCCGCTCGGCGTTGACCCGGTCGAAGATCGCGCGGGCCATCCGGTCCTCGGCGGGGGCGGACGGGTCGTCGGCCGGGGCCGTCTGCGGTGGCGGGGCCGAGGCGCCACCGTCGGCGACGGAGCCGGTGTCCACGACGAGGCAGCCGGTCGCGCCGAGGAGGAGCAGGAGGGCGAGCACGAGGACCCGGACGCGCGTCATGCGCGGCTCCGTACCCGGCCGGCAGGGGCACACCCGCCGGTGCCGGAGAGGTCACGAGACGGACATGCGCTCCCGGAGGGGGCGGCGGGGCCAGGCGCCCGCGGGAACGGCGGGTCCTCGCCGCCGGCGAGGGCGGGCGTCGCTGGCTGGTGCGCCCGACGATCCGGTCAGGTGCGCCGCCGGGTGGCCAGGGTGCTCAGGAGCGCGGCGACCGCGGCGCAGCGCCACCAGGCCCTCGGCGCGCAGCACGGTGTCCACGTTGCCCCCCAGCGACGCCGCCAGGTCGCGGGCGCCCGGCAGCCGCTCGCCCGGGGCGATCTCGCCCTCGGCGGTGGCTCGCCGGACCGCCGCCGAGATCTGGGCGTGCAGCGGTGCCGCGGAGGTGGGGTCGATGCGCACGAGCACCCGGCCACGCTGGCTGTTCCAGCTCGAACAGGACGAGCTCGCCGCGACCGGCTGCTTCCCCCGGGCGAGCGTGGGGTAGCGGGCCGGCATGACCGAGACCAGTCAGCAGTCGACCAGCCAGCAGCGCGTCGCCGTCGTCACCGGGTCGGAGTCGGGGATCGGCCGGGCGGTCGCCGTGGCCCTCGCCGAGTCCGGCCACGACGTCGGGGTCACCTGGTACCAGGACCGGGCCGCAGGGGAGGAGACCGCCGAGCAGGTGCGCCGCACCGGCCGGCGGGCCGAGGTCCGGCACCTCGACCTGACCCGGCTGCCGGGTGCCGCGGGCGTCGTCGACGAGCTGGCCGATGCGCTCGGCGGGCTCGACGTGCTGGTCAACGACGCCGGCACCGGCCACATGTCGACGATCCTGGACACCGACTACGAGACCTGGCGCACCGTGCTCGCCACCGACCTGGACGGCGCGTTCCTCTGCCTGCAGCGGGCGGCCCGCCGGATGGTCGACGCCGGCCGCGGAGGCCGGATCATCAACATCACCAGCGTGCACGAGCACCTCCCGCGGGTCGGTGCGGCCGCGTACTGCGCGGCCAAGGGCGGGCTGGGCCTGCTCACCAAGGTCGCCGCGCTCGAGCTCGGCGAGCACGGGATCACCGTCAACGCCGTCGCCCCGGGGGAGATCGCCACCCCGATGACCGGTCAGGAGGACGAGGACCCGACGGCGCCGGGCAAGCACCGCGGCGGCATCCCGGTGCCGCGGCCCGGTGACGCCCGGGAGGTCGCGGCCACCGTCGCCTTCCTCGCCTCCCCGGCGGCCGGCTACGTCACCGGCGCGTCGTGGGCGGTCGACGGCGGGATGATGCAGATGGGCCCGATGGCCGGCTCGCACCTGGAGTCCGACGACTGGCGCCGCCCCTGATCCGGCACGATCAGCGCGTGCAGCTCGCCGACGTCGCCGACGAGCTCTACGGCGTGCCGCCCGAGGAGTTCGTCGCCGCCCGCACCGCGGCCCGGGACCGGGCCCGCGCCGCCGGGGACAAGCAGCTGGCCAAGGACGTCGCCGCACTGCCCAAGCCGACGACCGCGGCCTGGGTCTGCAACCTGCTCGCCCGCCGCGCCCCCGACGAGGTCGCCCAGCTGACCGAGCTCGGCGAGCTGCTGCGATCGGCGCAGCTGGACCTCGCCGGCGACCAGCTGCGCGAGCTCGGCCGCCAGCGGAACCAGGTGGTCGCGGCGCTGGCCCGGCAGGCCCGGGGCCTCGCGCACCGGGAGGGGCACGACGTCAGCACCGCCGTCGCCGAGCAGGTCGAGGCGACCCTGCGGGCGGCGATCGCCGATCCCGACGCCGGGGCGGCGCTGCAGGGCGGCCGGCTGACCGCGGCGCTGTCCTACACCGGGCTCGGCCCGGTCGACCTCTCCGCCGCCGTCGCCGCCCCGGCGCGCCGTGCCCCGGCGCGGCGGCCGCACACCTCACGGGCGCCGGCCCCCGCGGACGACGACCGGGACGCCCGGGAGCAGGCCCGCCGGGAGGCGGCCGAGCGCCGGCGCCGGGAGCTGGTCCAGGCCGAGCGCGATGCCGAGGAGGCGGCCGCCGTCGCGCGGGACGCCGGCGCGGCCGCCGAGGACGCCGAGCGGGAGCTGGGCGAGGCGACCGAACGGCACGCGCAGCTCCAGGCCAGGGTCGAGGAGCTCACCGCCGAGCTGCGCCGCGCCGAGCAGGACGCCGCCGCCGCAGGTCGCACCGTCCCCGAACGGGAACACCGCCGGGACGCCGCCGCGCGCCGGGCGGCCACCGCGACGGCCATCGCGGAACGGGCCGCCGACCGGGTGACCCAGCTGCGCGGGGACGACGACGGGGGCTGAGCCGGCGCGGGCTCAGACGGCGTCGGGCTCGGGCGTGCGGCGGGCCCGCTTCGCCAGGTAGAGAGCGGCGTCGGCGCGGCGCAGCAGCGCGGTGAGCGTGTCGCCGTCCTCCCGGGCCGCCGTCCCCACCGACCAGCTGGCCACCGCGCCCTCCCGCAGCCGGTCCAGGATCTCCGCCGCGCCGGTCCGGTCGGTGTCCGGCAGGCACAGCACGAACTCGTCGCCGCCGTGCCGGCCGAGCAGGTCCGAGGCCCGCAGCCGGCCGGACCAGGCGTGGGCGAGCCGGCGCAGCAGCGCGTCCCCGGCGTCGTGGCCGTCCCGGTCGTTGATCGCCTTGAAGCCGTCCAGGTCGAGCACCGCGACGGTCAGCGGCGCCCCCGTGCGGTGGGCCCGGGCCAGCGTCCGCGCGGCCTCGGCCTGCCAGGCCCGCCGGTTGGCCAGGCCGGTCAGCGGGTCGGTGGAGGCGATCGACCGCAGCCGGCCGCTGAGCTGGGCCTGTGACTCGGTGAGCGCCAGCGCGGCGACGCCGGCGATCAGCCACGGCACGGCGATCCCGTCCGGAGCGGCGGCCACCGCACCCGCGGTGCTCAGCGTCAGCGCGGTCAGCACGTGGGCGCGCGCCGCGGGCAGCGGGGTGAAGTGCGCGGCGTAGGACCCCAGCGCGATGACCATCGGCCCGAGGCCGACGACCCCCACGGCGGTCGCCGAGCGCCAGGCCAGCAGCCCGGTGGCGGCGGCCAGCACCACGAGGGCGGCGTGCACCGCGACCGCGCTCACCCGGGAGGCGGCTGCCCAGAGCAACGCCCCGAGGAGCAGGCCGGTGACGCCCAGCGCCGCGTTGAGCGTCCCCGGAGCGGCCGGGGACAGCGGCCGCGCCGCCGCGGCCAGGCAGAACGCCCCGCCCACCAGGAACAGGGTGGCCAGCAGGACGACCCGGACGGGCCGCCCGCGCAGCACCGTTCCGCCGTCCATGAGGGGGGACTGTCGACCAGCGGCGCGGCGACGGCAAGAGGGCACGCTCGCGAGGTCACCCGGACACGGGACTCGTCCCACGGTGCGGACGCCGGCGGACCCCCTTCCGCTGCGCGGGAGGTCGAGGTGGACGCTGGACGGGTCGGGTGGCAGAACGGCACCCAGGCTCGATGAGGAGACGGAGATCCCATGGCACTGCTCGAGGACGGCGCGTGGCGCGGCAAGATCTGGACGGGGACGTGGACCGACGGCAGTGGGGGCACCTACACCGCGGTCGAGCCGGCCACCGGCGCGGAGCTCGGTGAGGTCGGCCAGGCGACGCCGGCCGACGTGGAGAAGGCCGGCGCCCGGGCCGTCCAGGCGCAGCGGGAGTGGGCGGCGCTGCCGTTCGAGCAGCGGGCCGCGGTGCTGCGCCGCGCCGGGGACCTGCTGACCCAGCACGGCGGCGAGGTCAAGGAGTGGCTGGCCCGGGAGTCCGGCGCCATCCAGCCCTTCGGTGACTTCCAGGTGCACACCACCGCGCAGGAGTGCTACGAGGCCTCCGCGCTGCCCAGCCACCCCTACGGCGAGCTGCTGCGCACCGGCTCGCCCCGGCTGTCCTTCGCCCGCCGGGTGCCCGCCGGTGTGGTCGGGGTGATCGCGCCGTTCAACGTGCCGACGATCCTCGCCATCCGCGCGATCGCCCCGGCGCTGGCCCTGGGCAACGCCGTCATCCTCAAGCCCGACCCGCGCACCGCCATCTGCGGCGGTGCCGTCTTCGCGCGGGTGTTCGAGGAGGCCGGGCTGCCCGCCGGGGTCTTCCAGGTGCTGCCCGGCGGGGCCGACGTGGGGCAGGCGCTGGTCACCGACCCTGCGGTGCGGGTCATCGCCTTCACCGGGTCGACCAAGGCCGGGCGGGCCGTGGGTGCCCTGGCCGGTCAGCACCTCAAGCGGGCGCACCTGGAGCTGGGTGGCAACTCCGCGCTTATCGTGCTGCCCGACGTCGACGTGACCGCGGCCGCGTCGGTGGGTGCCTGGGGCACGTTCTCCCACTCCGGGCAGATCTGCATGGCCACCAGCCGGCACCTGGTGCACGAGTCGATCGCCGAGGAGTACACCCAGGTGCTCGCCGACAAGGTGAAGGACCTCCCGGTGGGTGACCCCTTCCGCGAGCAGGTCGCGCTCGGTCCGCTGATCGACGCCACCCAGCGTGACCGGGTGCACGGGCTGGTCACGGCCAGCATCGACAGCGGCGCCACGGTGCGCACCGGCGGCACCTACGAGGGGCTGTTGTACCGCCCGACCGTGCTCGGCGGCGTGCCGGTGGAGTCCCCGGCCTACCAGGAGGAGATCTTCGGCCCGGTCGCCCCGGTGACGTCGTTCTCCTCGCTCGACGAGGTCGCCGCGCTCGCGGCGGGCACCGAGTACGGGCTGAGCCTGGGCATCCTGACCCGCGACGTCTACGCCGGGCTGCAGCTGGCCGAGCGGATCCCCTCGGGGCTGGTGCACATCAACGACCAGACGGTGAACGACGAGGCGGTGGCCCCCTTCGGCGGGGTGGGCGCCTCCGGCACCGGCTCCCGGCACGGTGGTCCCCAGGCCAACATCGAGGCGTTCACCGAGACCCAGTGGGTCACCGTGCGCGGTGACCTGCCGGCCTACCCGTTCTGAGCCACTCGCGCTGACCCGCGGACGACGACGGCCCGGCCCCCGCAGCAGCGGGGACCGGGCCGTCGTCGGTCAGGCGGTGGAGCTCAGGCGGAGTCGCGTCCGCTGACGTCGACCGGCTCGCCCAGGTGGCGCTTGCCGCCGGTCTTGGAGACCTCGAAGTCAGGCCCCAGGTGCTCCAGGGCCAGGCGGCCGTAGACCTGCTGCTGGGTGCCCACCCGCTGCGAGCGACCGCGGCCCAGGAAGCTGACCAGCCAGTGCACGACCGTGCTGAACCGGTTCTTGAAGCCGACCTGGTACATCAGGTGCACGACCAGCCACAGCACCCAGGCCGGGAAGCCGCCGAACTTGAACTTCCAGGTGTCGGCGACCGCGTGGAACCGCGAGATCGTCGCCATGCTGCCCTTGTCGAAGTAGTGGAACTCCGGCTTCGTCGGCCGGCCGGCGACCCGGGCGGCGACGGCGTCGGCGGCGAAGCGGCCACCCTGGATCGCCACCTGCGCGACCCCGGGAAGGCGGTTGAGCGAGATCATGTCGCCGACCACGTGCACCTCGGGGTGGCCCGGCAGCGTCAGGTCCGGCAGCACCGAGATGCGGCCGGCCCGGTCGACCTCGGCACCGGACTGCTCGCCGAGCAGCTTGCCCAGCGGGCTGGCCTGCACGCCGGCGGCCCAGATCTTGGTGGCGGCGTTGATCCGGCGCTCGTGGCCGTCGCCGTCCTTGACCACGATGCCGTCGGCGTCGACGTTGGTGACCATGGCGCCCAGCTGGACCTCGACACCGATCTCGTTCAGCTGCTTGTGCGCCTTCTGGCCGAGCTTGTCGACGAAGGGCGGCAGCACCTTCGGTGCGGCGTCGAGCAGGATGACCCGCGCGCTGGTCGGGTCGATCCGGCGGAAGTCGTGGCGCAGGGTGCGGCGCGCCAGCTCGGCGATCTGCCCGGCCATCTCCACGCCGGTCGGGCCGGCGCCCACGACGACGAAGGTCAGCAGCCGGTCGATCTCGGCCGGGTCGGTGGCCAGCTCGGCCAGCTCGAAGGCGCCGAAGATGCGGCCGCGCAGCTCCAGCGCGTCGTCGATGCTCTTCATGCCGGGGGCGAACTCGGCGAACTGGTCGTTGCCGAAGTAGGACTGGCCGGCACCGGCGGCGACGATGAGCTCGTCGTACTGGTGCACCGTGGTGCGGCCGAGCACGGTCGAGGTGACCGTCTTCGCCGTCAGGTCGATGTCGGTGACCTCACCGAGCACCACGCGGGCGTTGTCCTGCTTCTTCAGGATCTCCCGGGTGGGCGGGGCGATCTCGCCCTCGGAGAGGATGCCGGTGGCGACCTGGTAGAGCAGCGGCTGGAAGAGGTGGTGCGTGGTCTTCCCGATCAGGGTCACGTCGACGGGCGCCTTCTTCAGGCGCTGGGCGGCGAACAGACCGCCGAACCCGGACCCGACGATGACGACGCGGGGTCGCTGTCCGGTGGACGGGGTTGCGGTGGTCACACTGCCTCCTGATGTCGTCATGATGACTCATCCTCCCACTCCGGTCCTGCCGCCGGTCGGCACCCCACGCCGGGGTGACCCTGCCGGGGCATCCGGGGTCTCATGAGGATCAGCAGCGAGGGCGCTGCGGGTGTTCCGGTTCCCGGTGTGGTGTGGGTCCCGGGTCTGGGACTGGACCACCGGTCCTCGGCACGGGTGCGCGGCCGCATCGGCGGGGCCGTCGTGCACCTGCCCGGCCTGGGCCGGCGGGAAACGGTACCGCCGCCTGCCGTTCTCGTGGCGGAGCTGGCCGCCCGGTTGCCGGCGGGGCGTGTCGTGCTGGTGGGCCACTCGCAGAGCTGCGGCGTCGTCGCCGCGCTGGCCGAGCGCGATCCCCGGGTGGTGGCGGTGCTCCTGCTGGGCCCGACGCCCGACCCGCGGACCCGGCGGCTGCGGGTGCTCGCCGGGCGGTGGCTGCGCACCGCCGTCCACGAGCCGTGGTGGCAGGTGCCGCTCCTGCTGGCCCAGTGGGGAACCACCGGACCGGCCCGGATGTCCGCGCTGTGGCGGGCGACCTCGGGCGAGCGGCTGGACCAGCGGCTGCCCCGGGTGCCGGTGCCCGTCGTCGTCCTGCGGGGCAGCGCCGATGCGCTGTGCCCGCACGACTGGGCCCAGGCGCTGGCCGAGGCCGCACCGCGTGGCCGGCTGCTGGAGCTGCCCGGAGCGGCGCACATGACCCCGCACACGCATCCGGACGACGTGGCCGCGGTGCTGGCCGACCTCGTCCGGGAGGTGTCGACCTAGGCGGCGGAGGACTGGGCGGCGGAGGACTGGGCGGCGACGGCGTCGCGGGCGCGGGCGGTGACCGCGCCGGCGGAGGCGGCGGCCCGCGCCAGCGCCCGGTTCTCCGCCGCCGCCAGCTTCGCGCCCTTCCGGCCGGCCGTGCGGCTGCCCCGGTGGGCGGCCTTGCCGGTGGCGCGACGGGCGCTCTGCCGGGCGGCGGCGCGCTCGGACCGGCCGGTCAGCGCCTGGGTCAGCAGGCCGAGGCCGATGCCGAGCATCCACACGTCCTTGGCGATCGTCAGGCCGTCCTGCGTGGGGGCGACGCTGCGGCCCGGCTTGGTCATGCCGGGGGTGCGCAGGTACAGCCCGACCAGGCCACCGGAGAAGCCGGTCAGCGCGGCGCCAGCGACGGCGGTCGGGACGAACGGGGTGAGCAGCGCGGCCCCGAGCGCGATCTCCGTGGTGGACAGCGCCTTGGCGAACGTGGCCGGCTGCACCTTCTTCAGGAAGGGGTAGGCGCCGGCGGCGAAGCCGTGGAGCCCGGCGGCGGTGCCGCCGTCGACGCTGCGCTTGCCCAGGCCGGAGTTGAGGATGAACGCGCCGGTCGCGATGCGGGGCGCGATCTCGGCGGGGGTGATGGGCAGGCGCATGGGGACCTCACTGGCGACGGGGATGCTGCAGTGCTCAACATCATCGTCTCCGTCCGGCTGCCGCTGCGCGACCGGGGCCGCGGACGGCGACGGGGGGGGGGGGGGGGGGGGGGGGGGGGGGGGGGGGGGGGGGGGGGGGGGGGGGGGGGGGGGGGGGGGGGGGGGGGGGGGGGGGGGGGGGGGGGGGGGGGGGGGGGGGGCGGGGGGGGGGGCGGGGCGGGGGG
>NZ_JBJHAI010000026.1:0-50640 GCF_054050955.1 Modestobacter sp. SYSU DS0290
GCTGCTCCTTGATCATGATCGCCCGGGTCCGGTAGACCGGGTCCTCGTTGCTCTGGTACTTCTCCTGGATGGCCTTGACCGACTCGGCCTCGATGCGGGCCTGGGCCGGGTCGTAGACGCCGCAGGGCAGGTCGCAGTGGGCCGACACGGTCGTGCGCGAGAACAGCGCGCGGAGTCGGGGCATCGGAGAGCTCCTCTCGGACGGCGCCGGCCGGTGCGACCGACGTCCCCGGGCAGCCAACCTCCTCACCTGCACTTGAGCGCAACCCCGCCCGCGCCGGGGTCCGACGCGGGCGGGGTCGCGGAGGTCAGTGCGTGCGGTGGACGTCGTCCGAGGGCTCGCCGAAGACGCCGCCCCGAGCGCCGTGCGTGGAGTGCGACTTGTACTCGGTGTAGGTGTACGGGTTGTCCAGCACCTCGTCGCCGGGCAGGTCCGGGTTCATGCCCGAGGCCCAGACCTCCTCGCCGAGGGTGGACCGCAGGTGCTCGACGGTCGACTCGACGGTGCGGCGCACCGCCGGCAGGTCCGCGCCGACCAGGCGGTGCGCGGACTTCACGACCCGGCCGTCGACCAGCACGGTGTGCACGTCGCCCCGCTGCGCCTGGAAGGCCACGTGGCCGTAGGGGTTCAGCAGCGGGAAGGACACCGGGGACGCGTCGTTCTTGATCAGCACGACGTCGGCCTTCTTGCCCACCTCGAGGCTGCCCAGGTCCTCGCGGCCCAGCGCCTTCGCGCCGCCGCGGGTGGCCCAGTCGACGACCTGCTCGGCGCGCAGGTGGACGTGGGTGACGGTCTCGCCCTTGGCGTGCGCCTCCAGGTGCTCGCGCGACCGGTCCGCGCCCAGCGTCGTCCGCATGGCGGAGAACAGGTCGCCGCTCCACCACACGCTGGTGTCCATCGACAGCGAGACCGGGATGTCGTGCCGGCGCACCTGCCAGGTGGGCGGGTAGCCCTGCCCGGCGCTCTGCTCGGACTCGGTGGAGACCGAGATCGAGCCGCCGGTCGCGGCGATGCGGTGGTAGGAGTCGGTGGTCAGGGTGGCGGCGTGCACGTAGACCGTCTCCGGGGTCATGAAGTCGTGCTCGTGCATGAGCCGGATGCCGTCGTCGTTGGTGGCGCCCCAGACGCCGGCGTGCGTGGTCACCGGCAGGCCGAGCTCGCGGGCGACCTCGAACGCCGCCTTCTCCGGGAACGTCGGGTCGCCGGTGACGTCGAAGGCCAGCTGCAGGCCGAGCCGGCCCTCGTCGCGGCGGCGGTTCAGGAAGCCCTGCACGGCCGGGTCGGCGGTCCACTCCCAGGGCCCGGCCTGGATGTTGCCGTAGGCCAGCACGAACCGGCCGGGGACGGCGAGGAGCGCGTCGGCGGCCGCCTCGGCGTGGTCGACGGTCTGCAGGCCGTGCGACCAGTCGACGGTGGTGGTGACGCCGGCCTCCAGCGCGTCCCACGCCGACACCAGGTTGCCCGCGTGCACGTCCTCGGGGCGGAACGCCTTGCCGTGCTCGAGGTAGTACCAGACGAAGTACTGGGTCAGCGTCCAGTCGGCGCCGTAGCCGCGCATCGCGGTCTGCCACATGTGCCGGTGGGTGTCGATCATGCCGGGCATCACGATGCCGCCCGCGGCGTCGATCTCCAGCGTCCCGGCGGGCACCTCGAGGGCCGGGCCGACGGCGGCGATGCGGTCGTCGACCACCAGGACGTCGGCCTCGCGCAGCACGGTGTGCGCGTCGTCCATGGTCAGCACGGTGCCGCCGCGCAGCACGACCGGCCGGCCGGCCGGCTGGTCCACGACTCCGGTGTCGGGATCGGACACGGTTCCTCCAGGGGTCCAGGCTTGCGGACGGGCGTCCGTCCAACGGTCACCACAATCGGGCCCACCTTGTTCGTGGCGCCCGCCACATGTCAAGGGGAGGTGGGCCCCTCGCGCGCGGGCGCATCCGGGCCGGAGACGGGGTTGACACGGGCGGCGGGCCGTCGAAGACTCCGAACGTCCGCCGGACGGCCGTCCGCATGGCGGCCCTCACCGTCGAGGAGTGCCTGACCCGATGCCCGAGCACCCCGCGCTGCCCGGCGCCGAACCCCGCCCGGTCCGTCAGCAGGGCCCGCTCAGCGGCCTGCTGGTCGCCGACTTCTCCCGGATCCTGGCCGGCCCGTACGCCACCATGCTCCTCGCCGACCTGGGCGCGGAGGTGGTCAAGGTCGAGGGCCCGAACGGTGACGACACCCGCACCTGGCAGCCCCCGGTCCGCGACGGGGTCTCCACGTACTACCTGGGCGTGAACCGCAACAAGCGGTCGATCGCCCTGGACCTCAAGGACCCCGGGGACGTCGCCGCCGCGCGCGAGCTGGCCCGCCGCGCCGACGTGCTGATCGAGAACTTCAAGACCGGCGGTCTCGGCCGGTTCGGGCTGGACTACGAGACGGTCTCCCGGGACAACCCCGGCGTCGTCTACGCCTCGATCACCGGCTTCGGCAGCCAGCCCGGCGGCGCCGAGCTCCCCGGCTACGACCTCATCGTGCAGGCGATCTCCGGGCTGATGAGCCTCACCGGCGACCCCGACGGTGACCCCTACCGCGCGGGCATCTCGGTGTTCGACGTGATGGCCGGGCTGCACGCCACCATCGGCGTCCTCGCCGCCCTCAACGCCCGGCACGAGACCGGCCGCGGCCAGCACGTCGAGGTCAACCTGCTGTCCTCCGCGCTGTCCGGGCTGGTCAACCACGCCAGCGCGGTGGTGGCCGGCGGGGTGGTGCCTTTCCGGATGGGCAACAGTCACCCGAGCCTGTTCCCCTACGAACCGCTGCCGTGCTCCGACGGCGACCTGATCATCACCGCCGGCAACAACGGGCAGTTCCGCAAGCTGGTGGAGGTGCTCGGCGTGCCGGAGTTGGCCGACGACCCGCGGTTCAGCCGCAACGAGGACCGCACCGCCAACCGGGACGAGCTGCGCCCGCTGCTGGTCGAGCGGCTGCGCACCCGCACCAAGGACGAGTGGTTCGCCGACATCATCGCCGCGGGCGTCCCGTGTGGTCCCATCAACACCGTGGACCAGGGTGTCGCGTTCGCCGAGCGGATCGGGCTGGACCCGGTCGTGTCGGTCGGCGACGGCAGCTCGGCCGTCCCCTCGGTGCGCAACCCGATCACGTTCTCCGAGACCCCGGCCGGCTACCGGCTGCCACCGCCCGGGCTCGACGAGCACGGCGCGGAGATCCGGCGCTGGCTGACCACCTCGCAGGAGGACGCGCGATGAGCGACCGCCCCGAGTACCCGACCGCGCTGGGGGCCTCGAGCCTGGAGTCGATCACCCTGCTCGGCACCGACCTGGCCCGTGACGTGATGGGCTCGGTGGGCTTCGGCGAGCTGGCGTTCTGGCTGGCGACCCAGCGGCGGCCCACGCCGGGGGAGACCCGGGTGTTCGAGTCGGTGCTGGCCGCGCTCGCCGACCACGGCTTCACCCCCACGGCGATCGTCACCCGGCTCACCTGGCTGTCCGCCCCCGACTCCGTGCAGGGGGCGCTGGCCGCCGGGCTGCTGGGCGGCGGCTCCCGGTTCCTGGGCGTCACCGAGGACTGCGGCCGCTTCCTGCACGACGTGCTCACCGGCGTGGACGGCGCGCTGCCCACCGACGACGCCGGCTGGGACGCCCTCGCCCTGGAGACGGTCACCGCGCAGCGCGCCGCCCGCCGGTTCGTGCCGGGCCTGGGCCACCACGTGCACAAGCAGGGCGACCCGCGCACCCCGCGGCTGTTCGAGATCGCCGCGGAGGAGGGCCTCTACGGCCCGCACCTGTCGCTGTTCGCCGCCATCGGGCGGGTGCACCCCCAGGTGCTCGGCAGGACGCTGCCGCTCAACGGCGCCGGTGTCTGCGGCGCCGCGCTGGCCGACCTGGGCCTGCCGCTGGAGCTGCTGCGCGGCTTCGCGCTGCTGGCCCGGACCGCCGGGCTCATCGGCCAGCTCGCCGAGGAGCTGCGGCACCCGGTGGCCAACGACGTCTTCCTCTCGGTCGACCTGAACAACCGGTCCGTCGACCCCGACCCGTACGTCCCCGACGCTCTTCCGTCCACTCCTCCTCCCACTGAGACCAACGGAGGTACTCATGGCTGAGCTGGCCGCGGTCATCGCGTCCACCCACCACCCGTTCTACTACCGGGCCAAGACGTCGACCGGTGCCGACCGGCCGCCGTTCGCCGACGAGTGGGTGGCCAAGCAGGAGGCGTTCGCCGAGACGCTCGACCGTGCCGACCCCGACGTGCTGGTGATGGTCGGCAGCGACCACTTCCACCAGCTGTGGCTGGACAACATGCCGCAGTTCCTCGTCGGCAAGGCGCCCTTCTTCGACGCCAACTGGTACAACGAGGAACGCGAGTTCGGCCTGCCGAAGATGACCCTGCGCGGTCAGGAGGACCTGGCCGCGCACATCCTGCGCACCGGGCTGGACGACGGGTTCGACCTGGCGTTCAGCAACGAGCTGCGCATCGACCACAGCGTCACCTGCCCGATCATCGCGCTGCGGCCGGAGGCCGACCTGCCGATCGTGCCGGTCTACACGAACATCTTCGCCCCGCCGCTGCCGCAGCCGAAGCGGTTCGTCCAGCTCGGCAAGGCGCTGCGCACCTGGGTCGAGTCCTGGGAGTCCGACAAGCGGGTCGCGATCATCGGCACCGGCCACCTCAGCCTCGAGCTCGGCGGGCCGCGCCAGTTCGGTGAGCACGGGCCCGACCCGGAGTTCGACCGCAAGGCCGTCGAGTGGATCGCCAGCGGCGACATCGAGGGCTGCCTGGCGGAGGTCTCGCTGGAGTCGCTGCACCACCCGGGCAACGCCACCCACGGCTTCATGGACTTCATGCTGATGATGGGCGTCGCCGGGGAGGGCCAGAAGGCCGATCACGTCGACACGCTGGACCTGTTCCACACCATGGAGGCGTACTTCACCTGGTACCCCAACGGGGTGCCGAGCACGGGCGGGGTGTCGGCGTGAGCAAGTACCTGCTGGACAAGTTCCTCTACACCGTCGACCGCGACCCCGAGCTGGTCGAGCGCTACCGCGAGGACCCGGCCGGCACCGTCGTGTGGTGGGAGCGCGAGCGGGCGAACCAGCTGCTCAACTGCATCGTCGACGAGAAGACGACCTGGCTGGCGTTCACCGAGGAGGAGCGGCGGGCGTTGCGCGAGCACGACCACGTCGCGCTGTTCCAGCTGGGGGCGCACCCGTTCCTCACGCTGACGCTGTTCATCGCCATGTTCGAGCGCGACCACGGGCCGCTGGAGTACCAGAAGGCCTACGGCAGGGCGATGGAGCACATCTCGATGCCCTACCCGGACATCGCGACCTGACGTGCGCGCGGTCCTGGTGCAGGAGCCGGGCCGGCCACCGGCGGTGGGGGAGCACCCCGCCCCGGGAGCCGGCCCCGGCCGGACGGCGGTGCGGGTGACGGCGGCGCCGGTGGTCCCGCTGGACCTGCTGTGCGCCTCGGGCACCTCCTACTTCGGGCGCCCGGCGGCGCCCTACGTTCCGGGGGTGCAGGGCGTCGGCGTGGTCGAGGAGTCGGCCACCTGGGCGCCCGGCACCCGGGTCTGGGTCGCCACCTCCGCGGGCATGGCGCCCGGTGACGGCAGCCTGGCCGAACGCTGCGCCGTCCCGGACGCCGACGTGGTGCCGGTGCCCGACGGCGTGCCCGACCCGGCCGTCGCCGCGTTGGGGCTGTCCGCCGTCGCCGCGTGGATGTCGCTGACCTGGCGCGCCCGGCTGCAGCCGGGCGAGACCGTGCTGGTGCTCGGCGCCGGCGGTGCGGTCGGTCAGGTCGCCGTCGGCGCCGCCCGGGTGCTGGGTGCCCGCCGGGTGGTGGCGCTGTGCCGTTCCGACTCCGCCGCGGACCGGGCCGCCCGGGCCGGCGCCGACGAGGTGGTGCGCACCGGCGGGGGCGCCGCCGCGCTCGCCGAGCGGCTCGGGGCCGCCTGCGGAGGCGCGGTGGACGTCGTCGTCGACCCGGTCTTCGGCGAGGCGGCGACCGCGGCCAGCCGGGTGCTGGCGCACGGCGGCCGGCTGGTGAACCTGGGCGGCTCGGGGGCGGACTCCGCGGAGTTCTCCTCCGCGGTGCTGCGCAGCCGCTCCGCCGACGTGCTGGGCTACACCAACAACGCGCTCACCCCGGAGCAGCGGGCCGGCGCGCTGACGGCGGTGCTCGGGCACGCGGCGGCCGGCGCGCTCGGCGTCGAGCACGAGGTGCTGCCCCTGGACCGCGCCGCCGAGGCCTGGGCGGCCACGGCAGCCGGTGGCGGCCGCCGGCAGGTGCTCGTCCCCGCCTGACCTCACCCGCCTGAGGGCGGAGATGGCCATCTCCGCCCTCAGGCGGTGCCGCGGACCTCGGCGGTGCGCGGCACCTCGACGTGCGGGCGGGACTGCCACAGCGCCCACTCGGCGCTGACCTCGCCGGCGGTGCGCAGCAGCCGGGGCAGGTGCTCACCGAGGAGCCGGTCGGTGCTGGTCTCCGCGGCGTGCACGGTCACGTTCATCGCGGCCCGGACGGCGCCCGAGCCGTCGCGCACCGGGACGGCGACCGAGCGGACCCCGGGCGCCAGCTCCTCGTCGGCCAGCGCCCAGCCCCGGGCCCGCACCTCGGTGAGCTCGCTGTGCAGCTGCTCGGCCGAGGAGCCGATGTAGGGCGGCAACCCGGCCCGGCTGGGCTGGGCGAGCACGGCGTCCAGCTCGGCGGGGGAGAGGGCGGCCAGCAGCACCTTGCCCTGCGACGTCTGCGCCGCGGGGAAGCGGGTGCCGATCTCCACCCGCAGCGCGATGAGCTTCGGGACGGCGACCCGGGCGACGTAGACGATGTCCGAGCCGTCCAGCTGGGCCATCGAGGACGACTCGCCGGTCTGCGCCACCAGGCGCTCGAGGTGCGGGCGGGCGATGTCCCACAGGCCCAGCGCGCCGACGTAGGCCATGCCCAGGGTGAGCACCTTCGGGGTCAGGGAGAAGCCGTTCCCGGCAGTGCGGACGAAGCCGAGCTCCTCGAGGGTGAGCAGCAGCCGGCGGGCGGTGGGCCGGGCGAGCCCGGCCGCGGTGGCCACCTCGCTCAGCGTCATCGTCGGCCGGTCCGCGCCGAAGCACGCCAGCACGTCCAGCCCCCGGGCGAGGGCCTCCACGAAGTCCGGTCCGCTGCCGCGCCCCGCCATCGGTGGCCCCCTTCCGTCGTCCGGCAGCGCTCAGGATGGCACGGGCCGACCCGCCGGTCACCCCTGGCGGCGCCGCAACGGACAGTCGTCCGTTCAACTACCGGGCCGTCGGCGCGGGTGGGGCCTTCAGCTGTGACCCTTGACACACGGTGGGGGCATCGGTAGGCCTGGGGTGGCCGTATCGCGGACTGCCGTACGCGAGGCCCCCACGACCCAGGAGATGCAGATGAGCGCTGGCGGAGCCGACGTCGAGACCGACGTCCTGGTGGTGGGGTCGGGGCCGGCGGGCGCGTCCGCCGCGCTGTTCCTGGCCAGTTACGGCACCCGGACCCTGCTCGTCACCAAGTACAGCCGGCTGTCGGACACCCCCCGCGCGCACATCACCAACCAGCGCACGATGGAGGCGATGCGCGACCTGGGCGTCGAGGAGACGCTGATGGCGCTCGCCACCCCGTGGGAGCAGATGGGCAACACCACCTTCTGCACCAGCCTGGCCGGTGAGGAGCTGGGCCGGATCCCCTCCTGGGGCACCGACACGGTGCGGCACGCCGACTACGAGCTGGCCAGCCCCTGCACCATGCTCGACGCACCGCAGACCATCACCGAGCCGGTGCTGGCCAAGGCCGCCCAGGAGCGCAGCGCCCGGCTGCGGTTCGACACCGAGTACCTCGGTCACGTGCAGGACGACGACGGCGTGACGACGACGGTGCGCGACCGGCTCACCGGCGCTGAGCACACCATCCGCTCCCGGTACCTGATCGGCGCCGACGGTGCCCGCAGCGCCGTCGCCACCGACCTCGAGCTGCCCTTCGAGGGCCCCGGTGCGGTGGCCGGTGCGCTGAGCATCGTCTTCACCGCCGACCTGACCCACCTGGTCGCGCACCGGCCCTCGGTCCTCTACTGGATGCTGCAGCCCGGTGCGGAGAAGGAGGGTGTCGGCCTCGGCGTCCTCCGGATGATCAAGCCGTGGACCGAGTGGATGCTGATGTGGGGCTACGAGGTCGCCGCCGGCCCGCCCACCCTCACCGACGACGTCGTCCGGGAGCTCGCCGTGGCCCTGGTGGGCACCGACGACTTCGAGATGGAGGTGACCTCCCGGTCGCCGTGGACGGTGAACCACCACTTCGCCACGACGCTCTCCCGCGGCCGGGTCTTCTGCGCCGGGGACGCGGTGCACCGGCACCCGCCGACGAACGGCCTGGGCTCCAACACCTCCATCCAGGACTCCTACAACCTGGCCTGGAAGCTGGCGCACGTGGTGGCCGGCACCGCGTCGCCGCGGCTGCTGGACAGCTACGACGCCGAGCGGGCGCCGATCGCCCGGCAGATCGTCGAGCGGGCCAACCAGAGCATCGCCGACACCGGCCGCATCCTGGAGGCCCTGGACCTGACCGACACCACCGACGTCGACCGGCTGGAGCGGCAGCTCGCCCTGCGCAAGGCGCCGGGGCCGGAGGGGGAGAAGGTGCGGGCGGCGCTGCGCGAGGCGATCGCCTACAAGGCGCACGAGTTCGACGCGCACGGTGTGGAGCACAACCAGCGGTACGCCTCCGGGGCGGTCGTGCCCGACGGGACGCCGATGCCGGGGTACCGGCGCGACCCGGTGCTCTACGCCCAGCCCACCACCTGGCCCGGCGCGAAGCTGCCGCACACCTGGGTCACCCGGGCGGGCCACCGGGTGTCCACGCTGGACCTGGTCGGGCACGGCCGGTTCAGCGTGGTCACCGGCATCGGCGGGCAGCCGTGGCTGGACGCGGCGACCGCCCTGGGCGAGGAGCTGGGGCTGACCATCACACCGGTGTCGATCGGGCCGGGGGAGCCGTTCGAGGACCCCTACGGCACCTGGGCCGACCTGCGGGAGATCGGCGACGCCGGGGTGCTGCTGGTGCGGCCGGACTGCTACGTGGCGGCCAGGCACCTGCCCACCCCCGCGTCGGCCGGGCAGGCCGCGGACTGGCTGCGGACCGCGCTGACCGCCGTGGGGGGGGGGGGGGGGGGGGGGGGGGGGGGGGGGGGGGGGGGGGGGGGGGGGGGGGGGGGGGGGGGGGGGGGGGGGGGGGGGCGGGCGCGGAGGCCGCGGGGGCCCCCCCCCCCCCCCCCCCCCCCCCCCCCCCCCCCCCCCCCCCCCCCCCCCCCCCCCCCCCCCCCCCCCCCCCCCCCCCCCCCCCCCCCCCCCCCCCCCCCCCCCCCCCCCCCCCCCCCGGCGGTGGGGCTCAGCGGGGCGGCAGCCCGACCGAGTGGGTGTCCATGAACTCGCGGATCCCCTCGATGCCCAGCTCGCGGCCCATCCCGCTGGCGTTGAAGCCACCGAAGGGGGCGCGCTCGTCGAGCACCGCGGCACCGTGCGAGTTGACGAACGTGTAGCCGGTGCGCAGCCGGGCGCCCACGGCGGCGGCGCGATCCCGGTCGCCGGTCCACACCGAGGAGCACAGGCCCGACCAGGTGTCGTTGGCCCGGGCGATGGCGTCCTCCTCGTCGTCGAAGGGCAGGATCGGGATCGTCGGCCCGAACTGCTCCTCCACGACCACGCGGGCGTCGTCGCTCGGGTCGAGCACGAGCGAGGGGCGCAGGAAGTTGCCCCGGGAGACGTCCGCACCCGGCGCCGCCTCACCGAACTCGCGCACCTCGAAGCCGGCCGCGCGGGCGGAGTCCACCAGCTCCTGCACGTACTCCTTCTGCTTGGGGCTGTGCAGCGGGCCCATGTTCACGCCCTCGTCCAGCCCGTGGCCGAGCCGGACGCCGGACAGCGCCGCCGACAGGCCGTCGACGACCTCGTCGTAGCGGGAGCGGTGCACGTAGATGCGCTTGGCGGCCATGCAGATCTGGCCGGTCGAGTCGAACGTGCCGCTGTACAGCTTCTGGAAGGCGTCGTCGTCGAGGACGGCGTCGGCCAGGACCAGGGCCGGGTCGTTGCCGCCCAGCTCGAGCGCCACCCGGGTCAGCGACTCGCTGGCCATCGCCATGATGCGCTTGCCGCCGCCGGGGCTGCCGGTGAAGCAGACCTTCTTGACCCGGTCGTCCTTGATCAGCGCCGCACCGATCTCGGCGTCGGCGCCGGTGACCACGTTCAGCACGCCCGGGGGCAGCAGCTCGGCGACCTGCTGCACGGTGCGCACGGTGGCCAGCGGGCAGGACGGCGGCGGCTTGACCACCACGGTGTTGCCGGCGAGCAGCGCCTGGGGCAGCGAGGCGGCGAGGATGGCCAGCGGCCAGTTGAACGGCACGATGATCGTGACGACGCCCAGCGGCAGGTACGAGATGCGCAGGTCGGTCGGCGGCCCGGGCAGCTCGACGACCCGGTCGACCTCGTCGACCAGCGCGGTGGCCAGCCCGAAGCGGTGGGCGAACACGATGGAGTCGACGAAGGACTCCATCCGGATCTTGCCGTTCTCCCGGGTGAGCACCTCGGCGGTCGCGGGGCGGTCGGCCTCGAGGGGGGCCAGGGCCGCGGTGATCAGCTCGGCGCGCTCGGCCGGGGTGCGGGCGGCCCAGGCCGGGAAGGCGCGGTGCGCGGCGGCGACGGCCTGCTCGGCCTGCTTGGCGCTGGCGGCCGCGGCGTAGCCGACGATGGAGACGCCGTCGGTGGGGTCGATGACCTGGAGTGAGTCGTCGGCGGTGTGCACCTCTCCGTTGATGAAGAGGTCGGTCGTGATCTCGGGCAGGTCTGCGAGGGACGGCACGGATGCTCCCGGGGGTCGTCGGTGACCTGGGCCGGTACGTGCGGCCCGGGGTGGTTCCCCTCCACCGTAGGCAGCCCGGCGCCCGCGCGGAAGGCGGATCGGACAGTTGTCCGCTGCGCCTCGCGGCCCGGCCGGTCCGGCTACGTCATCCGTCCCGGGCCGGTGGGTCGCGCGGCCGGCGACGGGCCCGGTGGCTGGACGGATGACGTAGCCGGGTCGGGCCGCTGGGCGCGGGACAGCCGGGGCGGACCCGCGGTTGCATCGGTTCAGCGACCCCGCCGAGAGGAGCACGCCCGTGGCTGCACCCGCCAGCACGCCTGCTCGTCCGGGACGGGGGTCGCGGACCCGGACCGGCGCCCCGGCGACCGCCCTCGTCGCGGGGTGACCGGCCGGTGGCGGACCCCCGCGGGGTGACACCCCGTCCTGTTGCGACGGCCGACCTGCCACGCTCTGGGCGTGCGGCCGCACCGGTGCGGCCGGACCCGAGCTGGGGGTGGGTGGCGATGGGCGCAGGGACGGCGGCGCAGGAGCAGACCGCGCAGGACCTGCTGGTCGCCCTGGTCGAGGTGTCCGCCGACGGCCTCGGCGTGCTGGACCCGGCCGGCCGGCTGGTGCGGGTCAACCGCGCCGGCCGCGCCATCCTCGGCCTGGCCGACGGGGACCTGCCGCCGGGCTTCGTCCCGTTCGGCACCTCGGCGGCCGGCCTCGGGGTGCCCGACGGCAGCGGCGCGCTGCTCACGGTCACCACCGCGGACGGCCGGCGGCGCACGCTGGAGTACCGGCTGACGACGCTGCCCGACGGGCACGCCGCGGTCTGGTTCAGCGACGTCACCGACGAACTGCGCCAGCAGGACCGGCTGACCGCGATCACCCGGGCCGCCGCGCGGGTCGCCGGCGTCCGCTCGCTGCGGACCACGCTGGACGCGGTGGCCCAGGAGGTGGTGCGGACCGCCCAGCTGGGCGCGGTGCAGATCTTCGCCCTGGACGACCCGCGGGCCGAGGTGCGCGTGCTGGGCATGGCCGGGTTCGGTGACGCCCCGGACTTCACCGAGCGGCTGTCCGCGGTGCGCCGGCTGGGCGCCCACGTCCGGTTCATGGACGCCTTCGAGACCGGCCGGCCGGTGGTGGTCCGGCACCGCAAGCCGGTGATCATGGCCGACCCGCGGTGGGCCCCGTTGCACCGGGTGATGGACACCCCCGACTGGGACAGCTTCGCCTCGGTCCCGCTCGTGGTCGGCGGGCGCACCGTCGGGGTGATGAACGCCTACTACCGACCGGGGGAGGACCCCAGCGCCAGCTCCCTGGCGTTCCTCGAGGCGATGGCCGACCAGGCGGCGGTCGCCATCCACATCGCGGCGCTGCTGGCCCGCACCCGGTCCGAGGCGGAGTCCGACGAGCGGCGCCGGCTCGCCCGCGACCTGCACGACTCGGTGGTGCAGCAGCTGTTCTCCATGCGGCTGCAGGCCGGCGCGCTGCGCGCCCAGCTGGACGCCGGGGACGCCGGCCCGGCCGGGGTGCGGGCCGCCGCCGGCGAGCTGGCCGAGCTGGCGCAGAGCGCGCTGGCGGACCTGCGCGGGCTGGTCTTCGAGCTCCGCCCGCTGGAGCTGGCCGACCGGGGCCTGGTCGAGGCGGTGCGCGCGCACGCCGACAGCGTGGAGGTGCGCACCGGCCTGGTCATCGAGGTGCTCGCCGACGGTGACGTCGAGCCCGCCTGGGAGCTGACCGTGCAGGAGGACGTCTACCGCGTGGTGCAGGAGGCGCTGCACAACGTGGTCAAGCACGCCCGCGCGTCCACGGTGGAGATCCGGTTCGGCCTCGACCCGGTGGAGCACTGCCTGGTGGTGACCGTGCTGGACGACGGGTGCGGCCCCGCCGAGGCGCCGGCCGGCCCCACGCTCGGACTGGTCTCGATGCGCGAGCGCGCCGAGCGGTGGGGCGGGCGGTGCGCCGCCGGGCCACGCGACGGTGGTGGCTGGCAGGTGCGGCTCACGCTGCCGCTTGTCGAGCAGCTGCCAGAACGGACACGGGGAGGACTGGACCAGTGAGCGAGCAGGAGCGCGGCACGCAGGAGCGGGGTGCGCAGGAGACCGCTGCGCCGGGGGCCGGGGTGATCCGGCTGATGGTCGTCGACGACCACGCCGTCGTCCGCCGCGGGATCCTCGCCTACGTCGACGCGGTGCCCGCCCTGGAGGTGGTCGCCGAGGCCGGCGACGGCCAGGACGCGCTGGCCCAGCTGGCCCAGCGGCAGACCACCGGTGCCCCGCTGCCGGACGTCGTCCTGATGGACCTGCAGATGCCGCGGATGGGCGGCATCGAGGCGACCGAGGCGATCGCCCGGGTGCACCCGGGCGTCGCGGTGGTGGTGCTGACCAGCTTCGGTGAGGTGGAGCGGGTGCACGCGGCGCTGGCCGCCGGCGCCTCCGGCTACGTGCTCAAGGACGCCGAGCCGGCGGAGGTGGTCGCCGCGGTGCGGGCCGCGGCGGCGGGGGAGGTGCACCTGGACTCCGCGGTCGCCCGGCAGCTGACCCGGCGGATGTCCGGGCCGCAGGTGGGGCTGGCGGCGCTGACCGTGCGCGAGCGGGAGATCCTGGTGCTGGTCGCCCAGGGGCACTCGAACCGGGAGATCGCCGACCGGCTGGTGATCAGCGAGCGCACCGCCCGCACGCACGTGAGCAACGTGCTCTCCAAGCTGCAGCTGACCTCCCGCACGCAGGCCGCGCTGCTGGCCATCCGCGACGGGCTCATCCCGCCGCCCAGCTGATCACGACGGATGACGTAGCCGGCACCCGTCGGACCGCCCGGTGACGAGATGACCGCCGACGGATACCGCTGGGCACGACGCGGGCTAGCGTGAGGTGTCACCGGTCACTCCTGACGGCGGCACACCGACTCCGAGGAGAGCGCGCACCCGATGCCTTCCGACCAGCAGCGCACCGTCCCGACGGGAGGGGACCAGCCGTGGTGAGCCGGCACGTCATCGTCACCGACACCCCCCGGCCGGACGCCGACGCCGTCGCGGTTCTCGGCAAGGCGGGGGTGGCCACCGCGCACGAGGCGATGGGCCGCCGGGGCCTCACCCACCCGGTGCTCCGTCCGATCTACCCCGGTGCCCGGATCGCCGGCCGCGCCGTCACGGTGCTCAGCCAGCCCGGCGACAACCTGATGATCCACGCCAGCATCGAGCAGTGCGGCCCGGGTGACGTGCTGGTGGTGACCACCACCTCGCCGTCGACCGACGGCATGTTCGGCGAGCTGTTCGCCACCCAGCTGGCCACCCGCGGCGTGCTCGGGCTGGTGATCGACGCCGGGGTGCGCGACGTCGCCGACCTGACCGCGATGGGCTTCCCGGTGTGGTCGCGGGCGGTCTCCGCGCAGGGCACGGTCAAGGCCACGCCCGGCTCGGTGAACGTGCCGGTCGTCGTCGCCGGCGCGCTGGTCCACCCCGGCGACGTCATCGTCGCCGACGACGACGGCGTGCTCGTCGTCCCGCGCGCCGACGCGGCCGAGGTGGCCGAGGCGGCCACCGCGCGGGAGGCCAACGAGCAGGCCAAGCGCGAGCAGTTCCAGGACGGGGTGCTGGGCCTCGACGTCTACGGGATGCGCGAGAAGCTCGCCGCCCTGGGCGTCACCTACGTCTCCGCGGACGAGCTGGAGGGCCGGGCATGAGCACCTTCGTCCTCGTGCACGGCGCCTGGCACGGCGGCTGGTGCTGGGACCGGGTCGCGCCGCTGCTGCGCGCCGCCGGCCACGAGGTGCACACGCCCACGCTCACCGGCCTGTCCGAGCGGGCGCACCTGCTCTCCCCGCAGGTCGGGCTGGACACCCACACCGAGGACGTCGCCCGGCTGATCGAGGTGCTCGACCTCACCGACGTGGTGCTGGTCGGGCACAGCTACGCCGGCCACGTGGTGAGCATGGTCGCCGACCGGCTCCCCGACCGGATCCGCCGGCGGGTCTTCCTCGACGCCTTCGTCGGGGTGGACGGCGAGACGGCGGTGTCGCTCCAGCCGGAGACGGTGGCCCACCACTGGGCGGAGTCCGCGGCCGAGCAGGGCTTCGGCTGGCTGGTGCCGGTGCGCAAGCTGTCGGTGCTCGGGGTGACCGAGCAGGCCGACGTCGACTGGCTCACGCCCCGGCTGACCCCGCACCCGTGGAAGACCTACACCGACCCGCTGCGGCTGTCCGGCGCCGCCGACGCGGTGCCGGCCGCGTTCATCGAGTGCGTCAGCTGGATGCGCGTGTTCCGGTCGCAGGCCGACCGGGCGCGCGAGCGCGGCTGGCCGGTGCACGAGCTGGAGACCGGGCACGAGGCGATGGTCACGGCGCCGAAGGCGCTCGCCGACGTGCTGCACGAGCTGGCCTGAGCGGGAGGAGACCTGCAGATGGAGTTCCTGGTCCGGTCCGAGAACCGGCTGCCCGCCGACTTCCCACCCGAGCGGCGGGCGGAGCTGCGCGCCGGCGAGCGGGCGCGCGCGATGGAGCTGCGCGAGGCCGGGGTGCTCAAGCGGCTGTGGCGGGTGCCCGGTCGCAACGCCACGGTCGGCCTCTACGAGGCGGCCGACCCGGCCGAGCTGCACGACGCGCTGATGTCGCTGCCCATGGCCCCCTGGCTCGACGTGCACGTCGAGGCGCTGGCCACCCACCCCCAGGAGCGCACGTGAACGGCAGCGCGCACGTGAACGGCAGCGCGCACGTGAACGGCAGCGCGCACGTGAACGGCAGCGCGCACGTGAACGGCACCGGCACGGACACCAGCAGGCAGCACGGCCGACGGGCGAGGAGGCCCTCATGACCACCGACCAGAGCAGCGCACCACCGCGGCCGAAGATCGACGTGCCGGGCACGCCGATCTTCGACGGCGCCACCAGCCGGCGCGGCTTCCGGATGAACAAGCTGTTCATGAGCCTGCGCACCAAGGAGGCCCGGGACCGCTTCCTGTCCGACGAGCCCGCCTACTGCGCGGAGTTCGGGCTCACCCCCGAGCAGACGAAGGCGGTCACCGACCGTGACTGGCAGGCGATGATCGACCTCGGCGGCAGCATCTTCTACGTGTACAAGCTCGCCATGATGGACGGGCGTTCCATGCAGTACCTCGGCGGTGTGTTCACCGGGATGACCGAGGACGAGTTCAAGGCGGCGCTCGCCGCGGGAGGGCGGTCCTGATGGCCGAGGTGATCTGGGGGCTGGCGACGTCGCACGTGCCGTCCATCGGTGCGGCGATGGACCGGGACAAGACCCAGGACGACAACTGGAAGCCGCTGTTCGACGGCTACCAGCCCGCCCGTGAGTGGCTGGCGGAGCACAAGCCCGACGTGGCGATCGTGATCTACAACGACCACGCCAACGGCATCGACCTGGACATCGTGCCGACCTTCGGCATCGGCACCGCCGACCGCTACCCGGTCGCCGACGAGGGCTTCGGCCAGCGGCCGGTGCCCGAGGTGGTCGGCCACCCCGAGCTGTCGCTGCACCTGCTGGAGAGCCTGGTCGACGACGGGTTCGACCTCACCGTCTTCCAGGAGCTCGAGGTCGACCACGGGCTGACCGTGCCGCTGTCGGTGTGGACGCCGGACCCGGGGGAGGCGTGGCCGTGCCCGGTCGTGCCGTTGCTGGTCAACGTCATCCAGTACCCGCAGCCGACCGCGGCCCGCTGCTACGCGCTGGGCAAGGCGCTGGGCCGGGCGATCCGCAGCTTCCCGGAGGACGTCACCGTCGGGGTGCTCGGCACCGGTGGCATGTCCCACCAGCTGGCCGGGGCCCGGGCGGGGTTCATCAACTCCGACTTCGACCGCCAGTTCCTGGCCGAGATCCAGTCCGACCCGGAGAAGCTGGCCGCGCTGTCCCGCGAGGACTACGTCCGGCTCGCCGGCTCCGAGGGCATCGAGATGATCATGTGGCTGATCATGCGCGGTGCGCTCAACGACGACATCACGCGGGTGCACGACACCTACTTCGTCGCGGCCTCGAACACCGCGGCGGCGCTGGCGCTCTTCGAGAACAAGGTGCTGCAGCCGGCCTGACGCAGCCCGCTGCGCACCACCGAGCCCGGTCCCGCCCGCGCGGGGCCGGGCTCGGTCGTGTCCGGGGTCATTCGCGCCCTGCCGGCGACACGCCGCCGCCGCGCCGCCGACACGCCGCGTTCACCGCGAACCGGCCGCCCGCGGTCTGTTGACTTCCCCCGAAGTGGTGAGCTTCACTTCGGTCGGTGCGGTACCGGAAAGTTCCGATAACCGCCCGGGATCCATCCGGAAGCACAGTGGCTGCGCGATCCATCCCGAGGAGAACACACGCACATGAGACAACGACGTCTGGCCGGCGGAGCAGCGATGCTCGGCCTGGTGG
This sequence comes from Modestobacter sp. SYSU DS0290, assembly GCF_054050955.1. Lineage (NCBI taxonomy): Bacteria > Bacillati > Actinomycetota > Actinomycetes > Geodermatophilales > Geodermatophilaceae > Modestobacter > Modestobacter sp. SYSU DS0290. Next base: position 17,195 of record NZ_JBJHAI010000026.1, read on the forward strand.
CGGGGGCCGGCGTGGTCGCCGCGCCCGCGGCCACCGCCGCACCGACCACGGTGCACACCGCCGGCTTCGAGACCGGCACCGACGGCTGGTTCGGCCGCGGTGACGCGAAGGTCGCGGTCAGCACCGACGAGGCCCGCACGGGCGCGGCGAGCCTCGCCGTCACCGGCCGGCTGCAGAACTGGCAGGGTCCCGGCATCGATGCCCGCGGCTTCATGCCCGCGGGCCGGTACACCATCGAGGGCTGGGTCAAGCTCCCCGCGGGCTCGGGCACGGACGAGGTGACCCTCAGCGTCGCCCGGACGCCCACCGGTGGCGCCACCGCCTACGACTCCGTCGCCTTCGAGGTGGCGGTCTCCGACAGCGGCTGGACCAAGGTCGGCGGCACCTACGAGTTCGCCGGCGGCGTCAGCCAGCTGGAGCCCTACTTCGAGAGCCCGGACGCCACCCAGGCGTTCTTCCTCGACGACGTCTCGATCACCGGCGAGGCGGCCGCGCCGCAGCAGCCGGGCACGCTCGCCCCGCTGACGACCGACTTCGAGTCCGGCCTGCAGGGCTGGGGCCCGCGCGGCGACGCGAGGGTCGAGCGCACCACCAGCGACGCGCACGGCGGCTCGGCCAGCCTGCTGGCCACCAACCGGCTGCAGAACTGGCAGGGCCCGGCCGTTGACGTCACCCGCAACCTGGCCGTCGGCGAGACCGTGCAGGTGACCGTCTGGGCCAAGCTGGCCCCCGGCCAGGGGTCGGCGTCGCTGCGCGCCTCGATCCAGCGCGACCGCGGCAGCCAGACGAACTACGAGAACATCGGCGGCGCCAGCGCGGTCGTCACCGACTCCGCCTGGACCCGGCTGCAGGGCACCTACACCCTCGGCGCGCCGATCGACAAGGCGCAGCTGTACGTCGAGGGTGACGCGAACAAGAGCTTCCTGATCGACGACGTCACCGTCGCGCCGTTCGCCGAGACCCCGATCCAGGACGTCCCGGCGCTGCAGGACGTGCTCGGCGCCCAGGGCTTCGAGCACGTCGGCGTGGCCATCGACTCCCGGGAGACCGTGGGCCGGGCCGCCCAGCTGGTGACCAAGCACTACGGCGCCATCACCCCGGAGAACGACGGCAAGCCCGAGGTCGTCCAGCCCACCGAGGGGACGTTCGACTTCACCAACCTCGACCGGCTGCTGGACTTCGCCGACGCCAACGGCGTCGACGTCTACGGCCACGTGCTCGCCTGGCACTCGCAGACCCCGGCCTGGTTCTTCAAGGACGGCGACCGCGACCTGACCAGCAGCCCGGCCGACCAGGCCCTCCTGCGGGCCCGGCTGGAGGCGCACATCAAGGGGATCGCCGACCACGTCAACGCGCGGTACCCCGACGGTGACAGCCCGATCTGGGCCTGGGACGTCGTCAACGAGGTGATCAACGACGGCGACAACGCGAACCCGCACGACATGCGCGACAGCCGCTGGTTCCAGGTGCTCGGTGAGGAGTTCGTCGACGAGGCGTTCCGGCTCGCCGACCGGTACTTCCCGGACGCCGAGCTGTTCATCAACGACTACAACACCGAGATGCCGGAGAAGCGCGCCGACTACCTGGAGCTGGTGCGCAGCCTGATCCAGCGCGGCGTGCCGATCGACGGCGTCGGCCACCAGGTGCACGTCGACTTCGCCCGCCCGGTGGAGTGGGTCGGTGACTCCCTCGCCGGGGTGGAGCGGCTCAGCGCCGAGACCGGACGCCCGCTGCTGCAGGCGATCACCGAGCTCGACGTCAGTGACTCCAAGGAGAACAACGGCGCCGACGTCAGCAACGGCACGGTGCCGCAGCACTCGCCGGCCTACGCCGACGACGCCGACGCGGCTGCCGAGCTGGGCTACTACTGGCGTGACCTCTTCGACGTGTTCCGGGACCACTCGGACTCCATCGAGTCGGTGACCGTGTGGGGGATCAGCAACGCCCGCAGCTGGCTGCGCACCTGGCCGGCGGCCCGGCCGTGGGAGCAGCCGACGCCGTTCGACGACGACCTGCAGGTCACCCCGGCCTACTGGGGCATCGTCGACCCGAGCCGGCTGCCGGCCCGCCCGGCGGACGTCTCGCCGCCGCGGATCGCCGCCAAGGACCCGGTTCGGGCCACCTCCACCGGCGTCGACGGTGCCGAGGTGACCTACACGCCGCCGGTCACCGGCGACACCCGCGACGGCGCGCTCGTGCCGACCTGTGACGAGCCCTCGGGCGCGCTGTTCCCGATCGGCACCACGACGGTCACCTGCACCGCCACCGACCGGGTGGGGAACGAGGCCACCCCCGGGACGTTCGACGTGGTGGTCACCCCGCCGGCCACCACGACCCGGGTGTACCAGCAGATCAACAACGGGCCGGTCGTGCGGGCGAACGCCAAGCAGACCGTCCAGCTGGTCGTGCAGTTCGGCAACAAGGGCAAGGGCGTGCTGGTGGGCAGCAGCTTCCAGTACTCCTGCACCCAGACGTCGGGTCCGGCGATGACGCTGGAGCTGGCGCCGGGGTCGGCCCGGCAGGTCGGCAACCGCGACTACCCGGCCGGCCAGAACGCCAACTTCACCCTGCGCGGCAAGCCCACGCAGGTCGGGACGGCGTCGTTCGACTGCACGCTGTCGATGACCGACTCCTTCGGGGCGCCGGTGACCGCGACCACCTCGGTCACCATCGACGTCCGGAAGTGACCGCCCGGGCCTGAGGGCCCACCGCACACAGCCGGCCCCCGTCCACCGTCAGGTGGGCGGGGGCCGGTCGCGTGCGGCGGTGGTGGTCAGCGGCGCCGCCCCCGGCGGAACCAGGCCAGCGGACCGATCCAGCCCACCGCGATGGCCAGCGCCCACCGGGCCTTGCTGCCGTTCACCTCGGCCGCCGGCCGGGTGGCGAGGTCGGCCCAGGCGCTGGCGGCCAGGGACAGCTGCACCGAGCCCAGCGTCAGCACCACCGCCCGCTGGCGGTCGGTCAGCTCGGCCCACGGGCGCAGCCACACCGGTCGCCGTCGTCCACCGCGCCCGCGCTGCGACACCGGCTCCGGGTGCTCGTCCATCGTCTCCTCCTCGCCGTGCGGTCGGCCCGTCCGGCTCCAGCCTGCACCGTCGGGCCGCGTGGTGCGGTGGCCGGGGGCGTCGCTGCCCGGGACCTTCGACCCGTGTGCAGCACGGACCCCAGCCTCTAGCGTGGGGGACCGGCGCGCCCGGAGACACCGGTGCGGGAGAGGCAGGCAGCTGGTGAGCACGGATGCGGCGACCACCCCGGTGCGGGTGTTCCTGCTCGACGACCACGAGATCGTGCGGCGGGGCGTCGCCGACGTGCTGGAGACCGACCCGGGCATCACCGTGGTGGGCGAGGCGAAGAACGCCGCCGAGGCGCTGGCCCGGGTGCCCGCGCTGCGCCCGGACGTCGCGGTGCTCGACGTGCGGCTGCCGGACGGCGACGGCGTCAGCGTCTGCCGCGAGCTCCGCTCGAGGATGCCCGACCTCGCGGTCATCATGCTGACCAGCTACAGCGACGACGAGGCGCTCTTCGAGGCGATCATGGCCGGCGCCGCCGGCTACCTGCTCAAGCAGATCCTCGGCCACGACCTGGTCTCCGGCGTGCGCACCGTCGCCGGGGGCGGTTCGTTGCTCGACCCCACCGCCGCCGCGGCCGTGATGGAACGGATGCGCCGGGCCGCCGAGCCGGCCGGGCCGCTGGCGAAGCTCAGCGACCAGGAGCGCACCGTGCTCGAGCTCATCGGGGAGGGGCTCACCAACCGGCAGATCGGCGAGCGGATGTTCCTGGCCGAGAAGACCGTCAAGAACTACGTGTCGCACCTGCTGGCCAAGCTCGGCCTGGAGCGGCGCACCCAGGCGGCGATCCTCGCCACCGAGCTGCGCGGCGGCTCGGGCCCGGTGGCGCAGCGGGTGCCCCGCCGCTGATCGGCCGGTGTCGGTCAGGCGCCGGCGAGGGGCGCGGTGACCGGCCTGGTCGCGGGCGTGGTGGCGGTGCCCAGCGTGATGCGCCGGCCCCGGAGCAGGGTCGTGCCGATCGCCACGTAGCAGGGGTCGTCGGCGGGTGCCCAGGCGCGGGCGCCGGTCGCGTCCAGCGCCGCGACCTCCACCGGGTCGCCGATCAGCCGGGAGGCGCCGACGACGGTCACGTTCCACCCGGTGCGGTCGGCCCGGTCGTGCTCGTCGACCTCGAAGGCGACGACCGCGCCCCGGCTCGCGGCGGCGACCTTGCTGCCGCGGCGGGTGGGGATGACGATCTCCGCGCCCACGACGGCGAAGGAGACCGGCTGGATCGCCGGCAGCGCCCCCTCGGTGTAGGCGATCCGCCCGATGGCGGCGGTCTGCAGCAGCAGCCGGCACTCTGCGTCACTGAGCACCTCGAGGACGCGGTCGGTCACGGGTTCCTCCTGGGCGCGCGGGCGGTCGACCGTGCCGTGCACGATCGTCTGCCGTTCCACTGTGCCCCGTCGGGCCGTGCGGCACCCGGGTCCTAGGTCCCGACCCGGCGGGGGTCCTGCCCGGCCGGCGGCTGCCGCGCGGTGGGTCAGCCGCGGCCGGGGACCGGCAGGGGTGCGCACCAGCGCAGCCGGGTGCCGCCCTCCGGCAGCGCCACCACGTCGCTGTGCCCACCCCACCGGCGGGCCCGCTCCTGCATGTTGCGCAGACCGCTGCGCGCCACGGTGGCGCCGATGCCGCGCCCGTCGTCGACCACCTCGAGCACCACCTCGTCGGCGACGTCGAGCGTCACCGTCACGTGCCGCGCGCCGGAGTGCCGGGCCGCGTTGCTCACGCCCTCCCGGACCACGGCCTCGACGTCGACCGCCAGTTCACCGGTGACCAGGTTGTCGACCGCGCCGGACATCCGCACCGTCGGGTGCAGCCCGTCGCCGGTGCCCTCGGTGACGACGTCCAGCACGCGCCGCCGCAGGCTGTCGGCGTGGTCGGCGCCGTCGGTGGTGTGCAGGTCGAAGATGGTGGTGCGGATGTCGCGGACCGTCTCGTCCAGCTGGTCGATCACCCCGCGCAGGCGCTGCTGCACGGCGGGGTCGCGGACCCGGCCGGTCGCCGCCTGCAGGCTCAGCCCGGCGGCGAACAGCCGCTGGATCACGTGGTCGTGCAGGTCCCGGGCGATCCGGTCGCGGTCCTCGTAGACGTCGAGCTGACGGGCCACCTGCTGGCGCACGGCCATGTCCAGCGCCAGCGCGACCTGGTCGGCGAAGGAGCTGATCAGCGGGCCCAGCGTCGGGTCGAAGGGGTCGCGCCCGCCGCGGCGGCAGGCGATCACCACCGCGGTCTGGCTGTCGGCGCCCCGCAGCGGGACGGCGATCACCGGCCCCCAGGACGGCTGCGTGCCGGGCCCGGCGGCATCCAGCCCCGACACGTCCAGGGTGACCACGCCGTCGGCCTCCGCGACCGCCGCCAGGACGGGGCTGTCGGCCAGCCCCACGGTGCTGCCGGCGAGGCCGTGGAGGTCCTCGCCGCGCTGGGCCTGCACCTCGAAACGGTCGGCGCCGTCGGTGGCGCGGACCAGCCAGGCGCCGTCGGCGTCGGTGAGCTCGGCGACCCGGTCGACCACCAGCTGGAAGGCGGCCTCGGGCGAGAGGCCACCCAGCAGGGCGGCGCGGACGTCGGCCACGGCGGTCAGCCAGCGACGGCGGACCTCGCCCTCGGCGTAGAGCCGCGCGTTGTCGATCGCGATGCCGGCCGCGCCGGCGAGCGCGGTGAGCACCGCCTCGTCCTCGGCGGTGAAGGCGCCGCCACGCTTCTCGGTCATGTAGAGGTTGCCGAACACCTCGCCGCGGACGAGCACCGGGACGCCGAGGAAGCTGCGCATCGGCGGGTGGTGCGCCGGCATGCCGACCGAGGCCGGGTGGGTGCTCAGGTCGGTGATGCGGAGCGGGCGCGGGGCGGTGATCAGCTGACCGAGCACGCCCTTGCCCTCGGGCAGGTGGCCCATCCGGGCCGCCAGCTCCTCGTCGATGCCGACGGTGATGAACGCGCCGAGCCCACCGCTGGGGCGCAGCACCCCCAGCGCCCCGTAGCGGGCGTCGACGAGCCCGGTGGCCGCCTCCACGATCTGCCGGAGGGTCGCGTCCAGGTCCAGGCCGCTGGAGACGCTGAGGAAGGCGTCGAGCAGGTCCTGGACCCGCTCCTGCGAGCGGGCGACGGCGGCCAGCCGCTCCTGCACCTCACCGAGCAGCTCGGTCAGGCGCATGCCGGCCAGCGGCGAGGGCGCCGCAGGCGCGGGCTCGGTGGCGTCGGTGCGGGGCGCGCGGCTGCTCATCGCGCCCAGATTGGCACTGCTCCTGCGGTGCGGGGAGCCCGGGGTGCCCGTTCCCGGACGCGGCGGAGCCGCGGACCCGGGACCCTCGGCGCGGCGGCCCGTGGGACGGGCGCTTCCCGGGTGCGCGGATCGGCGGCATCCTCGGACGGGCAGCCGCGACCGCGGTTCCAGGAGGGAGTTCGGGATGGACCGGAATGCGGAGTGCCGGGCCCGGGAGGTCGGGGACGTGGTGGTCGGGGACGTCGCCGTCCGCCGGGTGGCGTCCGGGGCGACGGCGACCGGGGGCCTCGCGGTGGGCAGCTGGGCGGTCGGTGCGCTCGCCGTCGGCTCGTTCGCTGCCGGGGGCCTCGCGGTGGGGGCACTGGCGATCGGGCTGCTGCGCATCGGCCGGCTCACCGTCCGCCGGGCGGAGTTCGGCGAGCTGCGGGTGGACCGTCTCGTGGTCGGTGGGCGGGAAATGGGCTGACCGCCGCCGGCGGCCTCAGCCGCGGGCGGCCTCGAGCTCGGCGAGCGTCGGCGGGTCCGCGCCCGGCCGGGTGCAGGCGAGCGCGGCGACCAGCGCCGCGTCGTCCAGCAGCGCGACGAGGTCGGCGTCGGGGAGGCCGAGCAGCGTCGGCCGGTCGAGCACGCCGGTGCGCACCAGCCCGGCGAACAGCCCGGCGGCGAGGCTGTCGCCCGCGCCCACGGTGTCGACCACCCGCACCGCCGGCACCTCCCGGCGCAGCAGTGGCCCGCCGGGCCGGGCGGCGCGCAACGGCCGGCCGCCGTCGGTGACCAGCACGAGCGCCGGCCCCTCGGCCGCCCAGCGGGTGGCGGCCTCGTCCAGGTCGGCGCCGGGCTCCAGCCACGCCAGGTCCTCGGCGCTGACCTTGACGACGTCCGCGGTGCGCCGCAGGCGGGTGACCCGCGCGCGGACGGCCTCGGCGTCGTCGGTGAGCGTGGGCCGGACGTTGGGGTCGAAGCTGACCAGCGCCGTCCCCTCCGCGCGGACCCGGGCGACCAGCCCGGCGATCGCCTCGGACCCCGGTGGCGTCCAGCTGGAGATCGACCCGACGTGCACGATCCGGGTGCCGGCCGGCCAGACCCGGTCCAGCTCCTCGGCGGTCCACTGCCAGTCGGCTGCGCCCCGGGTGTGGAAGGAGTAGCTGCCCGACCCGTCCTCGGCCAGCGCGACCACCGCGAGGCTGACCGGGTCGCCGGCGGGGAGCAGCGCGTCGGTGGCCACGCCGTTGCGCGCGGCGTGGCCGCGCAGCAGCTCCCCGAACGGCCCGGCGCCGACCCGCGCCATCAGGTGCGTCGGGGCGCCCAGCCGGGCCGCGGCCACCGCCACGTTCAGCGCGTTGCCGCCGGGGAAGGCGGTGTACTGCGGCGGGGGAGGGGAGTCGGGCCGGGTGCCCGGCGCGGCGGTGTCCCCGGCGGCCGGTGCGGCCGGGATCAGGTCGACGACCAGCTCCCCGCAGACGGTGATCACCGCCACACCGTAGCGGCGCGCGGCGCGGTCAGCCGAGCGAGGCGATCAGGTCGCGGCAGGCCTGCTCGCACCGGCGGCAGGCCTCGGCGCAGACCCGGCAGTGCTCGTGCATCTCGGCGTGCCGGCTGCACTCGTCGCCGCAGGCCCGGCAGGCGGCGGCGCAGGCCTCCAGCACCGCGCGGGTCAGGTTGGCGTCGTAGCCGGTGTGCCGGGACAGCACCCGGCCGGTGGTGTCGCAGACGTCGGCGCAGTCGGCGTTGGTGCGGATGCAGGTGGTCAGCTCGGCGACCATGTCCTCGCTGAGGCAGGCGTCGGCGCAGGCGGTGCAGGCCTGGGCGCACTCGAAGCAGGCCTCGATGCACGCCAGCAGCTTCTCCCGGTCGATCCCGCCGAGGTCCTTGGGGTAGGTGTCCAGCATCTGCGCGGCGACGGTCATGCGGTCCTCCTGGTGTCCGAACGGTGCGGCCGACGGCGCCGGCCACGCGGTCCCGGCTGCGCTACCCCGCCCACCAGGGGATGCACCTTTGCGATCGGGTGACGGAACGCCACATGCGCGACGCAGGGCTTCCCGGACGCCGTCTCACCGCTCAGGGTGGACGCATGGTCTCCGTCTGGGTACAGAGCGTGCACAACCTGCACTGCCCCCGATGCGACAGCCGGCTCGTCGAGCAGGCCGGGCGCTTCGCCGTTGCCGAGCGGCCGGCGCCGGTCTACGTCGGCGAGGTGGGCACCCTGCAGTGCCCCGAGGCGCACGTGCTGCCGCCGCGCGACGTCCTCTACGCGCACCGGGAGCAGCGCGGCCTGCCCCGGGCAGCTCCGGTGCTGGAGGTCGACGCGCCCTCCGCGGAGCGGCCGCTCACGATGGTGGAGCGGTGAGCAGCGGGGCGTAGTCCTCCGCCCGCAGCGGCGCCGAGGTCAGCTCGCCCGACGGCAGCGGCGCCTCGACCGGGAGACCGTTCCGGCTCAGCAGCACCTGCTCCACCCCGGGCAGGCTGGTCGCGGTCAGCACGATCTGCGCGACCGTGCGCCGGCTGTCCCGGCCCGACGGCGCGTCGACGTCGTCCTCGAACGAGACGGTCGCCGTCGTGCCGGAGAGGTCGGCCAGCTCCAGCTCGGTGCCCGGCGGCAGGGCGGTCGACAGCTGGTCGTCCCGCTCGGCGCGGGTCGGGCCCTCGGTGAGGTCGCCGAGCAGGTCGGCCAGTCGACCGGCGGTCCCGCCCGGGGGGACCGCGCGCGGCCGGGGGACCAGCACGTCCGTGGCGTCGACCAGGTACACCTGTGGCTGGCCGGCACTCGGCCGCGCCGGCACGGCCGACGACGGCGCGGTGCTGGGGGAGGCGAGGGCCGAGGGCACCTGGGAGGTGGGGATCGCCTCCGGCGGCCCACCGGTGGGCACGCCGCAGGAGGCCAGCGCTAGCGGCACCGTGAGGGCGATCGCGGTGCAGGCCAGGGCGGCGAGATGACGCGGCGCCCTCACGACGCCGCCGCCGGCAGTGCGATGCTGAAGCGGGCTCCGCCGGCGGGGCTGGGCGCGCACCAGGCGGCGCCCCCGAGGTGGCTGGCGGTCTCCGCGACGATCGCCAGGCCCAGCCCGGCGCCGGGCAACGACCCGCGGGCGGCGCGGGGCCCGCGGGCGAACCGCTCGAACACCCGCTCCCGGTCCTCGGTGGCCACGCCCGGGCCGGCGTCGTCGACGTGCAGCACGACGGAGTCCCCGAGGCGCTGCACCTGCACCGCGCTGAGCCCGCCGGCGTGCCGGTCGGCGTTCTCCACCAGGTTCCGCACCGCCCGCTCCAGCGGGAGCTTGCGCGCCAGGACGGTGGTGCTGGGGTCGTCGTCGGCGGTCAGCAGGTCGACCGGGTGACCGGTGCGCTCGAGCACCTCCCGCACCAGGGCCGCGACGCTCACGACCGGCGGGGCCGCCCCGGGTGACGCGTCGGCGTCGGGGGCGTCGCGTGCGTTGTCCAGCTTGGCCAGCTCCAGCAGGTCGTCGAGGGTGCGGCGGAAGCGGTCCAGCTCGGACTGCACCAGCGTCAGCGCCTCACGCCCCCGCGGGGTGAGGTCGTCGCGTCGGCCGGCCAGCACCTCCACGGTGGTCACCAGGCTGGTCAGCGGGCTGCGCAACTCGTGGCTGACGTCGCCCACGAAGCGGGCGTCCCGCTCGATCCGGGCCGACAGCGCGTCGACCATGCTGTTGAAACTGCCCACGATCGCCACCAGGTCGGGGTCGTCGGTGGGCGGCAGCCGGGTGGCCAGGTCGCCGCCGGCGATCGCGGTGGCCGCGCCGGCCACCTGCTCCAGCGGCTGCACCGCGCGGCGGCTGGCCCAGCTGCCGAACGCCGCGCCGGCGAGGGTGGCCGCGCCCGCGCCGGCGGCGAGCACCGCTCCCAGGGTGCGCAGCGAGAGCTCCAGCTCGGTCAGCGCCGACAGCTCGTAGAACTCCACGTCGGTGCCGGGCAGCCGGGTGCCGACCACCACCCGCGGCCCGACCCGCGAGTCGGTGCGTGCGGTCGCCGGCTCACCGCTGGCCACCTGCTCCTGCAGCGCCGGCGGCACGTCGCGCGCGCCGACCTCCAGGCTGGAGGAGTACCAGGAGCCACCGCTGCGCACGACGACGTCCGCGCCTCCGGAGGGCACCAGGTCGCCGAGCACGTCACCCACCTCGGTGCCGGCGGTGGACAGCCGGCTGCGGAGCAGGCTCGCGTCGGAGAACGCCTGCCGGACGGCGGAGCGCTCCCGCTGGTCGAGCAGGTAGTTGCGGGCCAGCACGAAGGTGGTGACCACCAGGACCGCGGAGACCAGCAGCGTGCCCGCGGCGAATCCCAGCACGATCCGGGCGCGCAGCCCCCGTGGACGCTGGGTCCATCTCACTGCATGCCCAGACTCACTGCACGTCCAGCCGGTACCCCAGCCCGCGCACGGTGACCACGACCTGCGGGTTGCCCGGGTCCAGCTCGATCTTGGTGCGCAGCCGCCGCACGTGCACGTCGACGATCCGCTCGTCGCCGAAGAACCCGTGCTCCCAGACCCGGCTGAGCAGGTCCTGGCGGCTGAGCACCCGGCCGGGCACCGACGCCAGCTCGCAGAGCAGCCGGAACTCGGTCAGCGTGAGGGCCAGCTGCTCCTCGCCGCGGTGCACGGTGCCGGCCTCCTGGCGCAGCACCAGCGGCGCGTCGGCGTGGGAGTCCAGCACCGCCTCCGGCGTGGGCTGCTCCGCCGTACCCGGTCGCGGGGCACCGCTGGACACCCGCCGGCGCAGCGCGCGCAACCGGGCGGTGACCTCCTTGAGCTGGAAGGGCTTGGTCACGTAGTCGTCCGCACCGGCCTCCAGCGCGGCGACGATGTCGTGGGTGTCGGCCCGGGCGCTGACGACGATGATCGGGAGGTCGTGCTCCCGCCGGACCTCGCGGATCACGGCGAAGCCGTCCATCGCACCGAGCATCAGGTCGACCAGCATCAGGTCGGGGACGGCGGCGGCGACGCGGCGAACCGCGTCCTCCCCGTCGACCGCCTCCTCGACCAGGTAGCCCTCGTCCTCGAGTGCCCAGCGGAGCGCAGTGCGGATGTGGTCGTCGTCCTCGACGACGAGGAGACGCGGCGGCACGGGGGACATGCTGCCATCGCCGCCGGTGAGCGACGTCGCCGCGGGGTGGTCGTCATCGGATCGCAAACGAACGGATGGGTCGATCGTCACCCCCCGCGGGCACGCTGACCACTGACCGCACCGAGCCCCGCGGCGGCCCGAGGAGGACCGGATGACCACCAGCACCGCAGCCCGCGAGACCACTGCGCGACCGGACTCGGGGCGACCGGACTCGGGGCGACCGGACTCGGGGCGACCGGACTCGGGGCGACCGGACGAGGCCGTGGGCGACGAGCGGCTGGTGCACCTCTGCGAGGCGGACGTGTGCGACGGGCTGGCCGACGTGCGGTGGCTGCTGCACCAGGCGCTGCTCGGCGGCGCGCGGCGGATCGTCGTCGACCTCACCGAGGTGCCGCACCTGGCCAGCCCGGCGCTGGCCAGCTTCCTGTGGGCGCACCGCATCTGCCGCGCCCGCGGGGGTGCCGTCGTGCTGCGCGGTGCGGACCGACGCACCCAGGACGTGCTGCGCCGCACCGGGCTGCAGCACGTGCTGCAGGTCGAACCGCGGCGGCCCCGGGTGGCTGCGTGACCGGGTCCGTGCACGAGCCGGGGGCGGCCTACCTGGAGTTCGTCGACGCCCAGGCCGGTGCGATCCGCGCCGGTGGGCGGCTCAGCGTGCAGGGCGCCGACCTGATGCACGGCGCCGTCCTGGTCCTGCAGGGCCGCGGGCACCGGCGGGTGACCCTGGATCTGGCGGGGGTGCAGGACGTCGACGACGACGGCCTGCACGCCCTCCGTTCGCTGCAGGACGCGATGTCGGCCACCGGGCGGGAGCTGGTGCTGCTGCACCCGCCTGCCGGGGTGGGCGCGCGGTGAGCGCCCGGCGGAGCTGCCCCGGGTGCGGGGCGCACGACCCGGAGGAGGTCAGCGACCCCGGCGACGACCCGGCCTGGTGGTCGCGGCTGCGCTGCCGCGACTGCCGCTACGAGTGGGCTGCCGGCGTCTGAGCGTCCTGCTCGGGCGCGGAGCCGGTGACCACCACGTCCGGGCCACCGTCCGCTGACGGGGTGTGCCCGGTGCCGCCGGCCGGTGCGGGCAGGTCGCGCTCGTCGGTGACCGCCTCGCCCCGGGCCACCATCCCGGCGACGTCGGACAGCGGGATCTCCTTGATCAGCAGCGCCAGCACCAGGGCGATGCCGAATGCGGGCAGCAGGTAGCCGAACACCGGGGCCAGCGAGTCGGCGTAGGCGGCGACGATCGCCTCGCGCAGCGGCTCACCGGCGGCCTGGACCGCCGCGGGGACGAGCGTGTCCGGGGAGACGATCCCCGCCGCCGCGGCCTCCTCGGCGTTGGCGGTCAGCGCGACACCCAGGTTGTCGGCCAGCCGGCTGGTGAAGATGGTGCCGAACACCGCCACACCGAGGGTTGCGCCGACCTCGCGGAAGTAGTTGTTGGTCGCCGTCGCCGAGCCGATGTCGCGCGCCGAGACGGCGTTCTGCGCGACCAGCACCACGATCTGCATGATCAGGCCGAGCCCCAGCCCCATGACGAACAGCTGGGTGCCGACCACCCACACCGGTGTCTGCCCGCTGAGCGTGGTCATCCACGCCATGGCCGCGGCGACGGTGGCCACCCCGGCCACCGGGAAGACCTTGTACCGGCCGGTCCGGGTGGTCGCGATGCCCGACCCGATCGCGGTGATGAACAGGCCGCCCATCATCGGCAGCATCAGCAGGCCGGAGTTGGCCGCCGAGGTGCCCGAGGCCATCTGCAGGAAGGTCGGCACGAAGGCCACCGCGGAGAACATCCCGAGCCCCACGGCGGCGCCCAGCGCGGTGGCCACCACGAAGCTGCGGTTGCGGAACAGTGACATCGGGATGATCGGCTGGGCCGCGCGCAGCTCGACGCGGACGAACGCGACCGCGGAGACGGCGAACAGCGCCATCAGCCCGAGGGTCCGCGGGTCGGTCCATCCGTCGCTGCCGCCGAGGTCGGTGAAGAAGATCAGCGACGCGGTCGCCGAGGACAGGGTGATCACGCCGAGCACGTCGACCGGTTCGGTGTTCCGCTTGCGCGGCAGGGCGAGGGCGAACCAGGCGACGACGAGTGCGGCCACGCAGATCGGCACGTTGATCCAGAAGCACCACTGCCAGCCCAGGCTGGGGTGGTCGGTGAAGAACCCGCCGACCAGCGGCCCGGCCACCGCCGAGAGGCCGAAGACCGCACCGAGCGGCCCCATGTACTTGCCGCGCTCCCGCGCCGGGACGATGTCGGCGATGATCGCCTGGGACAGGATCATCATCCCGCCGCCGCCGAGGCCCTGGACCCCGCGCCAGAGGACGAACGCGCCGAAGCTGGGGGAGAGGGCGGCGCCGACGCTGGCCACGGTGAACAGGCCCAGCGCGACCAGGAACAGGGTGCGCCGGCCGAACAGGTCGCCGAACTTGCCGTAGACCGGCATGACCAGGGTGCTCGCCAGCAGGTAGGCGGTGGTCACCCAGGCCATCTGGGAGACGCCGCCCAGGTCGCCCACGATCGTCGGCATCGCGGTGGAGATGATCGTCTGGTCCAGGCTGGAGACCAGCATGCCGGCGACGAGCGCCGAGAAGATGAGGTTGATCCGCCGTCGGGTCAGGACGATCGGCGGGGCGCCGGCGGGCGCGGGGGTCGCGGTGGACACGGGTCTCCTCGGGAGGGTCAGGGCGTGACGGGCGGGCGGGGCGCGAGCGCGGCGACGTAGGCGGCCCGGGTCCGGTCGATGTGGCTGTGCAGGGGCGAGCCGTCGTCGGCGTCGATCCAGCTGCGGCCGGCCAGGCGGAGCAGCGCCTGGGCGGTGGTGGCCAGCGCGGTGCAGCCGAGGTCGGGCTCGGGCAGACCCCGACGGGCGGCGACGAGCGCGGCGATCTCCGCCTCGTGCGCGATCTCCCGGGCGATGTGGCCGGCCAGCAGCCGGGGCTCGGCCTGGGCGAGCTGCATCGCCTGCAGCAGGCCCTCCCGACCTTCCTGCTCGACCAGCTCGGTCGGGTCCAGCAGCAGGAGCAGGTCGCTCAGCAGGTCACCGGTCGGGCCGCCGGCCAGGAAGGCGGCCCGCGCCTCCGGGCTGCCGGAGGACGGGTCCTCGCCGAGGAGCGCCGCCTCCTTGGACTCGAAGTAGTTGAAGAAGGTGCGCAGGGAGACCCCGGCGGCGGCGCAGACCTGCTCGACGGTGACGCCGTCGAGGCCGTGCTCGAGGGCGAGGGCGGTGGCGGCGGCGCGGAGCTGGCGGCGGGTGGCCGTCTTCTTCGCCTCGCGCAGCCCGGGAGATCCTTGCACGACGTGCATTGTTGCACGGCGTGCAAGCAACGGGGGGCATGCCACCCGTTCGGGTTCGCCGGTGGCCCTCAGCCCGGCGTGCCGGCCCCGGCGAGCGCGGTCACCAGCCCGGCGGCGAGCCCCACGGCGAGGACCCCGACCGCGCCGGCGGCCGCGGCGCCCCGCGCCCACGGGCGGTCGGGCGGCTCCGGCACGTCGCCCCGTTCGTCGCGCCCGGCGTCCGCCTGCCCGTCGTCCCGGGACAGCGCGGGCACCAGCCACCGCAGGTAGTAGGCCAGGCTGACCACGGTGTTCACCGCGGCGACGACCACCAGCCAGGCCAGGCCGCCGTCCCACGTGGCGGTGAAGACGGTCAGCTTGCCGAGGAAGACCGCCGTGGGCGGGGTGCCGACCAGGCTGAGCAGCGCGATCACCAGCGCGGCGGCCTGCCCCGGGCGCCGCCGCGCCAGGCCCCGGGAGTCGGTGAGCGCCGTCGTCCGCGGGTCGCCGGCGAGCACCGCGAACGCGGTGAGGTTGGAGACCGCGTAGCCGATGAGGTAGGTCAGCAGCGCCGGCACCGCGGCGTCGGTGGCGTCGAGGACGGCCACCGGCATGAGCAGGTACCCGACCTGGCTCACCGTCGACCAGCCCAGCAGCCGGCGGGCGTCGGTCTGCCCGAGCGCGGCGAGGTTGCCCAGCGTCATGGTGACCGCGGCGAGCACCCCGATCAGCAGCGGCCAGGGCAGCGAGCCGGGCAGCACGTCGACGAGCCGCGCCGTCGCCACCAGGGCCCCGACCTTCGGCACGGTGGTGAGGAAGGCCGCCGCCGCGGTGCCCGCGCCCTGCGTCGCGTCGGGCACCCAGAAGTGCAGCGGCACCCCGCCGGCCTTGAAGAGCAGGCCGCCCAGCACGCCGACCGCCCCGACGGCGACCGCGGCCGCGGGGGCGCCGGCCAGCCCGTCGGCCAGGCCCGCGTAGGCGGTGCTCCCGGCCACGCCGAACAGCACGCTGCAGCCCAGCAGCAGCAGGATGCCGGACAGCGCGCCGAGCAGGTAGGTCTTCAGCGCGGCCTCGGCGGCCCGGGCGGTGCGGCCCAGCCCGACGAGCGCGTACAGCGGGATGCTGGACAGGAGGAACCCGACCGCCAGCACCAGCAGGTCGTCGGTGGCCGCGAGCACCACCGCGCCGAGCGACCCGAGCAGCAGCAGCGCGTAGGTCTCGCTCTCGCGCACCTGCCCGGCGAGCTCCTCGACCCCCAGGCCGATCACCAGCAGGGTCGAGGTGATGACGACCAACCGGGCGATGCCGGTCGGGGTGTCGAGGACGAAGGCGCCGAACACCGTCCGTGCCGGGTCGCCCAGGGCGAGCGCCGCGGCCACGCCGGCGGCGAGCAGGGCGGCGGCCGCGACCAGCCGGGCTTCCCACTGCCGCTGCTGGGGCAGGAACGAGCCGGCCAGCAGGGTGGCGACTGCGCCGGCGAGCAGGCAGATCTCCGGCAGCAGGGCCAGCGGGTCCATGTCGATCACCTGCGGGGCGATCACCGCGGGGCCCCGGTCATCGGCTCACCAGGTCCACGACGAGGGACGCGGCCGGGGCGATGACGTCCAGCAGCGGCCAGGGGACGACGCCGATGGCCAGGGAGAGCGCGAGCAGCCCGACGACCGGGGCCGCCTGCACCGCCCGCACGTCGGTGAACCCGACCGACCGGCCGCGGGTCTCCCCGGTGAAGACCTGCTGCAGGGCACGCAGGAACAGCGCGGCGGTGAGCAGGATGCCCGGCAGCGCCATCGCCGCCCACGCCGTCGCCCCGATGCTGCCGGCGAAGACCTGGAACTCCGCGACGAACCCGCTGAAGGCCGGGATGCCCAGCGAGCCGAACGCGGCGACGGCGAACAGGCCGGCGAGGACCGGCGCGGTCCGGGCCAGCCCGCCGTACTCGCCCATGGCGTAGCTGCCGGTGCGCTGGTGCAGCACCCCGGCGAGCAGGAAGAGCGCTCCGGTGAGCAGCCCGTGGCTGACCATCTGGGTCACCGCGCCGGTGACCGCGAGCTCCCGGGCCGCCGTCCCGCTGCCGACCAGGCCGGCCGCGCCGACCGCCACGAGCACGTACCCCATGTGGTTGATGGAGGTGTAGGCGATCATCCGCTTGAGGTCGGTCTGGGCCAGCGCGACCAGCGCCCCGTAGAGCACCGAGGCGATGCCCACGGCGAGCACCACCCAGGCCGCGCCCTGCCAGGCGTCCGGCATCGCCGGCATCGCGATCCGGACGAACCCGTAGGTGCCCATCTTCAGCAGCACCGCCGCCAGCACCGCCGACCCGATGGCCGAGGCGTCGGTGTGCGCCGGCGGCAGCCAGGTGTGGAAGGGGATCGTGGGCGTCTTGATCGCCAGCCCGACCAGCAGCGCGGCCAGCACGAACCCGGCGGCGACGGGGGAGTCGGCCAGCGGCGCGGCGGCCACCAGCTCCGGGATGTCGAAGGTGTGCGGGTCGGCCGCCAGGTACAACCCGATGAAGCCCAGCAGCAGCGCGAGGCTGCCGAGGAACGTGTAGAGGAAGAACTGCAGCGCCGAGCGGCCGGCGTCCCGGCCGTGGCCCCAGCCGGCGATCGCCGCGTACATCCCGACGATCGAGAGGTCGAAGAAGAGGAAGAACAGGATCAGGTCCTGGGCCACGAACAGACCCAGGCAGGTGGCCTGCAGGGCCAGGAAGAGCGCGGCCAGCTTCCGCGGTCGCCGGTCCTCGCGCAGCGAGTACACCGCACAGGCGCAGAAGACGACGGCGGTCAGCGCCACCAGCGGCAGCGACAGCCCGTCGACGCCGAGGTGGTAGCTGCTGTTGACCGAGGGGATCCACCGGACCTGCACCTCGTGTGCCAGGCCGCCGCCGGCCGGTGTCTCGTAGCCGACGCACAACGCGATCACCAGGGCCAGGTCGGCGGCGGTCGCCGCCACCCAGGCCCAGCGTGCGGTGCTGTCGGACACCCGCACCAGGGCGAGCGCCGCCGCAGCGACCAGCGGCAGGAACACGATCACGGTGAGCACGTGGGGACTACCTTCCGACCAGCAGGAGGGCCAGCGCGGCGGCGAGCACCACGACGGCCTGGACGTAGTACTGGTGCAGCAGGCCGGTCTGGGCGCGCCGGGACAGGGCGCCCAGCCGCCGGGTGCCGGTGGCCAGGGCGCGGACCAGCCGGTCGGGCCCGGCCAGGTCGGCCCGGCCCGTCGCACCGGCCAGCCGCACGGTCGACCGGCCCGCGCCCGCGGTGACGGGGGCCAGCGCGCCGTCGTCGAACCGGCCCAGGGCGCCAGCGGCGCGCAGCGCCGACCGGCCGGCCCCGGTCGTCGCCCGGGCGAGCACCCGGTCGTCGAAGCGGGCACAGACCTCTGCGGTGCGCCGCACCGGCCGGACGACGAGCAGCTCGGTGGCGCGGGCCAGCCCCAGCCAGTTCGCCAGCCACCCGACCCGATCGGCCTTCCGCCAGAACGGCCACCTCGGCGACAGCAGGACGACGGCGACCGCCAGCGCCGCGGACAGCACCATCTCCCAGACCGAGGCGGTGGGGGAGCCGGTGTCGCCGAGGGCGCGGCGCAACGCCTCCCCGACCGGCGGGAGGGCGAGCAGTCCCAGCACCGCGGCGCCCGCGGCGAGGACCACCAGCGGTGCCTGCTGCAGTCCGCCGACCCGGCGGGTGCCCTCCTCCTCGGTGTCGTAGGCGGGGTCGGCCGGCACCGGCCGCCAGACCAGCCACAGCACCTTGCCGGCGTAGCCGGCCGACAGGGCAGCGGCCGCCAGCCCCACCAGGTACAGCGGCAGCGACTCCTCCCGCGCCCCGGCGAGCACCGCGTCCTTGGTGGCCCACAGCGACAGCGGGACGACGCCGGCCAGGGCAAGCGCCCCGAGCGCGGCGCACACCCCGACCACGCGCCAGCGCCGGGCGGCGCCGTGCAGCGCGGTCAGCTGCTTGGTGCCCAGCGCGCTCAGCCACGCCCCCGCCACCAGGAACAGCAGCGCCTTGGTGGCGGCGTGCGCGATCAGGTGCGCGGTGCCCCCGGCGACCGAGCCCACCCCGGCGCCGAGGACGACGAAGCCGAGCTGGGCCGCGGTGGAGGCGGCCAGCAGCTGCTTGAGGTCGCGCTGCGCGACGGCGACCGCACCGAGCAGCAGCGCGGTCAGCGCACCCACCCAGGCGGCGGTCGGGCCGGCCCAGCCGGTCGCGGCCAGCAGCGGCTCCGTGCGCAGCAGCAGGTAGCCGCCCATCGCGACCATCGCCGCGGAGTGCAGCAGCGCGCTGACCGGGCTGGGCCCCTGCATCGCCGCCGACAGCCACGCGGTGAACGGCAGCTGCGCGGCCTTGCCCAGCGCCGCGACGAGCACCCCGGCGGCGGCGACGTGCAGCCACGGACCGCCGGCCGCCGCCAGTTCGTCCAGGGCGAGTCCGGTGCCGCCGGCCAGCGCGGCCCCGGCGGCGAGGTAGAGCCCCAGGTCGGCGGTCCGGGTGGTGAGGAACGCCGTCAGCCCCGCCCCGACCCGGTGCTGCTCCTGCCAGCGGAAGCCGATCAGCGCGTAGGAGGTCGCGCCCATCACCTCCCAGGCGAACAGCAGGGTGGGCAGCGTGCTCGCCACGACCGTGACGACCACTGCCGCGAGGAAGAGCAGCATCTGCCCGGTGAACCGGCTCCGGGCGCGTTGGAAGGGGGCGTCGACGTCGCCGGCGGAGAAGACCAGCACCAGCAGGGCCACCGCGGCCACCGCGGGGAGCACGACCGCGGCCAGCGCGTCGACCGCGAGCCCGAACGGCGCGCCCGGCAGGAAGGGGGCGGTGGTCGCCGGCCGGCCCAGGGCGACGGTGACCGCCAGCGCGAGCACGACCGCGGCCGTCGCCACCCCGGCCGGCAGCGCCGCCCGGTCGCCCCGCCGGCCGAGCACGCACAGCACGGCGCCCACGGCGGCCGGCAGCGCGGCCGTCGCCCACAGGGCTGGGGTCACTGGGAGAGCTCCGTGGCCATGTCGGTCATGTCCGACTGCCTGGCCCGGTGCAGCAGTGTCGCGACGGCGAACCCCATCGCCATCTCCACCGTCATCGCGGTGATGACCACGAGCAGCAGCACCTGGCCGTCGGGGGAGGGGGAGAGGAACCACCAGAAGGCGGCCGCGGCCAGGATGACGCCGTTGAGCATCAGCTCCAGCCCCATCATCACCATGACGACGACCTGCTGGGAGATCGCGCCGTAGAGGCCCACGCTGAACAGCGCGGCGGCCACCACCAGCACCGTCTGCAGGGTCATCGGCCCGCCCTCCGGCGCAGGTCGGCACCCATCCGGTCGTAGCGGCTGCGCGGCAGGGCCAGCACCAGGGCGGCGACGATCGTGGCGAAGAGGACCGGCGACACGGTCAGCATCACCAGCATCTTCGACTCCATGACCGCCTCGCCCAGTGACGTCACCAGGTCGGCGGCGGGTGCGCCGCGGCGGGTGGGCCAGGGCACCAGCACCGCACCGGCGGCCAGCACGACGAAGGTGCCGATCGAGACCGCCAGGGCCGGGCGCTTCCCGTGCACCATGCTCATCGGCATGAGCGCGGGGTTCATCCCCATGAACATGATCATGTAGATGGCCATGATCGCCATCTCCATCACCATCATCAGCACGGTGATCACGCCGAGGAACTGCAGGTCGAACAGCAGCAGCGTCAGCCCGACGGCGACGAACGACGCCGCGAGCGCGTAGGTGGCCCGGGCCATCGAGTCGACCCGGAAGACCGCGACCCCGGCGGCGACCGCGATCACCCCGAGCACCCAGAAGACGATCCCGCTCAGCACTGCCTCACCCCCGGACCACGACGACGGACACGACGAGCAGCTGCAGCAGGGTCAGCGGCAGCACGACCAGCCAGGCGGGTGCGACCAGCCGCTCCGGCCGGAGCACCGGCAGCCGGCGCCGCAGCGCCACGAACACCGCGAGCAGGACGGCGGTCTTGAGCAGCGTCCACAGCCAGGCCGGCAGCAGCGGCCCCTGGCCACCGCCGAGGAAGGCGGTGGCGCCGAACGCTGCCCCCGCGGTGAGCAGCGCGTAGCGGCCGGCGGCGAGCAGCCAGCGGTCGACGCCGGAGGTCTCGGCGAGCACCCCGCCGGCGGTCGTGGCCCCCGCCGCCGCGGCGAACGGGCCCCAGACGGAGAAGGCGAGCACCGCGCCGCAGAACACCACGAAGGCGACCGGCATCCAGACGACGAACCACAGGCCCTGCTGCGCCGTGACCAGGTCGCCGAGCCGCAGGCTGCTCGCGGCCACGGCGGGGGTGGTCAGCGCGAACATCAGCGGCAGCTCGTAGGCCAGCGCCTGGGCCAGGAACCGGAAGCCGCCGACCAGGGCGTGGGCGCTGTTGGGGCCCCACCCGGCCAGCCAGATCGCCGCCCACAGCAGCACGTCCATCGCGTTGAACCAGACGACGCCCACCGCGAGGTCGGCGACCGTCCACCCGCCCAGCGGCACCACGACCACCATCAGCAGCGCCGCGGTGAGCAGCCCGGCGCCACCGACCCGCCAGAGCAGGACGTCGGCGGCGAGGGTGCTGCGGCGGCGCTGCCGGAACAGCCGCGCCGTCTCCGCGACCGGGGTCAGGAAGCCGCCCGCCGGCCGGTGACCGTGCGATCGGGCCGCGAGGGCGCCGTCGAGGCACGCGGCAGCGGCCGCGACGGCCAGCAGCAGCGCCGCCGCCAACGGCACCCACGCGGAGGAGACCTGGTCGACCGTCACGACGCCGCCTCCGCCGGGGCGGGGTCGGGTGTCTCCAGGTCCGCGGTGTCCAGGTCGAGGCTGGCCACGACGAGCCGGGCGGCGGCCAGGTCGAGCCCGGTGACCAGGTCGGCGACGTCGCCCAGGGTGGTCGGCCGGGCGGAGGCCGTGCCGTCCAGCCAGTGCAGCAGCCGGTCGTGGGCATCACCTTCGGGCAGCTCGCCCAGCCCGCGCAGCGACGCGCGCAGCAGCCGGGACCGCCGGATCCGGCGGGCCAGCCGGTCGGCGTCCCGCTGGTGCAGCTCCCCGTCGAGCGCGGCGTCGCGGAGCCGGGCGGCGCGCACCGCCGCGTCGGTCCAGCCGGCGAGGGCGAGCAGCGTGGCGACGGCGTCCCAGCGGCCCGCAGCGGAGCGGTGCACGTCCTGCGCGAGCGGGGGCTGCCCGTCGGCCGGCAGCACCTCCGGGGTCGCCGCGACCACCAGGTCGCCCTGCAGCGTGGTGTGCAGCAGCAGGCCGGCGGGCCAGTGCGGCAGCACCGGCCCCAGTGGCAGGTGCAGCACGTCCAGGTCGAGGCCGTCGGGGTCGGCGAGCTGGTCGTCGCCGCCGGCGCCGGCCAGCCCGATGCCGCCCGGCATCGGCATGCCCATGTCCATG
Organism: Modestobacter sp. SYSU DS0290; assembly: GCF_054050955.1. Lineage (NCBI taxonomy): Bacteria > Bacillati > Actinomycetota > Actinomycetes > Geodermatophilales > Geodermatophilaceae > Modestobacter > Modestobacter sp. SYSU DS0290. Next base: position 39,199 of record NZ_JBJHAI010000026.1, read on the forward strand.
TCGCCGTGGTCCATGTCGCCGTGGTCCATGTCGCCGTGGTCCATGTCGCCGTGGTCCATGTCGCCGTGGTCCATGTCGCCGTGGTCCATGTCGCCGTGGTCCATGTCGCCGTGGTCCATGTCGCCGTGGTCGGCCATCGCATGGTCGTCGTCGGGACCCGGGTCGTCGAAGCCGGCCGGCTCCGCCGCGCCGTCCCCGCCCTCCGCCGTGCGCTCGCCGGGCACCGGGTCGGTCGCACCGGTGCCGGGCGCCGGCTCGGCGGGCCGGTCCGCCGCGTCGCGGCGCTGGCCGGCGTCGTCGGCGAGCTCGGCCAGTGCGGCGTCGAGCGCGGCCGCCACCGCGGCGGGCTCGTGCACGGCCGTGCGGGCGCGCGGGCCGGGCAGCTGGGTCCAGACGTGGTCGACCGCGGCCGCCAGCCGGGGCCCGGGCCGCCCGCAGACGACGAGCAGGTCGGCGTCCGCGGGGGAGAGCGCCAGCCGCCAGCCCCGGTCCCGCGCATCCCGCTCCACGGCGCACCGGGTCGCTGCCCAGCCGGGTGCCTCGGTGACGAGCACCGCGGTGCGCCGGGTGGCCAGCCGGGTGATCAGGCCCATCGCAGCGCACCCTCGCGCCAGGCCCACAGCACCCCGGCCATGAGCACGCCGAGCAGGACGAACATCTCGACGATCGCGGAGGTGCCGATCGTGGCGACGACCGTCGCCCACGGGTACATGAACAGCATCTCGACGTCGAAGGCGAGGAACAGCAGGGTCAGCGGGTAGTACCGGGCCTCGAACCGGGAGAGTGCGTGCTCGGTGGGGCGCCAGCCCGACTGGAAGGGCAGCGCGGGCACCGCACCGGGAGCCACTGCGGTGCGGCGGTGCACCAGGTGTGCGACCAGCGCGCCGCCGACGGCGAGTCCGAGCATCAGGGCCGCGCTCAGGTAGGCGGACACCTGCACCTCCACGACGTCGAACCCGATGCTGACCGCCGCCGCATACCCGTGCACCCGCACGGGTAACCCGCGCGTCGTGAACCACGCGCACCCCGTCGACCCCGACCGCGTCGCCGCCGTGCGAGCGCGGGTGCCCTCGCGCGACGAGGCGGGGGAGCTCACCGCCGTCCTCAGCCTGCTGGCCGATCCCACGCGGGCCCGGGTGCTGTACGCGCTCGACCAGGTGCAGGAGCTCTGCGTGGGCGATATCGCCCTGGGGCTGGAGGCGACCGAGGACGCGGTCGGGTACGCGCTGCGCCTGCTCCGCACCGCCGGCTTCGTCACCACCCGGCGGGTGGGTCGCGTCGTCTACTACCGGCTGGCCGAGGGGTTCCCCGAGCCGCTGCGCGAGCACTGCCTGCGGAGCCTGGTGGAGTTGCCACGCACCCACCCGGCCGGGGAGGAGTGACGGCGCCGCCCCCGGGACCGGCGGATTGAGAGCTCATGACGATCCGACGACGGGGGCCGTGTCCGGATGCGCTCGCGCCGGTCAGCAGGGCAGATTCCGATCACGAGGCGGGAGCCGGTCTCCCGCCCACAGCCCACGGGGGTGTCCCATGGCCGAACTCCTCGCTGCGCCCAGCCAGCGCCGAGCCCAGCCCAGTGCACTCGCTCGGATGTCCTGCTGCCCCTCCTGCACCGCGGCGGAGGTCGACGACCACCCGGCCGAGTTCGACCCGGGGTCCTGGGTGGCGGCGCTGGTCTGCCGCTCCTGCGGGCACGAGTGGTCGGTGAGCTGCTGACCCGAGCAGCAGGTCGGCCGGTCGCCGATGTGCGACCCGCCCGATCCCGGGTAGCGGGCTGACCATGTGGTTCGACAGCTGGTCCGACCTGGGGCGCATCCTCGCCGTCGGGACCTCCGCCTATGTGACCGTCATCGTCGTCCTCCGGCTCTCCGGCAAACGGACGCTGGCCAAGCTCAACGCCTTCGACCTCGTGGTCACCGTGGCGCTGGGCTCCACGCTGGCCACCATCCTGCTCAGCTCGGACGTCTCCTGGACCGAGGGCGCGGTGGCGCTGGGGCTGCTCGCCGCGCTGCAGTTCGTCGTCGCCTGGGTCACCAGCCGGCGGCCGCAGCTGCGCGACGGGGTCACCGCCCACCCGGCGCTGCTGCTCTACCGCGGGCAGCTGCGGCAGGACGTCCTGCGGCAGCAGCGGATGAGCGAGGCGGAGATCCGCCAGGCCGTGCGGGCCAGCGGCCAGGGCGACCTGTCGAAGATCGCCGCCGTGGTCCTGGAGAGCGACGGCAGCGTGAGCGTCGTCCCCGAGTCCGCCCTCGGCGACGGCTCCGCGCTGGCCGAGGTGCCGGGCGCCACCACCGTCCGGCACTGACCGGCGTGGACTCCCTCGCGGTCTTCGGGCTGCTGCTGCTCGGGGTCGTCGTCCTCACGCCGGTGGCCGACCGGATCGGCATACCCCAGCCGGTGCTGCTGACCATCTACGGCCTGGCGCTGGGCGTCGTCCCGTTCGTGCCGTCACCGGACCTGCCGCCGGAGCTGATCCTGCCGATCGTGCTCCCGCCGCTGCTGTTCGCCACCACCCAGTCGACCTCGCTGCGGGAGCTGCGCTCGGCGGCCCGCCCGATCCTCGGCCTCGCGGTCGGGTTGACCCTGCTCACCGCCGCCGTGGTCGCGGTGGTCGGGCACGCCCTCGGCCTGCCCTGGGCGGTGGCGATCGTGCTCGGCGGCATCGTGGCGCCGCCCGATCCGGTCGCGGCCAGCGCTGTGGCCAGCCGGCTCAAGCTGCCCCCGCGGCTGGTCACGATCCTGGAGGGCGAGGGGCTGTTCAACGACGCCACCGCCCTGGTCGTCTACCAGCTGGCGGTGACCGCGGTGGTCGCCGGCGGCGTGACGGTGACCCAGGTCGGCGTCGGCTTCCTGGTCGCCGTGCTGGGCGGCACCGCGCTGGGCCTGGCCGCCGGCTGGCTGGCCCGCAAGGCGCTCGGCCTGCTGCACGACGCGGCCACCGAGACCACCGTGACCCTCGCCGTGCCCTTCGGCGTGTACCTGCTGGCCGAGGAGGTCGGCGCCTCCGGGGTGCTCGCCGTCCTGGCCGCCGGGCTGTACCTGCGCACCGTCGCCACCAGCGAGGTCACCTCCGCCGGATGGCTGCTGGGCCGCTCGGTCTGGCAGTACGTCGAGTTCGCCGTCAGCGGCCTGCTGTTCGCGTTCCTGGGGCTGGAGCTGACCACCGTCTTCGGCAGCACGGAGGTGCTGGGCGACACCCGCACGCTGCTGGTCGGCGCCGCGGTCATCGGGGTGCTCGTGGTCGTCCGGTCGGCGGCGATGTTCGCCGCCTCCGCCCGGGCCGGCCGGCGGGCGCGGCGCACCGAGCAGGCCGTGCCGTACGGCTGGCGGGAGTCCGCGGTGGCCTCCTGGGCGGGGATGCGCGGTGTGGTCACGGTCGCTCTCGCGCTGGCGCTGCCGGCCACCGTCGACGGTGGCGGGCCGTTCCCGGCCCGGGAGGAGGTGGTCCTGGTGTCGCTGATGGTCGTGGTCGTGACCCTCGTGCTGCAGGGGCTCACCCTCGCCCCGCTCATCCGCCGGCTGGGCGTGGCCAGCGACGCCGACGTGCAGCTGGACGTGCGGCGGTTGCAGCGCCGGATCACCGAGGCGGCGCTGGAGCAGGTGCGCGCGGCCACCGACGTGCCCGACGAGGTCCGCGACGCCGTCCTGCAGCAGTACGAGGGGCGGCTGGGCTACCGGCGGTCCATCGAGGGGCTGATCGACGGCGAGACCCGGGACGAGCGGGCCGAGGAGCAGCTGCGCGAGCTGCTGGGCCGCGCCAGCGAGGCCGAGCGCGAGGCGGTGCTCGAGGCCCGCCGGCGTGGCGAGGTGAGCCCGGCCGCCGCCGACGACGTGCTGTTCGACGTGGAGGCGCGGGCGTTGCGGTACGAGTCGTGACCCAGCCCGGCAAGCCGCTGCGCGACGTGGTGGCCCCCGACCTCGACGTGCTGTTCTGCGGGATCAACCCCTCGCTGCGCTCGGCCGAGGTCGGGCACCACTTCGCCCGGCCGGGCAACCGCTTCTGGCCCGCACTGCACCGGGGCGGGCTCACCCCCCGGCTGCTGACGCCGGCCGAGGACCGCGAGCTGCTGGCGTACGGGCTGGGGGTCACCAACGTGGTCGCCCGGCCCACCCGCACCGCCGCCGAGCTCTCCCCGGAGGAGTTCCGCGAGGGCGCCGAGCAGCTCGCCGCGCTGGTGGCGCAGTACCGGCCGCGGGTGCTCGCGGTGCTCGGGGTGACCGCCTGGCGGGTGGCCTTCGACCGGCCGAAGGCGACGCTGGGCCCGCAGCCGGAGCGGGTGGGCGGCGCGCTGACCTGGGTGGCGCCCAACCCCAGCGGCCTGAACGCCCACCACCAGCTGCCCGACCTCGCCCGGCTCTACGGCGAGGTGCGCGAGGCCGCCCGTGCGGTCCGGGGCTGAACCGGGGGTCGGCACCTGGGAGGCTGCCCGCATGGGGTCAGGGGAGCGCGCACCGCAGCTGGCCGGCCGGCTGCGCGGGTTCGGCACGACGGTCTTCGCGGAGATGAGCGCGCTGGCGGTGGCCACCGGCGCGATCAACCTGGGGCAGGGGTTCCCCGACGAGCCGGGCCCGCCGGAGGTGCTCGACGCCGCCCGCGCCGCCCTGGGCACCGACCTGGACCAGTACCCGCCCCTGCCCGGGCGGCCGGAGCTGCGGCAGGCGGTCGCCGAGCACCAGCAGCGGTTCTCCGGGCTGACCTACGACCCGGACACCGAGGTGCTGGTCACCGCCGGGGCCACCGAGGCGCTCACCGCGGCGCTGCTGGCGCTGGTCGAGCCCGGCGACGAGGTCGTCGTCCTGGAGCCGATGTACGACAGCTACGCCGCCGCCGTCGCGATGGCCGGGGGAGTGCTGCGCCCGGTGCCGCTGCGTCCGGTGCCCGCCTCCCCGCAGCCGGGCGGGGCCGGCCACTGGACCTTCGACGAGGCCGAGCTGCGTGCGGCGGTCACCCCGCGCGCCCGGCTGCTGTTGCTCAACACCCCGCACAACCCCACCGGCACGGTGCTCACCCGCGCGGAGCTGGCCCTGCTCGCCGACGTCGCGACCGCGGCGGACCTGCTGGTGCTCACCGACGAGGTGTACGAGCACCTGGTGTTCGACGGCGTCGAGCACGTCTCCCCGGCCACGCTGCCGGGCATGCGGGAGCGGACCCTGGTGGTCAGCAGCGGGGGCAAGACCTTCCGCACCACCGGCTGGAAGGTGGGCTGGGTGTGCGGCCCGGCGGAGCTGGTGGCCGCGGTCCGCACCGCGAAGCAGTACCTGACCTTCGTCAACGCGGGGCCGCTCCAGCCGGCGATCGCCGCCGGGCTGCGGCTGCCCGACGCCTACTTCACCGGCATCGCCGCGGACCTGCAGCGCAAGCGCGACCAGCTCGTCGGCGGGCTGGCCGCCGCGGGGCTGCCGGTGATCAGCCCGGAGGCGACCTACTTCGCCACGGTCGACGTCCGCCCGGTGCAGCCGGACGGCGACGGGGTGGCGTTCTGCCGCGCGCTGCCCGAGCGCGCGGGGGTGGTGGCGGTGCCGAGTGTGGTGTTCTACGACCCGGCGCACGCGCACCTGGGCCGGCACCTGGTGCGGTTCGCCTTCTGCAAACGGGACGAGGTGCTCGGCGCGGCCGTCGAGCGGTTGCGAGGGATGGCATGAGGATCGCCGCGGTGCAGCACGACATCGCCTGGGAGGACCGGGAGGCGAACTTCGCCCGGCTCGCCCCCCAGGTGGCCCGTGCGGTCGGCGCCGGTGCGGAGCTGGTGCTGCTGACCGAGACCTTCTCCACCGGCTTCTCGATGACCCCGGGCATCGGCGAGCCCGAGGGCGGGCCGTCGGCGCGGTTCCTCGCCGGCCAGGCCGCCGAGCACGGGGTGTGGGTCGCCGGCACGTGTCCGGAGGTGGACGCCGACGGCGACCTGCCGTTCAACACCTTCGTCCTCGCCGGGCCGGACGGCGCCACGCACCGCTACCGCAAGCTGCACCCGTTCGCGACCGAGCGGGAGCGGTTCCGCTCGGGCACCGGACCGGTCACCGTCGAGCTCGGCGGGCTGCGGGTCACCCCGTTCATCTGCTACGACCTGCGCTTCGCGGACGTCTTCTGGGCCGCCGCACCGGGCACCGACGTGTACCTGGTGCCGGCCAACTGGCCGGCCGCCCGGCGGCACCACTGGCAGACGCTGCTGCAGGCGCGGGCGATCGAGAACCAGGCCTACGTGGTCGGCTGCAACCGGGTCGGCACCGCCGGCGACGGGGTCGAGCACGCCGGCGACAGCCGCATCGTCAGCCCGAGCGGCGAGCTGCTGGCCACCGCGGCCGGCGTGGAGACGATCGTGCTCGCCGACGTCGACGCCGCCGAGGTGGCGGCCACCCGCGAGCGGTTCCCCTTCCTCGCCGACCGGCGCGGTTGAGCCGCCGACCGGCGCGGTTGAGCCGCCGACCGGCGCGGTTGAGCCGCCGACCGGCGCCGCTGAGCCGCCGACCGGCGAGGCGGAGCGGCCGACCGGCGGCTCAGGCGGGCTGCGGGGCGGCCGACGCGGTGGGTCGGACCGCTGCCGCCCCGGCACAGTCGTCCCCGGCGTCGTGCCCGATCACCCGGCGGAGCAGGGCCACGGGGTGCTCCGGCGCGCCCCCCCGCCAGGCCACGTGCTGGTCGGGGCGGACCAGCAGCAGGTCCGCGCCGTAGCGGGCGCGCTGGCCGGGCACCGTGCTCAGGTCGAGCACCTCGAGGGGGATGCCCAGCCGGGCGGCCGCCTCGGCGAGCCCGGCCGGATCGGCCGCGGCGCCGAGCCGCAGCAGGGTGAGCTCCGGACCCAGCGCGTCGAGCACCGAACGGCCGTCGGGCAGCCAGGTGTGCGGCAGCCGGGCGCCCGGGTGCGCCGACGGGGTGAAGGTGGACAGCTCCGGCTCCGGCACCGGGCGGCCGTCGGGGACGACGACAGGGGAGTCCGGGTAGTCGTAGCCCAGCACCAGCCCGAGGCTGTGGAACTCCGGGTCCTTGACCTGCAGGCCGCGGGCGAGCGTGGCCCGCAGCGCCGCCCCCTCGGCGGTCTCCGCGTCCAGGTCGCCGGTGGCGAAGGACGGCGCCAGGAAGGCCTCCTGCGCCCCGGCCGCGGCGATCGTGCGCTCGGCCACCGGGCGCCGCTCGGCCTGGTAGCTGTCCAGCAGCGACTCCGGGGCCCAGCCGCGCAGCACCGCGGCGAGCTTCCAGCCGAGGTTCACCGCGTCGCCCACGCAGGTGTTGAAGCCGTGCCCGCCCCACGGGGGGTTCAGGTGGGCGGCGTCGCCGACCAGGAACACCCGCTGGCCCCGGTACCGGTCGACCAGCAGCATCCGCGCCGACCAGGGATCGGTGGCGAGTACCTCGACGTCGATGTCCGCGCCGGCCAGCGTCCGCACCAGCTGCACCGGGTCGACCTGCTCGGCCTCCGCGTCGACGCCCTGGACGATGGCCCACCACGTGCCCTGCAGGTCCAGCCGCCCCATCAGGCCGCCGCGCTCCGCGCCGATCACCCAGTAGTGCACGCCCAGTGCGCACAGCTCGCGCTGCTCGAGCTGGGGTGAGCGGAAGGTGATGCTCACGTTCGGCAGGCTCCCCGACGAGCCGGCGTACCGGGCGCCGATCGCCCGTCGGGTGACCCCGCTGCTGCCGTCGCAGCCCAGCAGCCAGGACGCGGAGACCTGGTGCCGCCGGCCGTCCGGGTCCTCCAGCACCACGGCGGCCTCGGTCGGCCCGTCGGTGACCTCGACGGCGCGCCAGCCGGTGCGGATGGTGACCGACGGCACCTCCGCGACGGCGTCCCGGAGGAGCTGCTCGACCAGCGGCTGCGGGGCCTGCTGGCCGGGCTCGGCGTACTCGTCCCGGCGCCCAGTGGTGAGCCCGAACGCCTCGGGGAAGCGGGTGATCTCGTGCCCGAACAGGCCGGTACAGAAGACGACGTCCTGCGCGTGCGCGACGGGGAGCGGCGCCAGCGCGCGCAGCCGGTCGGCCAGCCCCCAGCGGCGCAGGTGCTCCATCGTGCGCACGCTGGTGGTCTTGGCGCGCGGGCGGAGCGGGTCGAGCGCGGTGCGCGGCTCTACGACCAGCACCTCGATGCCGCGCCGGCCGAGCTCCAGCGCGGCAGCCAGGCCACTGGGCCCCCCGCCGGCGATCAACACCGGGACGCGGGCTGGCACGGTGGTCATGGTGATCTCCTGTCGTGGGCTGCGGTGCCCGGAGCTCGAGCCGGGAGTGGTGGGGCCGTGCAGGCCGCCGACGCCGGTCCAGCATCGGTGGCGGAGGTCACGTCGCCGTAGGTCGATGCCATTGACCGGCACAGTGAGGCGGATCCGTCCTCAGGACCCGTGCGCGGCCTGCCACTGCCGGACCCAGGCCCGGCCGTAGTCGTTGCCGTGCGGGGTGCGGAGCACGGTGTGCACGTGGAAGGGCTTGGGCGTCCGGTAGTCGAGGAAGACGCCGCAGTGGTGGTCGAGCTCGGCGATCAGCACCGGCGACTGGACGCGGTAGTAGAAGACGTCGCCGGGCTCGCAGCCACCGATCCAGCTGAACCAGGTCTCGTCCAGGTGCTCGGTCACCTCGCGCATGCGGGCCCGGCGGGGGCCCTGGGGGAGGAGGCCGACGAACTGCTCCACGATCGCCAGCACCAGCCGCTGCGCCTCGGGCGGCATTCTCGCGACCGGGACGCCCTCGACCGGGATGACCCGGTTGTCCTGGAAGGCGCCGGCCAGGTGCCGCTCGTCGCCGGGGTGCACCCGACCCGGTGGCATGGCCGGGTCGACCATCTGCGCGTAGACGGTGGCGGCCTGCCGCTGTTCCGGCGGCAGGGCGGCCATCACCGCCAGGCCGGCGGCGATCCGCTCGGTGAACGACTCGGTGCCGGCGTGCGGGCCCGCGTCGATCTCGTTGGGCTCGGCGCCGAGGAAGACCGGGGAGAGCTGCATCCGGCCCTCGACGACCAGGCAGTTGAGGGCGCAGTGGTGCCCGAACAACTGCCAGCCCCACGGCGCCCGCAGGTCGGGGGTGCCGTAGACGGCGATGTTGTAGCTGAACTCGTTGAGCACGTTCTCCAGGCCCACGACCTCGCCGAGGAACCCGTTGATCACCATCATCGCGTGGGCCAGCTGGAAGCCCTCGGGGGACAGCGACGCGCGGACCAGCGCCAGCGCCTTCTCCCGCACCTCCGGCGGCTGGAACTCCAGGCGCAGGCCGGTGTCGAACTGCATGAACTCCGGGTTGGCCCAGGTCTGCCACTCGGGGGCGTCCACCGGGAAGCTGAGGCGCTCCCGGTCCCCGGCGGGCAGCGCGGCGAGCAGGTCCTGCGCCGCCGCGACCATGGCCGCGATCGGCGCCTCCTCCCCGGGCTCGGCGGGGGTCAGCGGGTACAGGCCCGCACGGAGGGTGCCGTCCTCGGTGACCCCGCGGAACTCCTGCAGGTACAGCGGCGCCCAGCCATCGACCAGCCCGCCGGTGAAGGTGCCCGGGGTCCGGGCGTGCTCCCGGTAGGCGTAGGGGTCCAGGCCGCGGACGTCGGCCAGCCGGGGGTGGTCGTGCGGGAAGAGGTACTGCCGGAACTCACCGGTCATGGCGGGCCTCGTTCCCCACGACGCGGTTGCGCAGTACGCCCAGTCGTTCCACCTCGACCTCGACGACGTCCCCGGGCTGCATCAGCCACGGGGGCGTGCGGGCGTAGCCGACACCGGACGGCGTGCCGGTGGCCAGCAGGTCGCCCGGTCGCAGGGTGAAGGTGCGCGAGATGAGCGAGAGCGTGTCACCGACGGTGTAGACCATCTCGTCGGTGCGGCCGTCCTGGACGGTCTCGCCGTTGACCCGGGTCTGCACCCGCAGGCCGTCGCGCAGGTCGCCGACCTCGGCGGCCGGCACCAGCGGCCCCAGCGGGCCGGACCGGTCGCCGTTCTTGCCGAGGATCCACTGGCTGGTGAGCTTCTGCGCCCGCCGGGAGGTCAGGTCGTTGAAGGTCGAGTAGCCGACGACGGCGGCGAGCGCCTCGTCGGAGGTGGCATCGACCAGCGTCTTGCCGACGTAGGCCACCACCTCCCCCTCCCAGTCCAGCCCGTCCTCGTCCGCGGGCACCGGCACCTCCGCGCCGTCCACCGTCAGCGACTGCGTCCAGCGGGCGAACAACGTCGGGTACGGCGGGATCTCCTGGTCGCGGAAGCTGCCCTCGGCGACGTGCTTGAGGTAGTTCAGGCCGATGCAGACCACCCGGGCGCCGGGCAGTACCGGCGGCACGAACTCGACCTCGGCGGCGGCCACGGCCGGTCCGGTCGGTTCGTCCGTCAGGTGCGCGGCGGGGGCGGCCCAGAACTCCGCCAGCGACGCCAGCACCCGCACCTCGGTGCCGTCCGCGGACAGCGACGCGACCTCGACCTCGTCGCCGTCCCGGCAGATCCCGACGATCCTCATGCTCGGTCTCCTTCGTCGATCAGGTGGCGCCGCAGGAAGGTGACCGTGCGGTCGACCGCGTCCGCGGCGGCGTCGGGGGCACCGAGCCACATGTGGTCGGCGCCGTCGTAGCTGTGCAGCTCGACGTCGGCCCCGGCGGCGGCCAGCGCGTCGTGCAGCCGCTCGCTCTGCATGCACGGCACGAACCGGTCGGTTCGGCCGTGCAGCAGCAGGACCGGCGGGGCGGCGGAGGAGACGTGGGCGATCGGGCTGGCCTGTGCCGCCAGTGCGGGCACCTCGGGAGCGGCTGCCCCCAGCAGCTGGGCCTCGCGGCTGGCCGGGTCGCCCGGGTCGTTGCCGAGGTCGGTCGCCACCGCTGCGACGTCGCTCGGCGCGTACCAGGCGACGACGGCGGCGACCGCGCTCGACGGTCCGGTCACCCCGACCTCACCCTCGAGCGTCGGGTCGGTCACCAGCCCGAGCAGCTCGGCCAGGTGTCCGCCGGCCGACTCGCCCCACGCGGCGATCCGGTCGGCGTCCACGCCCAGCTCGCCGGCGCGCGAGCGCAGCCAGCGGACGGCGGCCTTCGCGTCGTGCAGCTGTGCCGGCCACACCGCCTCGCCCGAGAGCCGGTAGTCGACGCTGGCCACCGCGATGCCCGCCGCGGCCACCTGCTCGAAGGGCGTGGGGGAGGCGTCCCGGTACATCGGGCCGGCGACGTGCCGGCTGCCCAGCCGCCACCCGCCGCCGTGCAGGAACAGTGCGACCGGATGCGGTCCGTCCCCGGCCGGCAGGTACAGGTCCAGCTCCAGCGGCCGGGCCCCGGGCAGCGCCGCGTAGGGCGTGCCGGCGAGCACCCGGACTCCGGCGGCACCGGTGCGAGCGGGCGGCAGCGGTGCCTCGTGGGCGGGCGGTGGGAGCGGGAGGGTGGGCACGGGTCTCCTCAGGGCACACCTCCGGGGGGGGGGGGGGGGGGGGGGGGGGGGGGGGGGGGGGGGGGGGGGGGGGGGGGGGGGGGGGGGGGGGGGGGGGGGGGGGGGGGGGGGGGGGGGGGG
>NZ_JBJHAI010000027.1:0-43981 GCF_054050955.1 Modestobacter sp. SYSU DS0290
CGTGCTCTGCCCACCCCGGGTGGGCAGAGCACGACTCCGCACGGGAGCGGGTCAGGCGGGCGTCAGCCGCCGGAAGCGGGCCAGGGCCAGTACCGACACCACCGGCCCGGCCGCCAGCAGCACCAGGGTCCAGCGCCAGGTGACCAGCTCGGCGAGGTAGGGCAGCGCGCTGATGGTGACCACGGTGAGCAGGAACCCGGTGGCGGTCTGCACGGTCAGTGCGGTGCCGACCCAGCGGCGGTCGGCGACCTCGCTGAGCAGCGTGGAGTACATCGCCGAGTCGGCGATCACCGCCGCGCCCCACACGCAGACGAACACCGCCAGCGCCGCCGTCGGCCACGACCACGCCCACGGGGACAGCAGGCAGCAGACCCCGCTGGTGGCCACCGCGACCGCAGCCACCGGTGCCCGCCCCCGCCGTCCGGCCAGCCAGCCGGCGAGCACGCAGCCGGCCGCACCGCACAGGCCGAAGGCCACCAGCACCAGCAGCGCCACCGTCGACGCCGACGTCCCGGGGGCCACCTCGGCCCGGGAAGCGGTCAGCCAGGCCGCCGCCCACGCCCACAGCGCGTAGAGCTCCCACATGTGGCCCAGGTAGGCGAGGTTCACCAGCCGCGGGCGGGCCGCGCGGAAGCCGTCCAGCGCCTGGGCCGCCCGCGGGGGAGTGCCGACCGCCAGGTGCGGGCCGGTGCGCAGCAGCGCCACCGCGAGCAGCCCGGCCAGCGCACCGCAGCCGGCCGCCACGAGCAGGACCGCGCGCCACTGCTCACCGATCAGCCCGACGAACAGCTGGGGGAGCAGCGACCCCAGCGTGAGCGCCCCGACCAGGACGCCGAGGGCCAGCCCGCGGCCGCGGGCGCCGAACCAGGAGGCCATCAGCTTCATGCCGATCGGGTAGACCAGCGCGAGGCCCGCCCCGGTGAGGAAGCGCAGGGCGCCACCCAGCAGCGGCCCCTCGGCGACCGTGGCCACCAGCAGCGTGCAGCCGGCCGAGCCCAGCGCCCCGGCGGCGAACAGCCGCTCCGGGCGCACCCGGTCGGCCAGCCCGGTGACCGCCGAGGTCAGCGCCCCGGCGACGAACCCCAGCTGCACGGCCACGGTCAGCGCCACCCCGCCGCCGGTGCCCAGGCCCCAGTCGGTGCGCAGCAGCGGCAGCACCGCCGAGGCGGAGAACCACACCGCCAGCGCCAGCACCTGGGTGAGCGCGATCAGCGCCAGCTGCCGGTACGGGCCGGTGCGCGGGACGTCGGTGGGTTGTGCCGGCACGCCGGTCAGGGTGCCCTGCGCCGATCCGGCCGTCGCGCCCGGCGCCCTGTGTCGCACCGAGCACCTACTCTCGGGGCATGCCCGGACCCGGACGCCAGCCCGACATGCAGCAGATCCTCAAGCAGGCGCAGCAGATGCAGCAGCAGCTCGCCGCCGCGCAGGAGGAGCTCGCCCAGACCGAGGTCACCGGGTCCGCCGGTGGCGGTCTGGTGACCGCCACGATGACCGGCAGCGGCGAGATCACCGCGCTGACCATCGCGCCGGCCGCGGTCGACCCCGGCGACGTCGAGACCCTGCAGGACCTCGTCGTCGCCGCCCTCCGCGATGCCCAGCGCGCCGTGAGCGACCTGACCGCCTCCACCATGGGGCCGCTGACCGGCGGCCTCGGCGGTGGCGGCGGCCTGGGCCTGCCCGGCTTCTGACCCACCCCGTGGGGGGGGGGGGGGGGGGGGGGGGGGGGGGGGGGGGGGGGGGGGGGGGGGGGGGGGGGGGGGGGGGGGGGGGGGGGGGGGGGGGGGGGGGGGGGGTCCTGGGGCGCGGGGGGGGCCCGCGGCGCCCCCCCCCCCCCCCCCCCCCCCCCCCCCCCCCCCCCCCCCCCCCCCCCCCCCCCCCCCCCCCCCCCCGCCCCTGTCTCTGCCCTTCCCGAGGAGAACCGTGTACGAGGGCGCTGTCCAGGACCTGATCGACGAGCTCGGACGGCTGCCCGGCGTCGGGCCCAAGAGCGCGCAGCGCATCGCCTTCCACCTGCTGGCCGCCGAGTCGGCCGACGTGGGCCGGCTGGTCGCCGCGCTGCAGCGGGTACAGGCCGAGGTTCGCTTCTGCGTGACCTGTTACAACGTCGCCGAGGGCGAGCAGTGCCGGATCTGCCGTGACCCGCGCCGCACGCTCGACGTCATCTGCGTCGTCGAGGAGCCCAAGGACGTCGTCGCGATCGAGCGCACCCGGGAGTTCCGTGGGCGCTACCACGTGCTCGGCGGCGCGATCAGCCCGATCGAGGGCATCGGCCCCGACGACCTGCGGGTCAAGGAGCTGATGACCCGGCTGATGGACGGCACGGTCACCGAGCTGATCATCGCCACCGATCCCAACCTCGAGGGTGAGGCGACCGCGGCCTACCTGGCCCGGCTGGTCGGGCCGCTGGGCCTGGCGGTCTCCCGGCTGGCCAGCGGCCTGCCGGTCGGTGGTGACCTGGAGTACGCCGACGAGGTCACCCTGGGCCGGGCCTTCGAGGGCCGCCGCCGCATCGACGCCTGACGAAGGACCCCCTTGCCCCCCACGCCTCGCAAGCTCGGCGCGGGCCCCTGCAAGGGGGCCGTTCCAGCACGTCACGCCCCCAGTGGTTGAGGGTTCCATCACAGCGGCGGGCCGGAAGTGGCGGCGGCGGAGGGCGCGGGGCACTCTGGACGGGTGGTCGAGCCGGGTTCGTTGACGCGTCGCCGCGCCATCGACCTGATGCGCGTCGCCAGCACGCTCTGACGCGTCGTCGTCCACCTCTCCTCTCGAGAGGTGCCCGGACGGCGGCCGCGCGCACGACGCCGGCCCCCGGGAAACAGTGCCCGACCGCCCGCACCTGCCCGAGGACCCGCCCATGATCGAGCTGTCCGACGTCCGCAAGGTCTTCCCCGCCCGCCGCGGTGCCGGCGAGGTGGTCGCCGTCGACGGCGTGAGCCTGTCGGTCGCCCGCGGTGAGTTCGCCGGTGTCGTCGGCCCCAGCGGCTCGGGCAAGAGCACCCTGGCCCGGCTGGTGAACCTGCTGGAGCGGCCGACGTCGGGCACGGTCACCGTCGACGGGCAGGTGCTCACCGACCTCGACGACGACGGCGTCCGCCGGGCCCGGCGCAGCGTCGGGATGATCTTCCAGCACTTCCACCTGCTCGACTCCCGCACCGCCGCCGGCAACGTCGAGCACCCGTTGGAGCTGGCCGGCGTCGGCCGCGCCGAGCGCCGCCGCCGGGTCGCCGAGCTGCTCGACCTGGTCGGGCTGGCCGACCGGCACGGCTCCCGTCCCGCGCAGCTGTCCGGCGGCCAGAAGCAGCGGGTCGCCATCGCCCGGGCACTGGCCGCCAGCCCCACCGTGCTGCTGTGCGACGAGGCGACCTCCGCGCTCGACCCGGCCAGCACCGCCGGCGTGCTCGACCTGCTGCGCACCGTCCGCGCCGAGCTCGGCCTCACCGTCCTGCTGATCACCCACGAGATGGCCGTGGTCAAGGCCGTCTGCGACAGCGCGGTGCTGATGTCGGCCGGGCGGGTGGTCGACGGCGGCCCGCTGGCCGAGGTGCTCACCCGCCCGGACTCCCCGCTGGCCGCCCAGCTGGTGCCCGCGCCCCCGGTCGACCCCGCCGCCGACGGCGACCTGGTCACGGTCACCGTCACCGACGCGGCCCCCGAGGCGCGGGTGCTGCGGGTGCTCGCCGGCGAGCTGGGGCTCTCGGTCGAGGTGGCCGGCGGTTCGGTCGAGTCCGTCGCCGGCCACCGGTTCGGCCGGCTGCTGCTCCGGGTGCAGGGCGACGACGGCGGCCGGCTGGACACCGCGCTGGCCCGGCTTCGCGCCGACGGCGCGCTGGTCGAGCGGGCCGCGCCCACCGGGCAGCGCCTCCTTCCCGGTGCGGAGGAGCCCTCCGAGGACCCCGGGCCGCCCGACGTCCAGCAGCTCGCCGACGCCCCGGAGGTGCAGCGGTGAACTGGGACCGGATCGCCCCACAGCTGGTCGACGCCACCGGCGAGACCCTCTACATGGTCGGCGTCTCCACCGTGCTCACCGTGCTGCTCGGCGTCCCGCTCGGGGTGCTGCTCACGGTGACCGCGCCGGGCGCGCTGGCGCCGCACCCGCTGCTGAACCGGGTGCTCGGCCTGGTGGTCAACCTCGGCCGTTCGCTGCCGTTCATCATCCTGCTGGTGCTGGTCGCCCCGGTCACCCGCGGCATCGTGGGGACGACGATCGGGTCGACCGCGACGATCGTGCCGCTGACCATCGGCGCCGTCCCGTTCCTGGCCCGGCTGGTCGAGACGAGCCTGCGCGAGGTGGCGCACGGCAAGGTCGAGGCCACCCTCGCCATGGGCGCCCGCCGGCGCGACGTCGTCCGCACCGTGCTGCTGCCCGAGGCGCTGCCGTCCGTGGTCGCCGGCGTCACCGTCACCGTCGTCGCGCTGATCAGCTACTCGGCGATGGCCGGGGCGATCGGCGGCGGTGGGCTCGGCGACTTCGCCATCCGCTACGGCTACCAGCAGTTCCGCACCGACATCACCGTGGTCACCGTCGTGGTGCTGCTCGCCGTCGTCCAGGCCCTGCAGTGGGCCGGCGACCGCTGGGCCCGCCGCCTCGCCCACGCCTGAACCCCACCCGACCGAGCAACGAAAGAGGACCCCCATGCGCGCCAAGCTCGCCCTGACCGCCGCCGCGGTCACCACCGCCGTCACCCTCACCGCCTGCGGCGGCGGTGAGGCGGAGCTGTCCGGTGCCGACGAGCCGTTGCAGGTCGGCGCCTCGCCGGTGCCGCACGCGGAGATCCTGCGCTACATCGACGAGGAGCTGGCCGACGACGCCGGCCTGGACCTGGAGATCGTCGAGTTCACCGACTACGTGCAGCCGAACACCGCGCTGGAGGACGGGTCGATCGACGCGAACTACTTCCAGACGATCCCCTACCTGGAGGAGCAGGAGGCCAGCGCCGGGTACGACTTCACCCCGCTGGCGCCGGTGCACATCGAGCCGCTGGGCATCTACTCCGAGTCGCTGACCGACCTGGCCGCGCTGCCCGACGGCGCGACGGTGGCGATCCCCAACGACCCGACGAACGCCGGGCGGGCGCTGCGGCTGCTGGCCGACAACGACCTGATCACGCTGGCCGACACCGGGGACTCCGCGCCTACCGCGCTGGACGTCGAGGAGAACCCGAAGAACCTGGAGATCACCGAGATCGAGGCCGCGCAGCTGCCCCGCTCGCTGACCGACGTCGACGCCGCGGTGATCAACGGCAACTACGCCATCGACGCCGACCTGGTGCCGGCCGAGGACGCGCTGGCGCTGGAGGAGGCCGAGGGCAACCCCAACGCCAACCTGCTCGTGGTGCGCACCGGCACCGAGGACGACGAGCGGATCCAGCAGCTGGAGGAGCTGCTGCACTCCGACGAGGTCCGCACCTTCATCGAGGAGACCTACGAGGGCGCGGTCATCCCCGCGTTCTGATCCGGTGCGCGGCCGGCCCGGGGACGCCGGGTCGGCCGCCTCACCCCTGGACGACGACGTCGTCGCCGGAGCGCACCGCCCGGCGGACCCGCAGCCGGGCCACCTGGCCGAACCAGCGCACCAGCGTGGTGTAGCCCGGGGTCGGGCCGTGCCAGCCGAGGAAGCCGCGCGGGCCGGTGACCATCTCCCCGGTGGAGGTGTCGTAGCGGGACTGGTGCCACGGGCACACCAGGCAGCCCTCGGCGTCGACGGTGCCCTCGGCCAGGTCGGCGAGCTGGTGGCGGCAGCGCCGGGAGACGGCGGACAGCCGGTCGCCGGTGTTGACCACCGCCCACGGTCCGGCGGGGCGGACGGCGCCCGGTGGCAGGTCGGCGGCAGGAACGCGGTCGGGCACGGGGCCTCCTGGTCTCGGTGGGTGCCCGGGCACCTACCCACGGCAGCGACACGGGAGACCTCCGCGGGACGATCGGCTGATCGGGTCCGCCGGCCCCCGGAACCGTCGGACCCCGGCGAGACGGTCGCCTCCTCCCACACCCCCTTGGAGGAGCGATGCCCACCCGGAACACCCCCTGGCCCGCCGGCACCCCGTGCTGGGTCGACCTGGCCACCCCCGACGTCGACGCCGCCCGCGCGTTCTACGCGGGGTTCCTCGACTGGACCTACGCCGATCCGGGCCCCGACGCCGGCGGCTACCTGTTCTGCCTGCGGGACGGGCACGAGGCCGCCGGGCTCGGCCCCCAGCAGGACCCGGCCGACCCGCCCCGCTGGACGACGTACTTCGCCACCGACGACGCCGACGCCACGGCGGCCCAGGTGTCCGCGGCGGGGGGCAGCGTGCTCGCCCCGCCGATGGACGTCGGCCCGGCCGGCCGGATGGCGATCGCCGCCGATCCGCAGGGCAACCCGTTCGGGCTGTGGCAGGCCGGCACCACCACCGGCCTGGAGATCTACAACGAGCCCGGCGCGGTGGTCTGGAACGAGGTCGCCGTCGACGACCCGGCTGCGGCGCGGGAGTTCTACGCCGCGGTATTCGGCTTCCGGTGGGAGGAGATCCCCGACGCCGGCGGCTACTGCACCTTCGCCACCGAGGAGCACCCGCTGGGCGGGCTCGGCGGCGTCACCCCCGGAGTGCCGCGCGGCTGGCTGACGGCCTTCGCCGTGGCCGCCACCGACGCTGCGGTCACCGCGGTCGAGGCCGGGGGCGGGAAGGTGCTGATGCCGGCCGAGGACACCCCCTACGGCCGGGTCGCCGTGCTCGCCGACCCGCAGGGCGCGGCGTTCTCGGTGATGCAGGACCTCGGCGGCTGACGGACGCACCGGTCAGGACCTGACATCCGGCACCTGTCCGGCGCCGGCCGCGACCGGCAGGGTCGGGACAGGCGTCGCCGGGCGGGTCCGGTCCCGGACCGTGGGACGGCGCCGGGCCTGAGGGGAACCGGTGCGATGCGTGACCTCCTGCTGTCGACGCACGTCCTGCTGGGAGTGGGTGGGCTGCTCCTCGGCCCGGTCTGGCTGGCCGCCCGGCGGTCCGGTCGCCGGGCGCGAGGAGCAGCCCGCGCCTACCAGGCCGCCGTCGCGGGGGTGGCCGTCTCGGCGGTGGCCCTGGCGGTGACGGCGTCCGGCCTGGGCTGGCTGGTGCCGGTGGCGGTCGGCACCGAGGTGCTCGCGGTCACCGGGGCGCTGGCCCGCCGCCGGAACTGGTCCGGCTGGCGCAGCTGGCAGCCGCACCTGCTCGGCGGCTCCTACATCGCACTGGTCACCGGAGTGCTGATTGCCGAGACCGGCAACCCGGTCTTCTGGGTGCTGCCGGCGCTGGTCGGGCAGGTCCCCATCGCGGTGGCCAAGCGGCGGCTGCACGCGCCGGTGGAGCCCGGCACGCCGGTCACAGCCTGATCAGCCACGATGGGGACATGCGCCCGTCCGTACGATCCCTGACCGTCGGCGTCCTCGGTGCGGCCGGCGTGCTGCTCGGTGCCGGGCCGGCCCTCGCCATCGAGCCGTTCGCCCCGACCGAGCAGCTCGTCGACCAGGCGGACGTGCTCAGCCCCGCGGAGGAGGCGGAGGTCGAGTCGGCGTTGCAGGACCTGCAGACCGAGGACGGCACCCAGCTCTACGTCGTCTATGTCGAGGACTTCAGCGGGATGGACGGCGACCAGTGGGCCGAGCAGGCCTTCCGGGAGGCCGGCCTGGGCAACAACGACATCTTGTTCGCGGCTACGACGGACACCCAGCCAGGACGCGACGGCTACTCCGTCGGCGGTCAGTCGCCCGTCACCGAG
The DNA here is from genome assembly GCF_054050955.1 of Modestobacter sp. SYSU DS0290. NCBI lineage: Bacteria > Bacillati > Actinomycetota > Actinomycetes > Geodermatophilales > Geodermatophilaceae > Modestobacter > Modestobacter sp. SYSU DS0290. The sequence goes on from NZ_JBJHAI010000027.1 coordinate 7,732, forward strand.
GCAGGGCTCAACGACCTGGTCAGCCGCCAGGTCGAACCGCAGCTCGGCTCGGACGACTGGGCCGAGGGGGCCATCACCCTCGCCGAGGGCATCCGCTCGGGCGAGGCCGCTGATGGGAGCGGTGTCGCCGGCGGAGACGGTGGTGGTGGGGGCGCGCTCGCCGTGCTGGTCGGGATCGCCGTGATCGGCGGTGGCGGTTACGCCCTGGTGCGCAGCCGGCAGCGCAAGAAGCAGCGGGCGGCCCAGGAGCGGGCGGCCGCGGAGCGTGCCGCCGCCGAGGCGGCCGCGCGCGATCCGCACCACGGCACCCCGACCGAGCAGCTCATGTTCCGGGCCAGCGAGGAGCTGCTGGCCCTCGACGAAGCGGTCAAGACCTCCGAGCTCGACCTCGCCTACGCCCGCTCCCAGTACGGCGAGCAGCCGGTCACCGGGTTCCAGGAGGCGCTGGACGCCTCCAAGGCCGAGCTGTCCCGGGCCTTCGGCATCCGCCAGGAGCTCGACGACGACATCCCCGAGGACGAGCCCACCCAGCGCCGCATGCTCACCGAGCTGCTGCAGCTGACCGCCGCAGCGTCCGCCCGGCTGGACTCCCAGTCGGAGGCCTACGCCCGGCTGCGGCACCTCGAGGAGTCCGCGCCCGAGGCGTTGGCCGCGCTCCGCCCGATGGTCGACGGGGTGCGGGCCCGGCTGCCCGAGGCCGAGCGCACGCTCGCCGACCTGCAGCAGCGGTACGCCCGCAGCGCCTGGTCGCCGGTCGCCGACAACGTGTCCGAGGCGCAGGCGCGCGCCGAGCTCGCCGAGCAGGCGCTCGCGCACGGCCGCTCCGAGCTCGACGAGGGGCGCTCCGCGGCGGCCGTCCCGGCGGTCCGCGCCGCCGAGGACGCGCTGGCCCAGGCCCGAACGCTGCTGGACTCGGTCGGCCGGGTGTCCCGCGAGCTGGCCGAGGCGGGCGACCGGTTCACCGCCGTGCGCGTGGAGACCGAGAAGGACATCGCCGAGGCCCAGGCGCTGCTCGGCCGGGGCGTGGACACCCCGGGCCTGCGCGAGCAGCTGGCCCGGGCGGAGAGTGCGCTCGCCGCCGCCACCACCCAGTGGCAGCCGCGCGACGGTGCGCTGCCCGACCCGCTGGCGGTCGTGCGCCAGCTCGACGAGGCCGACCTGGCGCTGGAGGCCGCCCTCGAGCCGGCGCGGGACCTGCGCCAGCAACAGCAGCGCGCGGCCGCCCACCTGCAGCAGGCGGTGCGGGCGGCGGACACCTCGATCGCGGTCGCCGAGGACTTCATCGCCACCCGCCGCGGGGCCGTCGGCAGCGTCGCCCGCACCCGGCTCGCCGAGGCTGATCGGACCCTGGACGCCGCCTCGCGCGCGGCCGCGAGCGACCCGGTGGCGGCGCTGCGGTCGGCCCAGCGGGCCGACGCCCTCGCCCGGCAGGCGCTCACCCAGGCCCAGCAGGACGTCGAGGACTACATGTCCGGCGGCTACGGGGGCGGCGGGTACGGCGGCGGCTACCGCCGCGGCTACGGCGGCGGGGGCTTCGGCGGCGGGTTCGCCGGGGGCATGGCCGGCGGGATGCTCGGCGGCATCCTGCTCGGGGGCCTCGGTGGCGGCTACGGCGGCGGCTTCGGCGGCGGGGGCGGTGGTGGCGGCTTCAGCGGGGGCGGCAGCTTCGGCGGCGACGGGGGCTTCAGCGGCGGCGGCAGCTTCTGAGGACGCCGAGGGGTCCCGACTCCACCAGACGGTGGACGTGACCTTGCCCTCAGGTGAACGGCAGCGGGGTCACAACACAATCACAGGTGGAGTGACTCCATCCCGGCTGGTGGGAAGCGTGTGTCAGTCTGCATCTCCCATGACCACAGGCGGCCGGGGTCTGGCGCCTGTGCGCCGGCCGGGCCGCCTGGACGAAGAACGAGGTGGCGGATGAACTCCGTGTCCAGGAGCGGCCGGCGTGCGCTGGTCGCGACGGCGGGCATCACGGCGACGGCGCTCGCGCTGGCGGCGTGCGGTGGCGGCAGTGACGACGGCGGCTCCGGTGGGGGCGGCGGCGAATCGCTGATCATCGGGACCAGCGACAAGATCACCACGATCGACCCGGCCGGTTCGTACGACAACGGCTCTTTCGCCGTGATGAACCAGGTCTACCCGTTCCTGATGAACACCCCGCTGGGCAGCCCGGACGTCGAGCCCGACATCGCCGAGTCCGCGGAGTTCACCTCGCCGACGCAGTACACGGTCACCCTCAAGCCGAGCCTCACCTTCGCCAACGGCAACGAGCTGACCTCCTCCGACGTCAAGTTCACCTTCGACCGCATGGTCGCGATCAACGACGAGAGCGGCCCGGCGTCCCTGCTGTACAACCTGGACAGCGTCGAGACCCCGGACGAGCAGACCGTGGTGTTCAACCTGAAGTCCGAGAACGACCAGGTCTTCCCGCAGATCCTGTCCAGCCCGGCCGGCCCGATCGTCGACGAGGACGTCTTCTCCGCCGACGCGCTCACCCCGGACCAGGAGATCGTCGACGGCCAGGCCTTCGCCGGCCCGTACACGATCACCGACTACGACCAGAACAACCTGGTCTCCTACGAGGCATTCGACGGCTACGAGGGTCTCCTCGGCGCCCCGAAGACCGACGAGGTCAGCGTCCGCTACTACGCCGACGCCTCGAACCTGAAGCTGGACGTGCAGGAGGGCAACATCGACGTCGCCTTCCGCAGCCTGAGCGCGACCGACGTCGAGGACCTGCGCGGCAACGACGACGTCCAGGTCGTCGACGGCCCCGGCGGCGAGATCCGCTACATCGTCTTCAACTTCAACACCCAGCCCTACGGCGCGACGACGCCGGAGGCCGACCCGGCCAAGGCGCTGGCCGTGCGCCAGGCGGTGGCCAGCCTGATCGACCGCGAGGAGCTGGCCGAGCAGGTCTACAAGGGCACCTACACCCCGCTGTACTCCTTCGTGCCCGAGGGCCTGACCGGCGCCGTCCAGCCGCTGCAGGAGAAGTACGGCGACGGCGAGGGCGGCCCGGACGCCGAGGCCGCGGCGCAGCTGCTGCAGGCCGCCGGCGTGCAGACCCCCGTGCAGCTGAACCTGCAGTACTCCAACGACCACTACGGCCCGTCCTCAGGTGACGAGTACGCGCTGATCAAGGACCAGCTGGAGTCCTCCGGGCTGTTCAGCGTCGACCTGCAGACCACGGAGTGGACGCAGTACTCCGAACAGCGCACCGCCGACGTCTACCCGGCCTACCAGCTGGGCTGGTTCCCGGACTACTCCGACGCCGACAACTACCTGACGCCGTTCTTTCAGACGGAGAACTTCCTGGGCAACCACTACTCGAACCCGCAGGTGGACGAGCTGATCCTGCAGCAGGCGACGACGGCCGACCCGGCCGAGCGTCAGGCCCTGATCGAGCAGATCCAGGAGCTGGTGGCCGACGACCTGTCGACCGTCCCCTACCTGCAGGGCGCCCAGGTGGCCGTCACCGGCACCGACGTCGACGGCGCCCAGGACACCCTGGACCCGTCGTTCAAGTTCCGGTACGGCGCCCTCTCCAAGGGCTGACCACCCCGCACCACCCCGGCCCCGGGCGGCCCGCACCTCGCGGGGCGCCCGGGGCCGGGCACGTCCGGCCGTCCCCCGACGGCCGTCTGATGGACTGGGAGCGATGACCACGACCTCCGAGCTGGCCGGGAACGCCACCGAGCCGGCCGCACCACCCGCGAGCCGCCGGCGTCGCACCAGCGGCGGCGGACTGGGGAGCTACCTCCTCGTCCGCTTCCTGCTGATCTTCCCGACGATCTTCATCCTGGTGACGACCGTCTTCTTCCTGATGCGCGCCACCGGTGACCCGATCACCGCCGCGCTCGGCGGCCGGCTGCCGGCCGACCAGCTGCAGGAGCGGATCCGGGAGGCCGGCTACGACCGGCCGCTGTTCACCCAGTACCTCGAGTACCTGGGCAACGTCGTCAGCGGCGACTTCGGCACCACGCTCAGCGACCGGCGCCCGGTCACCGAGGTGCTCACCACGTTCGGTGCCGCCACCTTGGAGCTGACCTTCTACGCGCTGCTGGTCGCCTTCGTGGTCGGCATCCCGTTGGGGCAGCTGGCCGCCTACATGCGCGACCGCGCCCCCGACGCGATGCTCCGGGTCTTCGCGATCCTCTGCTACGCCACCCCGGTGTTCTTCGCCGGCCTGCTGCTCAAGCTCGTGTTCGCCGTCCAGCTGGACTGGCTCCCGGTCGCCGGGCGTGCCTCCACCCGGACCGAGATCGAGCTGCAGCGGCTGGACGGGCAGACCGGCATCTACCTGATCGACGCGATCCGCACCGGCGACCCCGACGTGATCATCGACGTGCTGCAGCACGCCGTCCTGCCCGCGGTCGCCCTGGGCCTGCTCACCGCCGGGGTCTTCCTCCGCCTGGTGCGCACCAACGTGATCGGCACGCTGGGCAGCGGCTACGTCGAGGCCGCCCGCTCGCGCGGCGTCGGGGAGTACCGGCTGCTGCGCAAGCACGCCTACCGTCCCGCGCTGATCCCGATCATCACCGTCATCGGCATGCAGATCGCCATGCTGATGGCCGGCGCGGTGCTCACCGAGACCACCTTCGAGTGGAAGGGCCTGGGCTTCCAGCTCGCCCAGTACCTGCAGTCCCGCGACTTCGTCGCCGTGCAGGGCATCGTCGCGCTGCTGGCGGTCATCGTCGCGGTCACCAACTTCGTCGTCGACGTGATCGCCGCGCTCATCGACCCCCGGGTGAGGTACTGAGATGGCCACCGCCACCGCACCCACCGGCCGCCACCGGACGTGGCGGCAGCTACCCGTCGTCCACCAGCTGCGGCAGAGCGTCGGCCTGCAGCGCGGCATGCTCGTGGCCGGGCTGGTCCTCGCCGGCGTCTTCCTGCTCACCGCGGTCTTCGCGCCGCTGCTGGCGCCCTACGGGTTCAGCCAGCTGCGGAACGCGCAGGGCGCCTTCGGCGCGCAGCAGTCGCCGTCGGCCGAGCACTGGCTCGGCACCACCGTCGGCGGCTACGACGTGCTGTCCCGGGTGATCTGGGGCTCCCGTACGGCGCTGTACGTCATCGTCGTCGCGGTCGCCCTGTCGCTGGTCCTGGGCGTGCTGCTGGGCCTGGTCTCCGGCTACTTCGGCGGCTGGCTGGACCGGGTGCTGGTGGTCATCGCCGACGCGGTCTACGCCTTCCCCCCGCTGCTGCTGGCGATCATCGTGGCCATCGTCATCAGCGGTGGACGGTCCGACCTCTGGGGCGGGATCCTCGCCGCCGCCATCTCGATCACCGTGGTCTTCATCCCGCAGTACTTCCGGGTGGTGCGCGCGGAGACGGTGCGGATCAAGTCCGAGGCGTTCGTCGAGTCCGCGCGGGTGATCGGCGCCAGCAACCAGCGGATCATGCTGCGGCACGTGCTGCGCAACGCCACCCGCACGCTGCCGCTGATCCTCACGCTCAACGCCTCCGAGGCGATCCTCACCCTCGCCGGGCTGGGCTTCCTCGGCTTCGGCATCGAGCCGACCGAGGCGGCCGAGTGGGGCTTCGACCTCAACCGGGCGCTGTCGGACGTGACCAGCGGTATCTGGTGGACCGCGCTGTTCCCGGGCCTGGCGATCGTGCTGGTGGTACTCGGGCTGACGCTGGTCGGGGAGAGCCTCAACGACCTCGCCGACCCGCGGCTGCGCACCCGCCGCCGGGCGGCCCAGCAGCAGCAGCCCGAGGGGCTGGCCGAGGTCTCCGCGGTGCCCGGCGGCGCGCTCAGCGCCGGGCCGGGGGGCGTCGACGGGCTCGAGGACCAGGGGCACGGGGATCAGGGGCCCGAGGAGCAGGGACGGGGAGACCGGGCATGAGCACAACCACCACGAACGCGACCGGACCGGGCAGCGGCGACGTCGTGGAGATCCGCGACCTCGCGGTCTCCTTCGCCACCGACGCCGGCACCGTGGCCGCCGTCCGGGACGTCTCGCTGTCGGTGGCCGCCGGTGAGGTGCTGGCCATCGTCGGGGAGAGCGGCAGCGGGAAGACCGTCACCGCGCGCACCATCCTGGGCCTGTTGCCGGAGACGGCCACCGCGCGCGGCGCGGTCGTGCTGCGCAGCCGGGACGGCGGGAGCTCGCACGACGTCGTCACGCTGCGGGGCAGCCAGCTGCGCGAGGTCCGCGGCCAGGACGCCGCGATGGTGTTCCAGGAGCCCTCGACGGCGCTCAACCCGGTCTACCCGGTGGGCTGGCAGATCACCGAGGGGCTGCGCGCGCACGGCAAGCTCAGCAAGGCCGAGGCCCGGGCCAAGGCGGTCGACGTGCTGCGCCGGGTGGGCATCCCCGACCCGGAGACCCGGATCGACCACTACCCGCACCAGTTCTCCGGCGGGCAGAAGCAGCGCATCGTCATCGCCCAGGCGCTGGTGCTCGACCCCGGCGTGATCGTCGCCGACGAGCCGACCACCGCCCTGGACGTCACCGTGCAGGCGGAGATCCTCGACCTGCTGCGCCGCTGCCGCGACGACTTCGGCGCCGCGATCGTGCTGATCACCCACAACATGGGGGTGGTCGCCGACCTCGCCGACCGGGTCGCGGTCATGTACCGGGGCGAGCTGGTCGAGCAGGCCGACGTCCGCACGCTGTTCGCGTCGCCGAAGGAGCCCTACACCCAGCAGCTGCTGGCCGCCGTCCCGCGGCTGGGCGGTGGCTCGGTGAACGCCCGGGCGCGCGCCGAGCGGCGGGCGCCGGGCTGGGCCGAGACCACCCCGGTGGTCGCGGCGCGGGACCTGCGGATCGTCTACCCCGGCCGGCTGCGCAAACCGGACTTCACCGCCGTCGACGGCGTCAGCTTCGACATCCGGCCCGGCGAGGTGCTGGGGCTGGTGGGGGAGAGCGGTAGCGGCAAGACCACCATCGGGCGCGCGATCGCCGGGCTCACCCGGGTCAGCGGCGGGTCGCTGCAGGTGCTGGGCACCGAGATGAACGGGATGAAGGAGCGCACCTTCCGTCCCGTGCGCGAGCGGATCGGGTTCGTCTTCCAGGACCCGGCGACCAGCTTCAACCCGCTGCTCACCATCGCCGACGCGGTCGCCGAGCCGCTGGTGGTGCACAAGCGGGCGAAGGACCCCCGCGCCGCCCGCCGGCGGGTCGACGAGCTGCTGGAGGCGGTGCAGCTGCCCAAGGCATTCGGCGACCGGTACCCGCACGAGCTCTCCGGCGGTCAGCGGCAGCGGGCCAGCCTGGCCCGCGCGCTGGCGCTGGACCCGGAGCTGCTCATCGCCGACGAGCCGACCTCGGCCCTGGACGTCTCGGTGCAGGCGCGGGTGCTGGAGCTCTTCGCCGACCTGCAGCGGGAGCTGGGGTTCGCGGCGCTGTTCATCAGCCACGACCTGGCCGTCGTCGACCTGCTGGCCGACCGGATCGCGGTGCTGCTGCGCGGCCGACTGGTCGAGGAGGGCACGGGAGCGGAGGTGCTCGGGGCGCCGCAACACCCCTACACCCGGCGGCTGCTGGCGTCGCTGCCGGTGCCTGACCCCGACCAGCAGGCCGCCCGTCGCGCCGAGTGGGAACGGCTGCGCGCCGACACGTGAGCCCCACCCCTCGCTCTCGGCGTGGCAACCGAGGCGCCGCCCTTCGCTCTCCGAGCGGGAAGCGAAGGGCGGTCCGGCGCATCGGGCTGTTCCGGTACGACTGCGTCTTGCGCCCGGGCGCTCCGGCGGTGCAGAGTGTGACCGCTCCCACACATTTCGCTGCGTGCGCGTTCGTGCGGTGTGGGAGCGCTCTCACGGGTTCACCGTGGGTCCACCGACGACAGGACGACGATGTTCTCGACCTCCCGACCCCGCAGGCGGGCCACCCTGCTGGCGGTCTCCGCAGCGCTCACGGCCGGAGCACTGACCACGGTCTCCCCGGCGACGGCCGCCCCCGCTGCGCCGCCCGTCGCCGCCCCCGACCAGCCGCCGGCGCTGCTGGCCCCCGAAGCGGCGGCCCTCCCCGCCGACACGGCGTTCTACACCCCCGAGCCCGACCGCGGTGCCCAGCGGCAGATCAGCGAGGCCCGCCGGGCCGGGCACTTCGCCGAGGCCGGCCTCATCGAGGCCGAGGTGAACACCCCCCAGGCGGTGTGGCTCACCGGGGGCACCCCGGCCGAGGTCCGCTCGGAGGCCCAGCGCGCCGTGCTGATGGCCAAGGCGAAGAAGACCGTGCCGACGCTGGTCGTCTACAACGTCCCCGGCCGGGACTGCTCGCAGTACTCCGCCGGTGGCGCCGCGAACGACGCGGCCTACCGCGCCTGGGCCGACGGCGTCGCCGCCGGGATCGGCAAGGGTGGCGCGGTGACGGTGGTCATCGAGCCGGACGGCCTGGCGCTGATGCCCAGTGACTGCCCCGCCGGCACCTACCCCGCCGGCTCGGAGCCGACCGACGAGGGGCGCCTCGCCGACATCACCTACGTCGGGCAGGCGATCGAGCGGGCCAACCCCCAGGCCCTGGTCTACCTCGACGCCGGCCACAGCAGCTGGCACGACGTCGCCAGCATCTCCGAGCGGCTGGTCCGCGCCCAGGTGCAGCAGTTCCAGGGCTTCGCGCTGAACACGTCGAACTACCAGTACACGCCGAACCTGGAGCACTACGGCACCTGGATCTCCTCCTGCGTCACCTACGTGACCGTCGTGCAGGTCGGCGACTACGCCAACTGCGGCGACCAGTACTGGAGCGGGGGGCCGGCCAACGCCTTCACCGGCGTTGCCCTGGACCCGACGAAGGAGTGGAGCGACACGGCCGCCGACCCGACGGCGAACACCGCCGGGGTCACCTCCCGGTACGCCAGCGTGCTGGGCGGCGCCCAGCCGACCGAGCACTTCGTGCTGGACACCAGCCGCAACGGTCAGGGGCCGTGGGCTCCGCCCGCCGGCACCTACCCGGACCCGCAGACCTGGTGCAACCCGCCCGGCCGCGGCCTGGGGGAGACCCCGCGCGCCGTGCCGGACGAGGAGTTCCCGCTGCTGGACGCCTACCTCTGGGTGAAGACGCCCGGGCAGTCCGACGGCCAGTGCAACCGCGGCATCGCCGGCTCCACCACCGACCCGGAGTGGGGCGGCATCGTCGACCCGGCCGCGGGGGCGTGGTTCCCGGAGCAGGCGCTGGAACTGGCGCGGCTGGCCGTCCCGGTGCTGCGCTGAGCTGAGCAGGTCCCGGCCGCCCCGCCCCCGTGGCGGGGCGGCCGGGCCCGTCCCGTCCGGTCAGCCGAGGACGGCGGCCCGGTGGTCGCGGCGCCAGCGCCGCTCGGCCGCGTCGGCCAGCAGCACGAAGGCCTGCGCCTCCGGGGAGTGCCCCGGCCGGTCGAAGTGCGGAGCGGCGCTGGCCCCGCTCACCCGGCCCAGCGGGTCCAGCCGGGCCACCGCCGCGGCCAGCAGCTCGCAGCCCAGCTCGGCGCAGCCGGCCGGGAGCCAGCCCTCGGCGGCACCGGTGAGCGCGGCCCAGGCGAACATCGCCGCCACGGTCGGGTCCGACCGGCTGGCCGGGTCGTCGAGGACGTCACCGAGCAGGCCGTCGGGACGGCGCAGCGCGGCGGCGGCCGTCAGCAGCCCGCGGACCTCGGCGGCCACCTCGACGCCGCGCCGCCCGGGCAGCCAGCGCACCGTGCGGGCCAGGCCGGCCACCACCCAGCCGTTGCCGGTGCCCCACGCCCGCGGGTCGGCGAGGGCGCCGCCGTCCTCGTCCCAGCGGGCGGCCCACAGCCCGGTGTCCGGGTCCCGCAGCCGGACCCGGTGCCCGTCGAGCTGGTCCAGCGCCGCGATCGCGGCACCGGTGGCGGCGAGGAAGGGCACCACCATGTAGACGGTGTCGGCCCACACCTGGCGCCCCTCGACGAGGTGGAACAGCGTGCCGTCGGCGGCCCGGGGCGCCCCGCTGAGCAGCCACGTCCGCTGCCGTGCGGCGGCCGCGGCGAGGCCCTCGTCGCCGGTGCGGCCGGCGACCAGGTCGACGAACTCGGCCACCGCCCCGCTGTTCACCGAGCACAGCGGGTCCAGCTCGGCCAGCCGCCCGTCGGGCAGCTGGCGGGCCACCGCGTCGTCGACCAGCACGCGGAGCGGGACGTGAGTGCCCGACGCGTCGAGCACGGCGGCCGTGAGCCCCTGGTCCCAGCTGTGCCGCTGGGTGACCAGGAGCGCGGACAGGACCTGCGCGTGGACCTCGTCGTCCAGCACGGCGCCTCCTCGGTTCCTCTCGGTCCGCTCCTCGGTTGCTGGCGCTCCCTGCGATGCTCCCGGCGACAGCCGTCGATCCCGAAGTCCTGTCCCGTGACCTCAGAACAGGATCTCGGTGCCGTCCTTGAAGATCCGGCCGGTCACCGTGATCGGCTCCCGCAGCAGTGCCAGCGCACCCTCCGCGCTCTCCTCCGGGGTGCCCGGGGCCTCCTCACCGCCCAGGTCGGTGCGCACCCACCCGGGGTCGAGGGCGTTGACCGCGACCTCGCCGGCGAGCTGGGCCGCCTGCATGAGCACCAGCCCGTTCAGCGCCCACTTGCTCACCCGGTAGCTGCCGATCCCGGCGTCCCGGATGAGCTCGGTGGTGCCCGCCCCGGAGCTGACGTGCACCACCCGCGGCTCCTCGGCCTTGCGCAGGGCGGGCAGCAGCGCGAGCACGAGGCGGTGCGGGACGACGCAGTTGACCAGCAGGCTCTCCTCGAGCGTGCCGGCCGGCTCGTCCTCGAACCGCGGCTCGCGGGCGAGCATGACGCCGGCGTTGTTCAGCAGCACGTCCAGCGCACCCCAGCGCTGCCCGACCGCCTCGGCCAGCCGTTGCGGGGTGGCCTCGTCGGTCAGCTCGGCGACGACGGCGGTGAACGAGCCGGGGCCGCCGGTCAGCTCCCCGGTCAGCGCGTCGAGGGCGGCCGCGTCCCGGGCGGTGCCCAGCACGTCGGCGCCCTCGGCGACCAGCCGGCGGGCGATCGCCCGGCCCACGCCCCGCGAGGCGCCGGTCAGCAGCACCCGGCGGCCGGCGAGGGAGGTGCCCCCGCCGGCCGCCGTGGTGTCGGGTGCCGTCACTGCGCCCCGTCGTGCTGGGACTCGTGGTGACGGCGCAGCACGTCGGCGTAGACCCGGGCGCTCTGCTTCGGGGTCCGCACCTGGGTGTCGTAGTCGACGTGCACGATGCCGAACCGCTGCTCGTACCCGCGCGCCCACTCGTAGTTGTCCATCAGCGACCAGGCGAAGTAGCCGCGCACGTCGGCGCCGCCGTCGATCGCCTCGGTCATCGCCGCCAGGTGCCGCAGCAGGTAGTCGACCCGCTCCGGGTCCTCGACCTGCCCGTCGGCGCCGACGGCGTCCGGCCAGGCGGAGCCGTTCTCGGTGATGAACATGGGCAGGCCCGGGGCGGTGTCGCGCAGCCACAGCAGCAGCTCGGTGAACGCCTCGGGGTTGATGCCCCACCCCATGGTGGTGGTCGGGCCCTCGGGCTCGAGGTCCTCCACCAGCTCGGCGCCGATGAACGACGACTGCTTGCCGGTGGGCTCGCTGACCGCCCGCACGGTCGACTGGAAGTAGTAGTTCACGCCCAGCCAGTCGACGGGGGTGGAGATGACCTCCAGGTCGCCGTCCTCGATCGGCAGCGGGGCGCCGGCGGCGGCCAGGTCCTCGGCGACGTCGGCCGGGTACTCGCCGGTGACGATCGGCACCACGAACATCCGGTTCTGCTGGCCGTCGAGCCGGCGGGCGGCGTCGAGGTCCGCGGCGGAGTCGGTGGCCGCCTTCATCGGCGTGAAGTTCAGCGTGATGCCGAGGTGGTCGGCGCCCTTGTCGCGCATCACCTGGGTCGCCAGGCCGTGGCCGAGCAGCAGGTGGTGCACGGCGCGGGAGGCCTCGACCGGGTTCGTGTGGCCCGGGGCGTGCTGACCGGCCATGTAGCCCAGCAGCGAGCTGCACATCGGCTCGTTCAGGGTCGACCAGTGCGGCACCCGGTCACCGAGGGCGTCGTAGACGACCCCGGCGTACTCGGCGAAGCGGTACGCGGTGTCGCGGTTGGCCCAGCCACCCTCGTCCTGCAGGGCCTGCGGCAGGTCCCAGTGGTAGAGGGTCAGCCACGGTGCGATGCCGGCCTCGAGCAGCTCGTCGACCAGGCGGCCGTAGAAGTCCAGCCCGCGCTGCTCGATGCGGCCGGTGCCCTCGGGCAGGACCCGGGGCCAGGAGACGGAGAAGCGGTAGGCGGCGAGCCCCAGCTCCTTCATCATCGCGACGTCCTGCGGGTAGCGGTGGTAGTGGTCGCAGGCGACGTCGCCGGTGTGGCCCTGGAAGGTCTTGCCCGGGGTGTGGCTGAAGGTGTCCCAGATCGACTTGCCGCGGCCGTCTTCGTCGACGGCGCCCTCGATCTGGTAGGCGGCGGTGGCGGCGCCGAACGTGAACCCCGGGGGGAACACGAGTCCGGCGGTCCGGTCCTCGCGGACGTCGGTGGAGGTCATGACGGGGTGTGCTCCTTGCTGGGGACGGGTGTGGTCGGCGCGCCCCGACGCTGGGGCGCGCGAGTCTGGGGGAAGTGTGCGCGTCAGTCGACGCGCAGGCCGCTCGTGGGGTCGAACACGTGCAGCTGCCCGGGCTGGACCGAGACGTGCACCTGGTCGCCGGCGGCGGCCCGGGTGCGCGGTTCGGTCCGGATGACGACCTCGGCACCGTCGTCGTCGCCACCGGTGAGGCGGGCGTAGAGGAAGGCGTCGCTGCCCAGGTGCTCGACGACGTCGACGGTGACCGGGACGCCGTCGCCGGCGGGGGCCAGGACCACGGCCTCCGGCCGGAAGCCCACGGTGACCTGGCCGTTGCCGGCCGAGGCCCGGGTGAGCTGGTCGCGGGGGACCGGCAGCACCGCGCCGCCCAGCAGCACGCCGCCGTCGACCGCGGGTCCGGTGGCGATGTTCATCGCCGGGGAGCCGATGAAGCCGGCGACGAAGACGTTGGCCGGCCGGTCGTAGAGGGAGCCGGGGGTGTCGCACTGCTGCAGGACGCCGTCCTTGAGCACCGCCACGCGGTCGCCCATGGTCATCGCCTCGACCTGGTCGTGGGTGACGTAGACGGTCGTGGTGCCCAGCCGGCGCTGCAGGGCGGCGATCTGGGTGCGGGTCTGCACCCGCAGCTTGGCGTCGAGGTTGGACAGCGGCTCGTCCATCAGGAACACCTGCGGGTCGCGCACGATCGCCCGGCCCATGGCCACCCGCTGGCGCTGGCCGCCGGACAGCGCCTTGGGCCGGCGGGTGAGGTAGGGCTCCAGGTCCAGGATCTTCGCCGCCTCCCGGACCCGGGTGGCGCGCTCGTCCTTGGAGATGCCGGCGAGCTTGAGCGCGAAGCCCATGTTCTCCTCCACCGTCATGTGCGGGTAGAGGGCGTAGCTCTGGAACACCATGGCGATGTCCCGCTCCTTGGGCGGGGAGTCGGTCACGTCCCGCTGCCCGATGACGATCGACCCGGAGTCGACCTCCTCCAGCCCGGCGAGCATCCGCAGGGACGTGGACTTGCCGCAGCCCGAGGGGCCGACCAGGACGAGGAACTCGCCGTCGGCGATCTCCAGGTCGAGGGCGTCGACCGCGGGCCGCTCGGCCTTCGGGTAGATCCGGGTGGCGTGGTCGAAGGTGACGGTGGCCATGTCAGGCGCCTTTCCGGCTGGGGGAGGAGGTCGGGAGGTGGGCGCCGGTCATCCCTTCACCGCGCCCTGCATGATGCCGCCGACGATCTGCTTGCCGAGGATCGCGAAGACGATGAGCACCGGCAGGGTGCCCAGCAGGGTGCCGGCCATGATCACCGCGCGCTGCGGGACGTAGCCGGAGCCCAGCCCCGCCAGCGCGACCTGGACGGTCGGGTTGGCGGTGGTCAGCGCGATGATCGGCCAGAAGAACTCGTTCCAGGCGGTGAGGAACGTGAGCATCGCCAGCACGGCCATCGCCGGGCGGGCCACCGGCAGCACGATCGACCGGAAGATCCGGAAGGTCGACGCACCGTCGACCCGGCCGGCCTCCAGCAGCTCGTTGGGCAGCGCGGAGATCAGGAACTGGCGCATGAAGAAGACGCCGAAGGCGCTGACCAGCGTGGGCAGGATGACCGCCTGCAGCTGGTTCACCCACTGCAGCTCGGCGATCATCATGAACAGCGGGATCACCGCGAGCTGGGTGGGCACCATCATCGTGCCGATCACCAGGGCCAGCAGCAGCCCACGGCCGCGGAACTGCAGCTTGGCGAAGGCGAACCCGGCCAGCGTGCAGAACAGCACCGTGCCGATGGTGATCGCGCTGGAGACGATCACCGAGTTGACGATGGCCAGCCCGATCGGCGCCTGGTCCAGCGCCAGCCGCATGTTCTCGAAGAAGCTGGCGTTGGGCAGGAACGGCGGCGGGGTCGCCGCGATCTCCGCGTTGGTGTGCGAGCCGGCCACCAGGGTCCAGTACAGCGGGAAGATCGACACCAGCGCCGAGAGGGTCAGCAGGGTGTAGGTGACCGGGCCGGCCTTGGTGTTCTTGCCGCCGGAGCGCCTGCGCCGGCGGGCCGTCGGCGCCTCGGTGGCGGTCCTGGACGGGGGGGTGTTCTCCGTACCCGGGAGGGCGATGGTCGCCATGCCGGCCTCCTACCGCTCGGCCCGGGAGCGGAGGCGGCCGATCACGGCGTTGACCCCCACGATCACCAGGATGATCAGGAACATCGCCCAGGCGGTGGTGGCCGCCTGCCCGATGTGGAAGTTGGTCCAGCCCTGCTGGTACATCAGCAGGCCCAGGGTCTGGTACTGGCCCGCGGAGCCACCGCTGGTCGTGCCGTTGCCGGCGAACAGCAGGGGCTCGCCGAACAGCTGCACCGCGCCGATCGTGGAGATGACGATGGTGAACAGGATGGTCGGGCGCAGGGACGGGATCGTCACGTGGAGGAACTGCTTCCACTTGCTCGCCCCGTCGATCTCCGCGGCCTCGTACAGCTCGCCGGGGATCGACTGCATCGCGGCCAGGTAGATCAGCGCGTTGTAGCCGGTCCAGCGCCAGGTGACGATCACGGCGATCGCGATCTGGCTGCTCCAGGTACCGCCCTCCCAGTCGATCCGGGACAGGCCCACGGCCTCCAGCGCGGTGTTGATCAGGCCGTAGTCGCGGCCGAAGAGCTGGGCGAAGACCAGGGTCGCGGCGGCGATGCTGGTCGCGTAGGGCATCAGCATCACGGTGCGGAAGAAGGTGCGCCCGCGGAGCTTGTAGTTCAGCAGGTGGGCCAGGCCGAGGGCCATGCACAGCTGCGGGACCGTGGAGAGGATCCCGATGGTGAGGGTGTTGCGGGCGGCGTTCCAGAAGAACTCGCTCTGCAGCAGCTCGCGGTAGTTCTCCAGGCCGACGAACTCACCGCCGTTGATGTTCGACAGGCTCGTCCGGTGCAGCGACACCCAGGCGGTGTACAGGAACGGGTACAGGCTGAAGGCGGCGAAGACGAGGAAGAACGGGGCGACGTAGGCGTAGCCCCAGCGGTTGCGGGTCAGCTGCCGCCGCCTGCGCGGACGGGCCGGGGGAGCCGCCCGGTCGGGTGGGGGTGCGGCGATGGCCGCCTCACGGACGGTGCCACTCGCGATGGTCATCCAGGGGTCCTGACGGTCGGGTGCGCGGTTCGGGCGGTGAGGCCGGCGAGGGGGCCCGGTCGGGGACCGGGCCGGCCGGTGCATCCGGGCCCGCCGGCCGGTGCGGCCGGGGGCCGGAGCAGGTGCCCGGGAGCGGGGGACGCTCCCGGGCACCGCGTCCGGGTGGGCGTGCCGAGCGGGGCTCAGCCGCCGATCGCCTGCTGGGCTGCCTTCAGCGCGTCCTCGAACGCCGCGTCGGGGCTGGTGCCGCGGGTGGCGATGTCCGTCAGCGCCGTGGTGAACGCCTCCTGGATCTGGGTGTCGTACGGGCCGATCGGCGTGCGGCGGATGCTGGCCGCCGACTCACCGAAGATCTCCCCGGTGGGGGCGCCGCTGAAGTACTCGTTCACCGCACCCTGCACGGCGGGGTCCGACGCGGCCTGCTCGCTGGAGGGGAAGTGCGCCGCCTCGGTGAACATCGTCACCTGCTGCTCCGGCGCGGTCAGCCACTCGACCAGGTCCTTGGCGGCCTCGACGTTCGGGCCATCGGCCGGGACGGCCAGGAACGAGCCGCCCCAGTTGCTGCCCGACTCGGCGGCACCCGGCAGCGGGGCGATGTCCCACAGGCCGGCGCCGGCGTCACCCATCTGGGAGTTGATGTAGCCGAGCATCCAGGCCGGGCAGGCGATGGTGGCGAAGGCACCGTTGGAGAACGCGGCGTTCCACTCGTCACCGAACTGGCTGAGGTTGGCGGTCAGCCCCTCCGCGGCGGCCTGGCTGGCGTAGCCCCAGGCGGTCTCGACGCCGTCGCTCTCCTCCGGGATGGGGTTGCCGTCCTCGTCGTTGTAGGCGACGTCGCCCTGGTAGACGGAGGAGGAGAAGATGCTCGCCGGGCTGTCGACGAAGGCGGCGCCGGCCGTGGACTTGTACTGGCGCGCGGTCTCGAGGTAGTCGTCCCAGCTGGTCCACAGCTGCCCGACCTCCTCGCGCTCAGTGGGCAGGCCGGCCTGCTCGAAGAGGTCCTTGCGGTAGCACATGGCCTGCGGGCCGGTGTCGGTGCCGAGGGCGATGGTGGCGCCGTCCGAGGTGGAGGCCTGGCCCCACTTCCAGTCGTAGAAGTTGCCCTCCAGCTCGTCGGCGTTCTCCTCCTGGCTCCAGTCGACGAACGCGTCGGAGTGGTTGCGCACGACGTCGGCGATGAACCCGATCTCCAGGGCCTGGATGTCGTCGAGGCCGGAGTTGGCGGCCAGCCGGGTCTGCAGCGACTTGTAGTAGGCCGCGGACTGGGCCACGTTGTTCTGCTTGATCGTGACGTTCGGGTGGAGCTCCATGTACTCCTCGTAGAGCCCCGCGTTGTCGAAGTCCATGGTGCCGAACGTGCCGACCGTCAAGGTGACGGGGGCGTCCGGGTCGTAGTCCTCGGCGCTGGCGCTCGAGCCGCCGGAACCGCCGCAACCGGCGGTCAGCAGGGCTGCGGCGAGCGCCGCCCCGAACACCGCCTTGCCTCGCGTGGAACGGGACATGTGACCTCCTGGGGAGACCCCGGGGCAGGTGCTCCGATGCACCGCCGCTGCAGGGTGTGAGAACGCTCTCACGGCCGTGCGACACAGAGTGGTGTGGGTCACTCAGGACTGTCAAGTAACGGTTGGGACACGGCCCCGGGGTGTGGGAAAGCGCTCTCACCAGGCACCATGGAGCGGGCGCCGGGTGGGGCGTCACCCGAGCACTGGAGCGCCATGACCGACACGAGCGCGCGCCCGGCGTCCCCGACGCTGGACGAGGTGGCAGTGCTCGCCGGGGTGTCCCGCGCGACGGTGTCCCGGGTCATCAACGACTCGCCCCGGGTCAGCCCGGCGGCGCGCGAGGCGGTGCGTTCGGCGGTCGCCCAGCTGCGCTACGTCCCCAACCGGATGGCCCGCAGCCTGGTCACCCGGCGCACCGACACCATCGCACTGGTGCTCAACGAGCCCAACACCCAGGTGTTCAGCGACCCCTTCTTCGCCAGCATCGTGCGCGGTGTCTCGGCGACGCTCGCCGACACCGACCTGAACCTGGTGCTGCTGACCGCCCAGGACGAGCGTGAGCAGCAGAAGATCGGCCGCTACGCCCGGCAGGGCCACGTCGACGGCGTGATCCTGATGTCCGTGCACAGCGACGACCCGCTGCCGGACATCCTCGACGAGGCCGGCGTCCCGCTGGTGCTGTGCGGCCGGCCCTTCGACGGCCGGGACGTGCCCTACGTCGACGCCGACAACCGGGGCGGCGCGGAGTTGGCCACCCGGCACCTGGTCGACATCGGCCGGCGCCGGATCGGCACGGTCACCGGCCCGCTGGACATGATCGCCGGCGTGGACCGGCTGCACGGCTGGCGGGCGGCGCTGCAGGCGGCCGGTGTCGAGGCCGCTCCCCGGATGGTGGCGGAGGGCGACTTCACCGAGGCCGGCGGTGCCCGGGCGATGGCCGAGCTGCTCGAGGACGCCCCCGACCTGGACGCGGTCTTCGTCGCCTCCGACCCGATGGCCGTCGGTGCGCTGCGGACCCTGCGGGCGGCAGGTCGCCGGGTGCCCGAGGACGTCGCCGTCGTGGGCTTCGACGACGCCGCCGTGGCCGCGACCTGCGACCCCCCGCTGACCACGGTCGCCCAGCCGCTGGGCGACATGAGCCCGCTGCTGACCGAGCTGCTGCTGCGCCAGATCGAGGGCGGGGGGGAGCCCGTGGGGTCCCGGGTCCTGCCGACCCGGCTGGTCCGCCGGGCCTCCGCCTGAAGAAGGACCCCGCTGCCCCCCACGCCTCGCGAGCTCGGCGCGGGCCCCTGCAGAGGGGCCGTTCCCTCCGGTCGCCGGGCGTCGAAACGCGTGGGACACACGTCGTGTCTAGGTTCGTCGCATGGCGGACCTCTTCGACGGCTACCCCCTCGGGCAGCAGTGGGACGAGATGTTCGCCGCACCGTCGCAACCGCGCCCGCCGTACACCGGGTTGTTCGCCTCCCTGCAGCCGATGTCGGGGGAGGAGCTCGCCGCCCGCGCCGACGTCCTCTCCCAGACCTACCGCGACGCCGGGGTCACCTTCGCGCACGCCGGTGAGGAGCAGCCGTTCCCGCTGGACATCGTCCCGCGGGTGATCGGCGCGGGGGAGTGGTCGGTGATCGAGCGCGGGGTGGCCCAGCGGGTGCACGCGCTGGAGGCGTTCCTCTCCGACGTCTACGGCGCCGGTCAGGTGTTCGCCGACGGGGTCGTGCCGCGCAGCGTGGTCACCACTAGCGCCCACTTCCACCGGGCCGCGCACGGGCTGGTGCCGCCCAACGGCGTCCGGGTGCACGTCAGCGGCATCGACCTGGTGCGCGACGAGGCCGGCGACTTCCGGGTGCTGGAGGACAACCTCCGCTCCCCGTCGGGGGTCAGCTACGTGATCACCAACCGGGCGGCGATGAGCCAGGTGCTGCCCGAGCTGTTCGCCGACCACCGGATCCTGCCGGTCTCGGACTACCCGGGCCGGCTGCTGGCCGCGCTGAAGGCCTCCGCCCCGCCGTCGGTCGCCGACCCGACGGTCGTGCTGCTCACCCCGGGCGTCTACAACTCCGCCTACTTCGAGCACGCCCTGCTCGCCCGCCAGATGGGGGTCGAGCTGGTCGAGGGCCGGGACCTGGTCTGCTCCGGTGGGCAGGTGAGCATGCGGACGACGGACGGGCAGCAGCGCGTCGACGTCATCTACCGCCGGATCGACGACGAGTTCCTCGACCCGGTGCACTTCCGGTCGGACTCGGTGATCGGCTGCGCCGGGGTGCTGAACGCGGCCCGCGCCGGGCGGGTCACCATCGCCAACGCGGTGGGCAACGGCGTCGCCGACGACAAGCTGCTCTACACCTGGGTGCCCGACCTGATCCGGTACTACCTGGCCGAGGAGCCGGTGCTGGCCAACGCCGAGACCCACCGGCTCGACGAGCCCGACGTGGTCGAGTGGGTGCTGGGGAACCTCGATCAGCTGGTGCTCAAGCCGGTCGACGGTTCCGGCGGCACGGGCATCGTCATCGGTCCGCGCGCCGACGAGCGGACGCTGACCGAACTGGCCGCCGAGGTCCGCGCCGCGCCGCGGGACTGGATCGCGCAGAAACCGATCGGGCTGTCGACGTCGCCCACGCTGATCAACGGCCGGATCGCCCCGCGCCACGTCGACCTGCGGCCCTTCGCGGTCAACGACGGCTCCGACGTCTGGGTGCTGCCCGGTGGGCTGACCCGGGTGGCGCTGCCGGAGGGCGAGCTGGTGGTGAACTCCAGCCAGGGCGGCGGCTCGAAGGACACCTGGGTGATCACCCCGCCCCGGCCGGCCGCCGAACCGACGCCCGAGCACGACGTCACCAGGATCGAGTTCACCACCGCCGACCTGCCGGCCGACCCGCCCGCGCAGGACCCCGGCCCGCGCAACGACAACGCGCTCGCCCAGTCCCAACAGCAGCAGCAAGGGGCAGAAATGGCCATCTCTGCCCGGGACGAGGGGGCGCCGTGCTGAGCCGGATCGCGGAGTCGCTGTTCTGGATCGGCCGCTACGTGGAGCGGGCCGACGACACCGCCCGCATCCTCGACGTGCACACCCAGCGCCTGGTCGAGGACCCGTGGATCGACGAGCGCCGGGCCTGCGCCAACCTGCTCGCGCTGATGGGCGCCCCCTGCCAGGAGTCCGAGGCCGACACCGAGCGGGTGCTGGCCACTCTCGCCTTCGACCGGGCCAGCCCCAGCTCGATCGTCGGCGCGCTGTCGGCGGCCCGGGAGAACGCCCGCGGCGCCCGCGAGGTGCTGTCGGCGGAGATCTGGGAGTCGCTGAACGTCACGCACAACGCACTTCCCCAGCAGCGCACGATGGCCCGCCGCTACGGGCCGCACTCGCTGTTCCGGTTCGTCCGCGAGCGCTCGGCGATGGTGTTCGGGCTGGCCGACGCGACGATGAGCCGCGACGAGAGCTGGCTGTTCCTGATCCTCGGCCGGTCGCTGGAGCGGGTGGACATGACCTCCCGGATGCTCTCCACCCGCGTGCTGGCCGGTGACTCGGCGCCGTCCTGGACGCTGGTGCTGCGCTCCACCGGCGCCTACGAGCCCTACCTGCGCACCTACCGCGGCGCGGTGAACTCCAGCCGGGCCGCGGAGTTCCTGCTGCTGGACCGGCTCTTCCCCCGCTCGGTCTTCGCCGCGCTGGAGCAGGCCGAGGGGTGCCTGGCCGAGCTGGAGCGGGCCAACGTGCGCGAGGGGCACCGGGTCGGCGTGGCCGGCGAGGCGCACCGCATCGTGGGCCGGGCCCGGACGATGCTGGAGTTCATGCAGACCGACGAGATCCTGGCGACCCTGCCGGCCCGCCTCGACGAGCTGCAGCGGATGAGCTCCACCGCCAGCGAGGCCGTCACCAGCCGGTTCTTCACCGAGCAGGCGCCCCAGGTGTGGGTGCCCGAGGGGGCGGTCTGAGTCATGACCCAGTCTCAGGCGCAGCTCGTCCCGACCCGGGTCGGTGCCGACCGGTGGCGGCTGCAGATCGTGCACCGCAGCGCCTTCCGCTACGGCGGGCCGGTGCGCTCGTCGTACAACGAGGCGCGGATGACGCCGGAGAACAGCACCCGGCAGACGACGCTGCGTTCACGGGTGGAGATCGAGCCGGCCGCCTCGGTGCTCGTCTACCGCGACTACTGGGGCTCCACGGTCACCGCCTTCGACCTGCACGGCCCGCACACCGAGCTGGTGGTCACCGCGACGTCGGTGGTCGAGGCCGGGCCGGAGCCGCACCTGCCCGATCCGGTGGGCTGGGCGGAGCTGGCGACGCCGGAGGTGCTCGACCGGTTCGGCGAGATGCTGCGGCCCACGACGCTGACCGCGATGGACCCGCCGGTGGTCCGGGAGGTGCGCGCCGCGGTCGGTGACGCCGGGCCGCGCGAGGCCGGGCACGTGGTGTGCCGGTTCGTCCGTGAGCACATCGAGTACCTGTCCGGCGCGACCAACGTGAAGACCAACGCCATGCAGGCGTGGACGCGCGGGTTGGGCGTCTGCCAGGACATCTCGCACGTGTCGATCGGCCTGCTGCGGGCGCTGGGGCTGCCGGCCCGCTACGTCTCCGGGTACCTGCACCCCGTGCCCGACGCCGGTGTCGGCCAGGCGGTGACCGGGGAGAGCCACGCCTGGGTGGAGTGGTGGGACGGCGGGTGGTCCGGCTACGACCCGACCAACTCGGTGGAGATCGGGCCGCGGCACGTCACCTTGGGCCGGGGGCGCGACTACGCCGACGTCCCGCCGCTGAAGGGCATCTTCTCCGGCCCGGCCAGCGAGGGCTCGACGGTGACGGTGGAGGTCACCCGCCTGGCCTAGCTGCCGGGTCACCGGCCTCCGCGTCAGGTCCCGGCCGGCGACCTGGGATGCTGGACCGCGATGAGCGCACCCCTGAACCTGGTCAACCTGGAACGGGTGTCGAAGGCCCACGGCACGACGGTGATCCTCGACGACGTCTCCCTGGGCGTCGCCGCCGGTGAGCGGATCGGCATCGTCGGTCGGAACGGGGGCGGCAAGTCCACCCTGCTCCGGGTGCTGACCGGCGTCGACGAGCCCGACTCCGGCCGGGTCACCCGCCGCGGGGACCTGGCGATGGGCGTGCTCGACCAGTCCGGCACCCTCCCGCCCGGGACGACGGTGCGCGACGTCGTGCTGCCCGCCTCCCGGTTCGCCGCCGAGCACGAGTGGGCCGGCGACCCCGCCGTCCGCTCGGTGCTGACCGGCCTGGAGCTCGACCGGATGGGGCTGGACTCCCCGGTCGCCCCGATGTCCGGCGGCGAGCGGCGCCGGGTGGCGCTGGCCGCCCAGCTGATCCGCCCGCTGGACCTGCTGGTGCTCGACGAGCCGACCAACCACCTCGACGTCGAGGGCGTCGCCTGGCTGGCCGAGTACGTCAAGGCCCGCAGCGGTGGCCTGCTGGTCGTCACCCACGACCGGTGGTTCCTCGACGAGGTCTCCACCACCACGTGGGAGGTCGCCGACGGCGGCGTGCACGCCTACGAGGGCGGCTACTCGGCCTACACGCTGGCCCGGGCCGAGCGGGCCCGGATCGCCAACGTCACCGAGGAGCGCAGGCTCAACCTGGTGCGCAAGGAACTGGCCTGGCTGCGCCGTGGCCCGCCGGCGCGCACCAGCAAGCCGAAGTTCCGGATCGAGGCGGCCCAGGCGTTGATCGCCGACGAGCCGCCCGCCCGCGACACGATGGCGCTGGCCGGCTTCGCCGCCCGGCGACTCGGCAAGACCGTCTACGACGTCGAGGACGTGACCTACACGGTGCGCGGCCGCGGCGACGACGCCGAGGACCCGGCCGGTCCGGCCGACCCCCAGGGGCCACGGGAGCGGACGCTGTTCCGCGACCTGACCTGGCACGTCGGCCCCGGGGACCGGATCGGCATCGTCGGGGTGAACGGCGCGGGCAAGACGTCGCTGCTCAAGCTGCTGGTCGGCGAGGCGCAGCCGGACGCCGGGCGGGTCGTCGTCG
Organism: Modestobacter sp. SYSU DS0290; assembly: GCF_054050955.1. Classification (NCBI taxonomy): domain Bacteria; kingdom Bacillati; phylum Actinomycetota; class Actinomycetes; order Geodermatophilales; family Geodermatophilaceae; genus Modestobacter; species Modestobacter sp. SYSU DS0290. Next base: position 30,783 of record NZ_JBJHAI010000027.1, read on the forward strand.
GCCAGACGGTGTCGGCGGCCTACCTGTCCCAGCACGTCACCGAGCTGGACCCGCGCCAGCGGGTGCTCGAGGCGGTGCAGGACGTCGCCCGGATCGCGCGCATCGGGAACCAGGAGATCTCGGCCTCCACGCTGGCCGAGCGCTTCGGTTTCGCCGCCAACCGGCAGTGGACGCCGGTCGGTGACCTGTCCGGTGGTGAGCGCCGGCGGCTGCAGCTGCTCCGGCTGCTGATGGGCGAGCCGAACGTGCTGATCCTGGACGAGCCGACCAACGACCTGGACATCGACACCCTCACCGCGCTGGAGGACCTGCTCGACGGGTTCGCCGGCACCGTGCTGGTGGTCAGCCACGACCGGTACTTCGTCGACCGGGTCTGCGACTCGGTGGTCGCGCTGATGGGCGACGGCTCGCTGGCCGCGCTGCCCGGCGGGGTGGAGGAGTACCTGCGGCGCCGCGCCGCCGGGGAGGCGGCGCTGCCCGGGTCCGGGTCGGCGGCGCCGGTCGGCAGCACCTCGGCGCCTGCCCACAGCGCGGCGGACTCCCGGGCTGCCCGCAAGGAGGCCTCCCGCCTGGAGCGCCGGATGCTCAAGCTCGACGCCGACGAGAAGAAGCTGCACGAGCAGCTGGCGGCGGCCGCGGCCGACTACGCGAAGGCCGCCGAGCTGGACGCCCAGCTGCGGGCGGTGCAGGCGGAGAAGGAGCAGGTCGAGACCGACTGGCTGGCCGCGGCGGAGATCGCCGAGGGCTGACCGCGCCCGGGATCAGTGACCTGATCGTGCGTGCTCCTGGCTCACCGCAGGAGGTGAGCCAGGAGCACGGGGGGTGGGCCAGGACGGCGGCTTCAGGCGGATCGCTCGGCCCGCGAGCGCTGCAGCAGCCGGAGCCCGACGACGACGGTGGGCACCGCACCCACCAGGGCGAACGCCGCGAACAGCAGCGGCTGGAACGGGAACGCCATCGACAGCGCCAGGGAGGCGACCGCCGGGACCAGCAGCCACCAGCCGGTCACCCCGGCCCGCGCCAGCCCGGCCAGCACCACGACCGGGCCGATCAGGCCGAGCAGCGTCAGCGTGCCGACGATCCCCATCCCGGCCGAGCCCTCGACCGCGGTGAACAGCGACTCCGCCGTCGCCGGGTCGAGCTCGCGGCCGACGGCGCCGGTCCAGAAGTCCGAGAGCACCAGTCCCGTCACGCTCACCAGCCCGAGGGCCGAGAGCAGGCTGCCGACCAGGGTGAGCCCGCCGCCCCGGCGACCCCGGACGAGAGCCGGCGCCGCCAGCCAGGCCAGTGCCAGCACCAGGTTCCCGTAGTGCAGCAGCAGCGCCGAGAGCGCCGTCTGCCCCTCGTCCCGGGCGAGGGAGGCGATGTAGTCGGCCGGGGCCATCGAGTCGGCCGTCGGCGAGGTCGCCATGCCCGCGACGTAGAGCAGTGGGCCGGCGATCAGCGCGCCGCCGGCGATCGGCAGCAGCCGGGCGGCGGCGCTGCGGGCGGGCCGGTCGGCCGCGGGGGCGGGCCGGCCGGTGGGGATGGGGAGCTGGGTGGTCATCGTCCGTCCTCGGATCGGGTCTGCACCGTCTCGTCGCGGTGCCGGCGAGAAAGCTAGGGACGGCGGGGCGTCGCCCACGTCCGTCCGCAGGCACCGACCGGGCTCCGCCGCACGGCGGACCGGCGGCCCCGGCGGCTCCGTCGCGCGGGGGATGTCCGGCCCGTCCGCAGAGCCCTACCGTGCTCGCATGCCGCGCTGGGACCTCCGCTCCGCCGGCCGCTGGGCCTGGCCGGCGGTGGGGCTGCTGATCGGCGGCATGGCGGTGCTGGAGTCGGCGATCGACACCTTCTTCCGCCAGGAGCTGGCGCTGGCGCTGCCGGGCCTGGCGGTGGGGCTGCTGCTGGCCTGCTGCCCGCGCTGGCCCGCGGCGACGGCGCTGCTCGGCTCGTGCACCGTGCTGGGGAACTTCGCCCTCGGTGCTCCCGGGCCGGGCGGCGCGCAGCTGATCGGCATGGCCGTCCTGGTCGGGCACGCGGCGGCGGTGCTGGCGGTGCGACGGGGCGTGCTGGTGGCGGTGGCGTCGACGCTGGTGGTGCTGGTCGCGGGGCTGCTGTTCTCCCCGTCGCCGTGGGAGGGCTTCTTCTACCTGCTGGTCACCGGGGTGGCGTGGGGCGCGGGCCAGCTCGTGCGGCAGTCCCGGCAGCGTTCCCGCGAGCTGGAGGTGCTGGCCGCCCGGCTGGCCGCCCAGCAGGAGACGGTGGCGACGGCGGCGGCGGTGGCCGAGCGGGCCCGGATCGCCCGCGAGGTGCACGACTCGGTGGCCCACTCGGTGAGCGTGATGGTGCTGCAGATGGGCGGCCTGCGCCGCCTGCTCCCCGACCAGCCGGAGGCGCAGCAGGTGCTGCTCGGCCTGGAGCGGCTCGGGCGCGAGGCGGTCGAGGAGATGCGCCGGGTGGTCGGCGTGCTCCGCGAGCAGACCGGCGCGGACCCGGCGCCGCAGCCGTCGCTGACCCGCCTGGCGGCGGTGGTGGACGAGCTGCGGGCCGGCGGCGTGCCGGTCGAGCTGCAGGTCACCGGCGACCCGGTGCCGCTCCCGCAGTTGGTCGACGTCTCCGCCGTCCGGGTGGTGCAGGAGGCGCTGTCCAACGTCGTCCGGCACGCCGGGGCGGCCGCGACCCGGGTCGAGCTCGCCTGGCGGCCCGACCGGGTGACGGTGACGGTGACCGACGACGGCCGGCCCCGGATGCGCGCCGCCGGCGAGGAGGCCGCCCCGGGCGGCTTCGGGCAGCTGCACATGCGGGAGCGGGTCGCGGTCGCCGGCGGCAGCCTGGAGGTCGGCCCGGTCCGGGGTGGGGGCTACCGGGTGCGGGCCAGCTTCCCGGTGAGCGCCGCCCGCACCCCGGCGGTGACCGGGTGACCATCCGCGTGGTGCTGGTCGACGACCAGGCCATGGTGCGTACCGGCCTGCGCATGGTGCTCGCCGCCGAGCCGGACGTCGAGGTGGTGGGGGAGGCGGCCGACGGCGCGGAGGGCGTGCGGGTGGTCACCGCACTGCGCCCCGACGTCGTCCTGCTCGACGTCCGGATGCCCGGCGTCGACGGGCTGGAGGCGGCCCGCCGGATCATCGCCGCCGGGCTGCCCACGCGCGTGGTGGTGCTGACGACCTTCGACGAGGACGAGTACGTGGGCGCCGCGCTGCGGGCCGGGGTGAGCGGGTTCCTGCTCAAGGTCGCCCCGCCGGAGGACCTGGTGGCCGCGGTGCGCACGGTCGCCGACGGCGGCGGCCTGCTGGACCCGGCGGTCACCCTCCGGGTCATCGAGTCCTTCGCGACCGCTCCGGCCCCCGACCCGGTGCGCGCGGCCGCCCTGGCGCAGCTCACCGAACGGGAGACCGACGTGCTGGCCCTGGTGGCCGCCGGGCTCTCCAACGCCGAGATCGCCGGCCGCCTGTACCTGGGGGAGGCGACGGTGAAGACGCACGTCAGCCGGGTGCTGCTCAAGCTCGGGCTGCGGGACCGGGTGCAGGCCGTCGCGTTCGCCTACGAGAGCGGACTGGTCACCCCCGGACGGTGACCCGCCGTCCCCGGTCACGGGAAGATCGCGCCGAGTCGCCGGGACGGGAACCTCCCGGGAAGATGGGACGCAACGAATCGATCGCGCCGAACCGAGGTGCGTGCTCCGCACGCCCGGCCGACGACGACCGGAAGGGACCCGTTGGGCCTGCTGCTGCTCCTCCACCTCGTCGCCGCGGTCGCCGCGCCGCTGCTGGTCCGCTGGTGGGGGCGCCAGGCGTTCCTGGCGTTGGCGCTGGTCCCGGGCGCGGCCTTCGGCTGGGTGCTGACCCGGCTGGGCACGGTCGTCGGCGGGGGGGAGGTCCGCGAGACCGTCTCCTGGATCCCGGCGCTGGACCTGCAGATCGCCCTGCGGCTGGACGCCCTGTCGCTGACCTTCGCGGCCCTGGTCACCGGGGTCGGTGCGCTGGTGCTGGTCTACTGCGCCCGCTACTTCGAGCCCGACGACGAGGGCGTGGGCCGGTTCGCCGGGGTGATGACCGCCTTCGCCGGCTCGATGCTCGGCCTGGTGCTCGCCGACGACGTGCTGGTGCTCTACGTCTTCTGGGAGCTCACCACCGTCTTCTCGTTCCTGCTGATCGGTGGGTCGGGCGGCAAGCTGGCCGGACGGCGAGCGGCCAGCCAGGCGCTGCTGCTCACCACCGCCGGCGGCCTGGCCATGCTGGTCGGGCTGCTGCTGATCTCCTCGGCCAGCGGCAGCCGGCTGCTGTCGGTGATCGTGGCCGACCCGGGCAGCGGCCCGGTGCTGGTGGCCGGCATGGTGCTGGTCCTGGCCGGTGCGGTGACCAAGTCGGCGATGGTGCCCTTCCACTTCTGGCTGCCGGCCGCCATGGAGGCGCCCACCCCGGTCAGCGCCTACCTGCACGCCGCAGCGATGGTGAAGGCCGGCATCTACCTGGTCGCCCGGCTGGCCCCCGGCTTCGCCGACGTGCCCGGCTGGCGGCCGATCGTGCTGGGCCTGGGCGTGACCACCATGCTGATCGGTGGCTGGCGCTCGCTGCGGCAGAACGACCTCAAGCTGCTGCTGGCCTTCAGCACGGTCAGCCAGCTGGGCTTCCTGATCACCATGGTCGGGGCCGGCAGCGAGGAGCTGGCCGCCGCCGGGGTGGCGATGACCGTCGCGCACGCGCTGAGCAAGTCGACGCTGTTCCTCACCGTCGGGGTGGTCGACCACGCCACCGGGGTCCGCGACCTGCGGCTGCTCTCCGGGCTGGGACGCCGGATGCCGGTGCTCGCCGGGATCGGCACGCTGGCCGCGGCCAGCCTGGTCGGGCTGCCCCCGTTCCTGGGCTTCGTGGGCAAGGAGGCGGCGTTCACCGCGCTGTGGGACGGCGGCCTGCCCGACCGGCTCAGCGCCGTCGTCGTCCTGGTCGGGCTGGTGCTCGGGTCGGTGTTCACCGCCGCGTACTGCGCCCGCTTCCTGTGGGGCGCCTTCGCCCGCAAGCCGGGCCTGCCGGAGACCGCGCCGGAGGAGCTGGAGCACCACCCCGGACCGCTGTTCCTCGCCGCGCCGGCCGTGCTCGCGCTCGCCGGGCTCGCCGCCGGCCCGGCCAGCCCGCTGCTGGACCACCTGGTGGTGCGCTACGCGGAGACGCTGCCGCTGATCGCGCCGGAGGCCGAGCACCTCGCCCTCTGGCACGGCCTGCAGCCCGCGCTCGCGCTCTCCGCGGTCACCCTCCTCGGGGGCGCAGCGATCTTCGCCCTGCGCTCCCGGTTCACCCGGCTCCAGCACCGGCTGGCCGTCGGGGCCTCCGCCGACGAGGGCTACTGGAACACCCTGCAGGGCCTCGACCGGCTCGCCGTCGGAGTCACCGGGACGACGCAGCGCGGGTCGCTGCCCACCTACCTGGGCACCATCCTGGTGGTCGTCCTGCTGCTGCCCGGCGGGGTGCTGCTGACCCGCACCCCGTGGCCGGACGAGTGGCGCGCCTGGGACACCCCGCTGCAGGCGCTGGTCGGCGCGATCATCCTGATCGCAGCGGCGCTGACGCTGCGGATCCGGCAGCGGTTGTCGGCGGTGCTCGCCGTCGGGGTCACCGGGTACGGCCTGGCGCTGATGTTCGTGCTGCACGGTGCACCGGACCTGGCCCTCACCCAGTTCCTGGTGGAGACGCTGAGCCTCGTCGTCTTCGTGCTGGTGCTGCGCAAGCTGCCCAAGGACATCGGCGACCGGCACCGGCCCGCCGAGCGCACGGCGCGTGCGGTGATCGCCGTCTGCGTCGGGGTGGTCATGGCCGGGGTGGGCGCCGCGGCGCTCAGCGCCCGCACGGCCAGCCCCGTCTCCGCCGACATCCCCGAGCTGGCGCTCGAGGAGGGGCACGGGCAGAACGTGGTCAACGTGATCCTCGTCGACATCCGCGCCTGGGACACCCTGGGCGAGCTGTCGGTGCTGGTCGTGGCCGCCACCGGGGTGGCCAGCCTGGTCTTCCTGCGCCGCCGCACCGGGGCCGTCGACCGGGCGGGCGAGGCGCACACCTCGGGAGGCGACGGGAGCGACGCGCGGCGGGCGCCCCGCCGCCGGTGGCTGTCGGCGTCCTCGACGCTGGCGCCGCAGCGCAGGTCGGTGGTGCTGGAGGTGGCCACCCGCTTCCTCTTCCACACCATCGTGGTGTTCTCCGTGTTCCTGCTGTTCTCCGGCCACAACGACCCCGGTGGCGGCTTCGCCGGTGGGCTCGTGGCCGGGCTCGCCCTGGTGCTCCGCTACCTGGCGGGGGGCCGCTACGAGCTCGGTGAGGCGGCGCCGGTCGACCCGGGCCTGCTGCTGGGCGCCGGCCTGCTGCTGGCCGGCGGCACCGGGGCCACCGCGCTGCTGCTCGGTGGGAACGTGCTGGAGTCGGCCTACCTGGAGGCCGACCTGCCGGTGCTCGGCCACGCCAGCCTGCCGACCGCGCTGTTCTTCGACATCGGCGTCTACCTGATCGTGGTCGGCCTGGTGCTGGACATCCTGCGCAGCCTCGGCGCGGAGCAGGACCGCCAGGAGGAGGAGCAGGACCCCGTCGACGCCGCTCAGGGCGAGGTGATCATCCGATGACCCCCACCATCGTGCTGCCGGTCGTGATCGGCGGGCTGTACGCCGCCGGCGTCTACCTGCTGCTGGACCGCAGCCTGACCCGGGTGATCCTCGGGTTCATCCTGCTGGGCAACGCCACGAACCTGCTGGTGCTCTCCGCCGGCGGTGCGGCCGCCATGGCGCCGATCTTCGGGTACGCCGAGGCGGAGGAGATGAGCGACCCGCTCCCGCAGGCGCTGGTGCTCACCGCGATCGTGATCACCTTCGGGGTCACCGCCTTCCTGCTGGCAGTGGTGCACCGGTCCTGGCAGCTGGTCCGCCAGGAGGTCATCGAGGTCGACGAGGAGGACCGCCGGGTCGCCACCCGGGAGGGCATGGACGCCGACGACATGGACCCCGACGAACTCCCGACGGAGGACCGGCCGGCCGGGAAGGGGAACGCCCTGCACTCCGACGTCGACGTCGAGGAGCGCCTGGCCCAGCGGTACGCCGGCGTCGCCTCCGACGACATCACCCTCCCGCCGACCCGCGGCGGCCAGACGTGATCGGCCAGCTCGCGCCCCTGCCGGTGCTGCTCCCGCTGCTGGGTGCGGCCGCCACGCTCCTCGTCGGCCGCCACTCGTCGCTGCAGCGAGCGGTGAGCATCGTCGTGCTCACCGCGGTGGTGGCCGTGTCGGTCGCCCTGCTGCTGATCGCCGACGCCGACGGGGCCGCCGCGGTCGCCGTCGGCGACTGGCCGGTGCCGGTGGCGATCATGCTCGTGGTCGACCGGCTCTCGGCGCTGATGCTGGTCGTGGCCAGCACGGTGGGGCTGGGCGTGCTGGTGTTCGCCGTCGGGCAGGGCACCGCCGACGGCGACCGGAACACCCCGCTGTCGATCTTCCACCCGACGTTCCTGGTGCTCATCGCCGGCGTGAGCTACGCGTTCCTGGCCGGCGACCTGTTCAACCTCTACGTCGGCTTCGAGGTGCTGCTGACCTCCAGCTACGTGCTGCTCACCATGGGCGGCTCGGCGCCGCGGATCCGCGCGGGCATCACCTACGTCGTGGTCAGCCTGCTCAGCTCGCTGCTGTTCCTGGCCTCGATCGCGCTGGTCTACGCCGCCACCGGCACGGTCAACCTGGCCCAGCTGGCCGGCCGGCTCGGTGACCTGCCCGACGGCACCCAGCTGCTGCTGCACAGCCTGCTGCTGATCGCCTTCAGCATCAAGGCGGCGGTCTTCCCGCTCTCGGCCTGGCTGCCCGACAGCTACCCGACCGCGCCGGCGCCGGTCACCGCCGTCTTCGCCGGGCTGCTCACCAAGGTCGGCGTCTACGCCATCATCCGGACGCAGACGCTGCTGTTCCCCGACGGCGCGCTGGACGACGTGCTCATGTGGGCCGCGCTGGCGACGATGGTGATCGGCATCCTCGGCGCCGTCGCGCAGTCCGACATCCGGCGCCTGCTGTCCTTCACCCTGGTCAGCCACATCGGGTACATGGTCTTCGGCATCGCGCTGGCGTCGACGGCGGGGCTGGCCGGCGCGATCTTCTACGTCGTCCACCACATCGCCATCCAGACGACGCTGTTCCTGGTCGCCGGGCTGATCGAGCGACGCGGCGGGACGATGGCGGTCGACCGGCTGGGCGGGCTCGCCACGGCGTCCCCGCTGCTGGCGGTGCTGTTCTTCGTCCCGGCGATGAACCTGGCCGGGATCCCGCCGTTCTCCGGGTTCATCGGCAAGGTGGGCCTGCTCGGCGCCGGGGTCTCCGACGGCGGCTGGCTGGCCTACCTGCTGGTGGGCGGCGCGGTGGTGACCAGCCTGCTCACCCTGGTGGCGATGTCCCGGGTCTGGACCCGGGCGTTCTGGCGTCCGCCGGCCCAGGCCGCGGCGGCGGACTCCGCCGCCGCGGCGGCCCGGGACGCCGGCCCGGACGACGGTCCCGAGGAGGAGCCGCCGGGCGCCGACGAGCCGACCGACGAGGCCGAGGACGTCGACCGGCCGGCAGGCGGGGCGACCTCCACCACCACGGCCCGGCGGACGGGCCGGCGGGGCGCCTGGGCACGGCACGTCGCCGTGGCGACCGCGGGACCCGTGGGCGGCGACGGCCAGCCCAGTGGCGGCGACGAGGACCGGGCGCCGTCCCTGCGGCCGCTGCCCGGGGTGATGACCGGAGCCACCGCGGTCATGGTGGCCCTCACCGTCGGGCTCACCCTGATCGCCGGCCCGCTGTACGGGATGACCACCCGGGCGGCCGCCGACCTGCGGGACCGCACGCCCTACATCGAGGCCGTCTACGGCGAGCAGGGCCGGCCGTGAGCGGCGCACTGCGGCTGCGGCACCAGCTGCCCGCGCTGATCTGGCTGGTGCTGATCTGGATCCTGCTGTGGGGCAACTGGTCCTGGGCGAACCTGCTCTCCGGCATCCTGGTCGCGGGCCTGGTGGCCACCGTGCTGCCGCTGCCCGCAGTGGTCGCCGGGGCGCGGCTGCACCCGCTGGCCCTGCTGGTCTTCGCCGGGTACTTCCTCAAGGACCTCACGGTCTCCAGCGCCCAGGTGGCGTGGCAGGCGATCCGGCCCAGCGGGATGCAGCAGGGAGCGATCATCGCCGTCCAGCTGCGCACCGACTCCGACCTGCTGCTCACCCTCATCGCCGAGTCGCTGACGCTGGTCCCGGGGTCGATCGTGCTGGACCTGGACCGGCCGCGGCGGACCCTGGGCATCCACCTGCTGCACGTCGACGACGCGGACGACGTCGAGCGGCAGCGCGCCGGGGTCCTGACGATGGAGGACCGGATCGTCCGCGCGTTCGGCACCAGCGAGGACATCGCCCGCCTCGACGAGGAGGAACCGGCGTGCGAGGGCACCCCGGACCCCGGACCCCGGGAGGTGCAGCGGTGACGGTCTTCTCGTTCCTGGTGTACGCGATGCTCGGGGTCGGTGCGCTGCTGGCGATCGGCCGGCTCGCGCTGGGGCCCTCGCTCCTGGACCGGGTGGTGGCCACCGACACGCTGCTGGTGATCATCACAGCCGGGCTGGCCCTCTACGCAGCCCTCCAGCGCGACCCGACGATCGTGCCGGTGCTGGTGGTCGTCTCGCTGCTGGCGTTCGTCGGGTCGGTGGCGGTGGCCCGGTACGTCGGCGGCATGCTCATGCGCTCGTCGGTGGACGACGGCGAGGAGAGCGGGCTCGCCCCGCCCGGGGTCGAGCAGGGCGACCCGCGCAACGGGGAGGCGGCGACGTGAACGACTTCGACTCGGTGCCCGACTGGATCGCCGCGGCCCTGCTGTTCGTCGGCGCCTTCCTCTGCCTGACCGCAGGGCTGGGCGTGCTGCGCTTCCCCGACGTCCTCTCCCGGATGCACGCCGGCACCAAGCCGCAGGTGATGGGCGTCCTGCTGATCATGGTGGGCGGGGCGATCCGGCTCACCGGCTGGTCGGCGACCTGGATGCTGCTGCTGGTCGCGGCGTTCCAGCTGATCACCGCTCCGGTCAACGCGCACATGGTCAGCCGGATCGCCTACCGGCGCCGGCACGTCCGGCGGGACCTGCTGATCGTCGACGAGCTCGTGGACGCCCAGCGCGGCGCGGAGCTGCGCGCCGGCGAGGAGGGCATGACCGGCGACCAACCGGCGGACGCGCCCGAGGGCACCCGCACGGCGGGCATCGGTGCCGAGCCCGGCGATGACGCCCGCCCCGACGACGACGCCCGCCCCGACGACGCCCGCCCGACCGGCACCGGCTGACGCGACCGGCCACCGGCGCCGCGGCCCTCCGCGGGGCACCGCGCTGCCGGGCTGGTGGCCGGCACGGCCAGACGACCGTGCCGGCCCCGCTCAGCGCTGGGCGCGGTTGACCGCGGAGACGATCGCCCGCAGTGAGGCGGTGACGATGTTGGCGTCGATCCCGACGCCCCACAGCACCCGCTCGCCGACGGCGCACTCCACGTAGGAGGCGGCGCGGGCGTCGCCGCCGGACGACAGCGCGTGCTCGGCGTAGTCGAGCACCCGGACGTCGACGTCCACGCTGCTCAGCGCGTCGACGAACGCGGCGATCGGGCCGTTGCCCCGGCCCTGCAGGGTCACCGGCACCCCGCCGTCGAGCAGCTCGACCCGGATCTCGTCCGGGCCGCTGCCCGAGGCGGTGTGCTCGTGACCGGCGAGCGTGAACCGGCCCCAGGGGGCGTCGGGGTCGGGCAGGTACTCGTTCGTGAACGCCGACCACATCTGCTGGGCGGTGACCTCGCCGCCCTCGTCGTCGGTGTGCCGCTGGACGACCGCGCTGAACTCGATCTGCAGCCGCCGGGGCAGGTCCAGCTGGTTCTCGGTCTTCATGATGTAGGCGACGCCGCCCTTGCCGGACTGGCTGTTCACCCGGATGACGGCCTCGTAGCTGCGACCGACGTCCTTGGGGTCGATCGGCAGGTAGGGGACCGCCCAGGGGATCTCGTCGACGGTCTTCCCGGCCGCCTCGGCGTCGGCGGCCAGCGCCTTGAAGCCCTTGTTGATCGCGTCCTGGTGGGAGCCGGAGAACGCGGTGTAGACCAGGTCGCCGCCGTAGGGGTGCCGCTCGTGCACGCCGAGCTGGTTGCAGTGCTCGACGGTGCGGCGGATCTCGTCGATGTCGGAGAAGTCGATCTGCGGGTCGATGCCCTGGCTGAACAGGTTGAGCCCCAGGGTGACCAGGTCGACGTTGCCGGTGCGCTCGCCGTTGCCGAACAGGCAGCCCTCGATGCGGTCTGCGCCGGCCCGGTAGCCCAGCTCGGCCGCAGCCACGGCGGTCCCGCGGTCGTTGTGCGGGTGCAGGGAGAGCACGACGGCGTCCCGGCGGGCCAGGTTGCGGTGCATCCACTCGATCTGGTCGGCGTAGACGGTCGGCTCGGCCATCTCCACCGTCGCCGGCAGGTTGAGGATCGTCGGCCGGTCGACGGTCGGCTCCCACACGTCGGTGACCGCGTTGCAGACCTCGACGGCGAACTCCAGCTCGGTCCCGGTGAAGGACTCGGGGGAGTACTCGAAGCGGATCTCGGTGTCCCCGGCCTGCTCGGCCAGCTTGCGCACCAGTCGCGCGCCGTGGACGGCGATGTCGGTGATCCCGGCCCGGTCGGAGCCGAACACGACCCGTCGCTGCAGGGTGGAGGTCGAGTTGTACAGGTGCACGATCGCCTGCTTGGCGCCGCGCAGGGACTCGAAGGTCCGCTCGATCAGCTCGTCGCGGGCCTGGGTGAGCACCTGCACGGTGACGTCGTCGGGGATCAGGTCGTCCTCGACCAGCTGGCGGATGAAGTCGTAGTCGGTCTGGCTGGCCGCCGGGAAGCCGACCTCGATCTCCTTGTAGCCCATCCTGACCAGCAGCTCGAACATCCGCCGCTTGCGCTCGGGGCTCATCGGGTCGATCAGGGCCTGGTTGCCGTCCCGCAGGTCGACCGCGCACCAGCGCGGCGCCTGGGTGGTGACCTTCTCCGGCCAGGTGCGGTCGGGCAGCGGGACCGGGGTGAACGGCGCGTACTTGCCGATCGGCATCCCGGAGGGGCGCTGGGGGTTGCGGGCGTGCGGGTGGGACTCGCTCATGGGAGGTCTCCTCGTGCGCGGGCTGTCGTGCGCGGACGGCGCAACAGCTCCGGTGAGGTCAGCATGCGCCGGGTACGCGCGAACACCGCGGCGAGGGGGCCGACCTAGGAGAGGGCCTCGCCGCGGCGGGTAAGCAGGAGGTTGCCGCGCACGTCGATGACGGTAGCAGCGGAGCCCCGGCCCGGCACCCCCTCGGGGCGGCCGGGCGTCGGTCAGCCGATGTCGCACCGGCACGGGCAGCCTGCGACGTGCGGCCACCGGTCGCCGGCGACCAGGAGGGCGTCGCAGCTGGGCGGGCAGGTGCAGACCGGGTCGGCTGCCGGCGGTGGTCGCTCGCCGGCCAGGAACCGTCGCTGCCGCTCCTCGGCCGCGCGCCGGACCGCTGCCTGGGTGCGGGCCCGAGCCCGCTCGGGCAGCGAGTCGCCCGGTGTCGGCAGGTGGTGGTCCGGCGCCTCCCCGCTGCGCCGGCGCTGGTCGCGGTACCGGCGCTCGCGGCTGAAGGTGTAGCGCGGCGGGGTCGCCCGGGGCAGGTGCGGACCGCCCCACCAGTCCTCGTCACCGTGGCGGGTGTCCAGGTGGGCCGGGAACAGGCGGCCGGCGCCGTCCCGGACAGCGGCGTCGGTCATGCCGGGTGCCTCCCGGCCCCGCTCGTCGAGCACCGCCAGCCGCAACCCGGCGAGCTGCGCGGCCCGCTCCAGCACCCGGACGTCCAGCCCCCGCACCCCGGACTCGACGGCGGCGACCGTGGACTTCGAGACCCTCAGGCGCTCGGCCAGCTCTCGCTGCGAGAGGTCGCCCATCCGCCGGATCCGGCGCAGCAGGCCCGGCAGGGCGGAGTCGGTCACGCCGTCAGCGTCGCGGCCCCGCCGTCGGAGGGGGAGCCGGATCGGTGATCTGTGGAAGGTCGTGCTCTGCCCACAGGGGGTGGGCAGACCTCGAAGACCGCGCCCCGGGTGTTCCTCCGCGGACAGTCGTGGGGGGGGGGGGGGGGGGGGGGGGGGGGGGGGGGGGGGGGGGGGGGGGGGGGGGGGGGGGGGGGGGGGGGGGGGGGGGGGGGGGGGGGGGGGGGGGGGGGGGGGGGGG
>NZ_JBJHAI010000028.1:0-42989 GCF_054050955.1 Modestobacter sp. SYSU DS0290
CCCCCCCCCCCCCCCCCCCCCCCGGGCCGCCCCCGCCCCCCCCCCCCCCCCCCCCCCCCCCCCCCCCCCCCCCCCCCCCCCCCCCCCCCCCCCCCCCCCCCCGGCGCCCCCCCCCCCCCCCCCCCCCCCCCCCCCCCCCCCCCCCCCCCCCCCGGAGCCGGATCAGGCCTGGGTGGCCTGACGACGGCGGTAGGCGACGGCACCGGCACCGACGGCGCCGGCCGCGGCCAGGGCGCCGACGCCGATGGCGGCCGTGTTCTCGGTGCCTGCGGTGCTGCCGGCACCGGTCTCGGCGCCACCGGCGGGAGCGGCACCCATCTGCGCGGTCTCCAGCGAGCCACAGGCGGCCGGGGCGGTGGCCTCCATCGGCAGCGACGGGTCGAGGTCGCTCATGACGTCACCGTCGTAGGCACCCGACCCGTCCTTGTCGATGCCGTGCACGACCAGGACGGCGGTGCCGGCCTCGAACGCCGCGTGGACGTCGTCGGAGACCTCGAACGTCCGCTCGTAGCTGATCGAGCCGCCCTCGGCGGTCGGGAACCGGTCGATCGCCAGGCCGCTGTCCGGGCTGGTGTCGCCCGTGGTGGTCAGCGACGTGCCGATGGCCCCGTAGTACTTCGCGGCCTCGGTCACGCTGACGAAGCCGTCGCCGTCCGCGTCGTCGGCCAGGTCGTTCGTGGGGCAGGTGCCCTGGGCGCCGATGTGGAAGTGCTGGGCGTGCGGCGAGCCGGCGAGGAGCCCGGAGGCCTCGATCATCACCGTGGCGGTGTTGCCGTCCAGCGTGACCATCCCGGTACCGGTGACGCCCGACTGGTTCACGGCGCCGAGGTCGGCCTGGTAGCTGTGCGGGCCCTCGTGCGCCGAGGCGGCGGAGATGGACAGCAGCGGGAACGCTGCGGCGGCGATGGCGACGGCCGGGACTGCGAGTGCCTTGCGCATGGTGTGCTCCTCGTTGTCGGGTGCAGTCACCCCGCCGTCGGAGTGACTGCAGGACGGCGGCTGGTGAGCCGGTCGCCCGGTGTGCCGGCGGGTGCGTCGGTGCGCCCGCCGTCGAACAGGTCTGGGTGACCCGGCCGGTGGCGGTCCCCCAGCGGGAGGAGTCCCCCGCTGCCGTCCTGGCCATCTGGGGTTCGGGGTGGGTCGCCGGATCGGTTCATCCGCATCGCAGATCCCTGCCCAGCCGGGCCGCACAACCGGCGGGCGGGCTGCGGACGAACACCGGTCATGACTCCGCTCCCAGGCCCGCCGTCCCGACGCCGCCGCACCGGTGGAGCGCGGGTCCAGCTCGCGCTGCTGGGCCTGCTCACCGTGCTGCTGCTCGGGTCCGGCGCCGCACCGGCGCGGGCGCACGACGGCCTGGTCGGCAGCACGCCGGCGGCCGCGGCCGCACTGCCCGCCGCCCCGTCCACGGTTCAGCTGGAGTTCAGCGGCGCGCCGCTGCCGTTGGGCACCCGGGTGCTGGTGACCGGGCCCGACGGGCCGGTGTCCGCGGGCGAGCCGGAGATCCGGGGCACCACCGTGGTGCAGGCCCTCGCAGCGGAGGTGCCGGCCGGGGACTACACCGTCCAGTGGCGCAGCACGTCGTCCGACGGGCACCCGGTCGAGGGCAGCTACGGGTTCACCGTCGCCGCGAACGCGGCCCGGGCCGCACCCGCGCCGACGCAGCCGGTCGCCGCCCCGTCCAGCACCGGTTCGTCGGTCGTGTGGTGGACCGCGGGGGCGCTGGTGCTCGGCGCCCTGGGCATCCTCGTCGTCGGCCGGCTGCGCAGGCGGGCATGACCCGCGCCGCGCCGGTGGCCCCGGTGGAGGTCGGCCCGCGGCCGGGGCTCGGCCGACCCGGGTGGCTGCTGCCCGCGGTGCTCGGCACCGCGGTCGCCGCAGTGGCCGTGCTGGTCGTCGCCCTCGCCGTGGGCGGCGCAGGCGTCGCCGTCCCCGGGCTGTTGGTGGCCGGTCGGCTGGTCGGGTGGGGCGAGCCGGTGCTCACCCTGGTCGGCCGGGTCACGGCCGTGGGCACGGTCGGTACCGCACTGTTCGCCGCCGTGCTGCTGCCCGGACGGGCGGGCGCGCTCACCCCGGCGGCGCGGCGCGCGGTGCTGGCGGCGTCGGTCTGGGCCACCGTCTGGGCGGTGGCCACCGCCCTCGGCGGGTTGCTCACCCTCAGCCGCCTGGTGGGCGTGGCGCCGTCGGCGCTGCCCTGGACGGCGGTCCCGGTGTTCCTCGGCGACACCGGCGCCGGCCAGGCCGTCCTGCTGGGCACCGCCGGCACCGGCCTGCTGGCGGTGGCCGCCCGATGCTGCACCCGGGTGACCGGGGCCCGGCTGCTGCTGGCCGGCGCGCTGACGGCGCTGGTCCTGCCGGTGCTGCTCACCGGGCACTCGTCGGCCGCCGACGACCACCTGCTCGCCGTCACCACGCTGGCCGGGCACGTCGTCGCAGCGGCCCTCTGGACCGGCGGCCTGCTCGCGCTGCTGGTGCACGGCCGGGCGCCCACGGACGCCGGCCGGGCCGCGGCCCGGTTCAGCCGGTTGGCGCTGCTGTGCGCCGTGGTGACCGGCGGGTCGGGGCTCCTCGCCGCCGGACTGCTGCTGGGCGGCACCGGCGGGGTGCTGGACGCGGTGGGCACCGGCTACGGGTGGCTGCTGATCGGCAAGACCACCGGGCTGGTCGTGCTGACCTCCTTCGGGTGGCAGCACCGGCGGCGCACGCTCCCCCGCCTGCGGGCCGGCCGGCCGGGGGCGTTCCGGCGCTTCGCCGTCGTCGAGCTGCTGGTCATGCTGGCCACCGTGGCGCTCGCCGTCGCCCTCGCCGCATCCCCTCCCCCGGCCGCTGCCGTGTCCCCGGCTCCCGCCGCACCGCCCGCCGCCGACCCGATGGCCGGGCACGACCACGGCGAGCTCTCCGTCGGCGTCCTCGTCGACGCCGAGCGCTTCCACGTCGCCGGCCCGGTCGCCGCCGGGTCCCGGGTGACCGTGCACAACGGCAGCGACCAGCCGGTGACCCTCACCGCCGAGGGCGGCGCGTTCGACGTCGAGGTGCCCGGGCACACGCTGCTGACCTTCCTCGCGCCGGAGGAACCCGGCGAGTACCCGTTCAGCAGCCGTCACTCGCCGGCGTTCACCGCCGTCCTCGTGGTGACGTGACGGCCCCTCATTCGTCCTGGGTGCGGTAGCCGAGGTTGGGTGACAGCCACCGCTCCGCCTCGGCGACCGTCCAGCCCTTGCGCCGGGCGTAGTCCTCGACCTGGTCCCGGCCCACCCGGCCCAGCACGAAGTACTGCGACTGCGGGTGGGAGAAGTACAGCCCGCTGACCGCCGCGCCCGGCCACATCGCCATGCTCTCGGTGAGCTGGAGCCCGGTGGTCGCCTCGACGTCGAGCAGCTCCCAGATCGTCTGCTTCTCGGTGTGCTCCGGGCAGGCCGGGTAGCCCGGCGCCGGCCGGATGCCCCGGTACCGCTCGGCGATCAGCGACTCGTTGTCCAGGCCCTCGTCGGGCGCGTAGCCCCAGAACTCGGTGCGCACCCGCTGGTGCAGCCGCTCGGCGAACGCCTCGGCCAGCCGGTCGGCCAGCGCCTCCAGCATGATCGCGCTGTAGTCGTCGTTGGCCGCCTTGAACGCGGCGACCCGCTCCGCGGCGCCCAGCCCGGCGGTCACGGCGAACGCGCCGACGTGGTCGGCCAGCCCGGTCCCCGCCGGCGCCACGAAGTCGGCCAGCGACCTGCGCGGGGCGCCGTCGCGGCCCTCGGTCTGCTGGCGGAGCTGGTGCAGCGTCGTGCGCACCTCGGTGCGCGACTCGTCGGTGTAGACCGCGATGTCCTCGCCGTCCACCTGGTTCGCCGGGAACAGCCCGAACACCCCGCTGGCCCGCAGCCAGCGCTCGTCGACGATCCGGTCGAGCATCTCCTGCGCGTCGGCGTACAGCCGCCGGGCGGCGTCGCCGGTGGTGGGGTTGTGCAGGATGTCGGGGAACCGGCCACGCATCTCCCACGCGTTGAAGAACGGCTGCCAGTCGATGTACTCGCGCAGCTCGGCCAGCGGGTAGTCGGCGAAGTGCCGCACGGAGCCGGAGCCGTTCCCCGACTGCAGCATCCGCGGCTGCGGCGGCGTGTAGTCCGACCAGTCGATCGGGGTGGCGGCCTGCCGCGCGGCGGCCAGCGGCAGCAGCGCACGGGTGTCGTCGCGGGCGGCGTGCCGCTCGCGCAGCGCCTGGTAGTCGGCCGCGGTCTCGGCCAGCAGCGTGGGCCGCTGCTCGTCCGACAGCAGCGCCGCCACCACCGGCACCGACCGGGAGGCGTCCTTCACCCAGATCACCGGCCCGGAGTACTTCTGCGCGACCTTGACCGCGGTGTGCGCCCGGGAGGTGGTCGCGCCGCCGATGAGCAGCGGGATGTCGAAGCCCTGCCGCTCCATCTCCGCAGCCAGGGTGACCATCTCGTCCAGCGACGGGGTGATCAGCCCGGAGACGCCGATGACGTCGGCGCCGTGCTCCTTGGCGGCGTCCAGCACCTTCTGCCCGGGCACCATCACCCCGAGGTCGACGACGTCGTAGTTGTTGCACTGCAGGACGACGCCGACGATGTTCTTGCCGATGTCGTGGACGTCGCCCTTCACGGTGGCCATGACGACCGTGCCGTTGCTCCGTTCGGCGTCGCCGGGCTGCTTCTCCGCCTCGATGAACGGGATGAGGTGGGCGACGGCCTTCTTCATCACCCGCGCGGACTTGACCACCTGCGGGAGGAACATCTTGCCGGCGCCGAAGAGGTCGCCGACGACGTTCATCCCGTCCATCAGCGGGCCCTCGATCACCTCGATCGGCCGGCCGCCGCGGGCGCTGATCTCCCGGCGCAGCTCCTCGGTGTCGTCCTCGACGAACGCGTCGATCCCCTTGACCAGCGCGTGGGTGATCCGCTCGGCCACCGGCAGCGACCGCCACTCCTCGGAGGCGACCTCCTGCACCGAGCCGTCGCCGGCGAAGTCCCCGGCGATCTCCAGCAGCCGCTCGGTGCTGTCCGGGCGACGGTTGAGGACGACGTCCTCGATCCGCTCACGCAGCAGCTCGGGCACCTCGTCGTAGACCTCCAGCGCGCCCGCGTTGACGATCGCCATGTCCAGGCCGGCCCGGATCGCGTGGTAGAGGAAGACGGCGTGGATCGCCTCGCGGACCTTGTTGTTGCCGCGGAAGGAGAACGAGACGTTGGAGATGCCGCCGGAGACGAGCGCGCCGGGCAGGTTCTGCTTGATCCAGCGGGTCGCCTCGATGAACGCCAGCCCGTAGTCGGCGTGCTCCTCGATGCCGGTGGCGACGGCGAAGACGTTCGGGTCGAAGATGACGTCCTCGGCCGGGAAGCCGACGTCCTCGGTCAGGATGTCGTAGGCGCGCCGGCAGATCTGCTTGCGGCGTTCCAGGGTGTCGGCCTGGCCGTCCTCGTCGAAGGCCATCACGACCACCGCGGCGCCGTACTTGCGGCACAGCCGGGCCTCGCGGACGAACTCCTCCTCACCGTTCTTCATCGAGATGGAGTTGACGATCGCCTTGCCCTGGACGTTCTTGAGGCCGGCCTCGATGACCTCCCACTTCGAGGAGTCGATCATCGCCGGGACCCGGGAGATGTCCGGCTCGGAGGCGATCAGCTTGGTGAACCGGTCCATCGCCGCGACGCCGTCGATCATCCCCTCGTCCATGTTGATGTCGATGACCTGCGCGCCGGCCTCGACCTGCTGGCGGGCGACGGCGAGCGCGGCCGGGTAGTCACCGGCCTTGATCAGGTTCCGGAAGCGGGCCGAGCCGGTGATGTTGGTGCGCTCACCGACGTTGACGAACAGCGCGTCCTCGTCGACGGTGACCGGCTCCAGGCCGGAGAGCCGCAGCGCCGGGCCCACCTCGGCCGGGGTGCGCGGCGCCTTGCCCGCCACGGCCCGGGCGATCGCCGCGATGTGCGCCGGGGTGGTGCCGCAGCAGCCACCCACCAGGTTCACGAACCCGGCGGTGGCGAACTCCTCCAGGATCGCGGCGGTCTCCTCCGGTGCCTCGTCGTACTCGCCGAAGGCGTTGGGCAGCCCGGCGTTCGGGTAGCAGGAGACGAAGGTGTCGGCGACCCGGGCGACCTCGGCGATGTAGGGCCGCATCTCCTTGGCGCCCAGCGCGCAGTTGAGGCCCACCAGCAGCGGCTCGACGTGCCGGACCGAGTGCCAGAACGCCTCCGTGACCTGCCCGGACAGCGTCCGGCCGGAGGCGTCGGTGATCGTGCCGGAGACCATCACCGGCCAGCGGCGGCCGTGCCGCTCGAACAGCGTCTCCAGGGCGAAGATCGCGGCCTTGGCGTTGAGCGTGTCGAAGATCGTCTCGATCAGCAGCACGTCGGAGCCGCCGTCGACCAGCCCGGCGGCCTGCTCCAGGTAGGCCTCGACCAGCTCGTCGTAGGTGACGTTGCGGGCGCCCGGGTCGTTCACGTCCGGCGAGATGGACGCCGTCCGGCTGGTCGGGCCGATGGCGCCGACGACGTAGCGGGGCCGGTCCGGCGTCCGTGCGGTCATCTCGTCGCAGGCGGCGCGGGCCAGCCGGGCCGAGGCGACGTTCAGCTCGTAGGCGAGGTCGGACATGCCGTAGTCGCCGAGTGAGATGCCGGTGGCGTTGAAGGTGTTCGTCTCGATCAGGTCGGCGCCGGCCTCGAGGTACTCGCGGTGGATGCCGGTGATCACCTCCGGGGCGGTGATGCTCAGCAGGTCGTTGTTCCCCTGCACGTCGGTCGGCCAGTCGGCGAACCGCTCGCCGCGGTAGCCGGCCTCGTCGGGGCGGTCGCGTTGGATCGCCGTCCCCATGGCGCCGTCCAGGACGACGATGCGGCGCCGGAGCAGCGCGGTCAGCTCGGCGGTCGCGTCGGGGCGGTGCTGGGCGGCGGCGGGCAGGACAGCGGTGGACAGGGCGGGGCCAGGTGCAGGGAACGGGGGCACGGCGGTCCTCGGGAGGCTCGTTCGGTCAGGTCACGAACGCGTCCGGCGCCAGGGCCCTGGCAACTCCGACGGGCGGCGGTGCCTCGTCGTCCTCGAACAGCCCGCCCATGATGGCACCTCCGGACCGTCCGGTGGTGACGGAGGCCACGTGCCGTGTCCCCGGGCCCGTTCACCGCCGGTGTCGATCACCGGGCGGGTCGCCGCGACCGACGTAGGCTGGGCAGAGTGATCGATCCGAAGTCCACCGCAGACGACCTGCCCGAGCTGGACGACCCCGTGGTGGTCGTCGCCTTCGAGGGGTGGAACGACGCCGGGGACGCCGCCACCGGGGCGGTGGAGCACCTGGAGCTGATCTGGGACGCCGACCCGCTGGCCGCCCTGGACCCCGAGGAGTACTACGACTTCCAGGTCAACCGCCCCACCGTCTCCCTCGTCGACGGCGTCAGCCGCCGCCTCGAGTGGCCGACGACGCGCATCTCCGTGGCCAAGCCCGAGGGCAGTGAGCGGCACGTGGTGCTCATCCGCGGCATCGAGCCGAACATGCGCTGGCGGAGCTTCTGCGAGGAGCTGATCGAGCTCTGCCACGAGCTGGGCGCACACACCGTGATCGGGCTCGGCGCGCTCCTCGCCGACACGCCGCACACCCGCCCGACCCCGGTCACCGGTTCGGCCTACGACGCGGAGTCCGCGGAGAAGTGGGGCCTGGAGACCTCCCGCTACGAGGGCCCGACCGGGATCCTCGGGGTGTTCCAGGACGCGTGCGTGCAGGCCGGCCTGCCCGCGATCAGCTTCTGGGCCGCGGTGCCGCACTACGTCTCCCAGCCGCCCTCGCCGCAGGCGACCGTCGCCCTGCTGCGGCGGGTCGAGGAGGTCCTCGAGCTCACCATCCCGCTGGGCACGCTGCCGCAGCAGGCCGAGGAGTGGGTCACCACCGTCTCGGAGATGGCCAGCGAGGACGACGAGGTGGTGGAGTACGTGCGCTCGCTAGAGGAGCGGCAGACCGCGACCGACCTGTCCCAGGCCAACGGCGACCAGATCGCCCGCGAGTTCGAGCGGTACCTGCGCCGCCGCGGTTCCTCCCCGAACTGACGGCTGCCGCCGAGACCGGCTCGTCCGGCGCGGGCTGATCCGAGATCACCACTGGCTGAGCGCTGTCATCCTCCGCGGATGGCAGCACTCAGCCCGTTCTCGTCCAGGGGGCGGGCGTCAGGGCGCGACGAGCAGCGGGCGCATCCGCAACGCGGCGGTGTCGTCGAAGAGCCGGTCGTGGGTGGCCAGCGCGTAGCGGTCGGTCATGCCGGTGACGTAGTCGACGACCTGGGTGAGCACGTCGGCCTCGGTGTCGCGGTAGCTGGCCGGGATCAGCTCCGGGTGGGCCAGGTGGTGGTCGACCAGCCGCCGGATGACGTCGACCGCCAGGTGCTTCTGGCCGGCCGCGGTGTCGGACCCGTACACCCGCTCGAACATGAAGGTGCGCAGCTCGTGCATCGCCTCGAGCGCATCGGGCTCCATGACCACCGCGCCGGCGGTGTTCGCCGGGGACAGGCTGCCCTCGACCACCGCCTCGATCATCGAGCCCACCATGGCGCTGCCCGGGTCGCCGAAGACGGCGCGGGCGCGGGCGGGCAGGTCGGTCACCCGCAGCACCCCTGCGCGGACGGCGTCCAGCGCGTCGTGGGAGAGGTAGCCGATCCGGTCGGCGTAGCGCACGCACTCGCCCTCGCGGGTGGCCGGCGGCGGGCTGATCTTCCAGCTGTGCGCCCGCACGCCGTCCCGCACCTCCCAGGTGAGGTTGAGGTCCTCGAGCACCTCGACGATGCGCACCCCCTGCGCAGCGTGGTGCCAGCCGCCGGCGACGTAGGGGTCCAGCGCGTCCTCGCCGATGTGCCCGAACGGTGAGTGGCCGACGTCGTGCGCCAGCGCGATCGCCTCGGCCAGCGTCTCGTTCAGCGACAGCGCCGCGGCCAGCGAGCGGGCCACCTGGGTCACCTGCAGGGTGTGCGTCAGCCGGGTGACGAAGTGGTCGCCGTCGGGGTGCAGGAACACCTGCGTCTTGTGCTTGAGCCGGCGGAAGGCCTTGGCGTGCAGGATCCGGTCGCGGTCCCGCTCGTAGGCGGTCCGCAGGGTGTCCTCCGGCTCGGGGCGGGCCCGGCCGCGGGTCGCCACCGCGCGGGCGGCGGCGGGGGCGAGCTGCTCCTCGGCGCGCTCCCGCGCCGCCCGGTCGGCCAGCCGGAACGGTGCTCCCCCGGCGTCCGGCAGCGGCTGGCCCATGGTCAGAGCTCGATGCCCAGGAGCGCGTCGACGACGTCGGCGACGACGGCCGGGGCACCGTCCTCACCGGCGGCGCGGTCGGCGTCGAGCGTGGCCGCGGCCCACCGGTCGATGACGGCGATCGCCCCGGGGCTGTCCAGGTCGTCGGCCAGCCGCTCGCGCACCGCCCGCAGCACGGGCCCGGCGGGAGCGCCGGTGGGCTGGGCGACGGCCCGGCGCCAGCTGTCCAGCCGCTCCTCGGCGGCGGTCAGCAGCTCCGCCGTCCAGGTGCGGTCGGTGCGGTAGTGGCCGGACAGCAGGGCCAGCCGGATCGCCATCGGGTCGACGCCCTCGCCGCGCAGCCGGGAGACGAAGACCAGGTTGCCCCGGCTCTTGCTCATCTTCTCGCCGTCCAGGCCGATCATCGCCGCGTGCACGTAGGCCTGGGCGAACGGCTTGGTGCCGGTGAGCGCCTCGGCGTGCACCGCGGAGTACTCGTGGTGCGGGAAGACCAGGTCGCTGCCGCCGCCCTGGACGTCGAAGCCCATGCCCAGGGTGTCCAGCGCGATGGCGGCGCACTCGACGTGCCAGCCGGGCCGCCCGGCCACCCCCCGCGGGCCGGGCCAGGACGGCTCGCCCTCGCGGGCGCCGCGCCACAGCAGCGGGTCCAGCGGCGAGCGCTTGCCCGGGCGCTCGGGGTCGCCGCCGCGCTCGGCGGACAGCCGCAGCATGGTGGCCTCGTCGTAGTTGGACTCCCCGCCGAAGCCGGGCGCCTGGGAGACGTCGTGGTAGACGTCGCCGGTGCCGTCGTCGAGCTGGTAGGCCAGCCCCGCGTCCCACAGCTCCTCGACCTTGGCGGCGATCTGCGGGACCGCCTCGACCGCGCCGACGTAGTCCTCCGGCGGGAGCACGCGCAGGGCGGTCATGTCCTCCCGGAACAGTGCGGTCTCGCGCATGCCGAGCACGATCCAGTCCTCGCCGTCGCGGTTGGCCCGCTCGAACAGCGGGTCGTCGACGTCGGTGACGTTCTGCACGTAGTGGACCCCGTGCCGGGCGTCCCGCCACACCCGGTTGACCAGGTCGAAGGCGAGGTAGGTGGCGGCGTGGCCGAGGTGGGTGGCGTCGTAGGGCGTGATGCCGCAGACGTACATCCGCGCGATCCGGCCGGGCTGGGTCGCGACGACGTCGCCGCGCGCGGTGTCGTACAGCCGCAGGGCGGGACCGGACCCGGGCAGGGTGGGGAGGAGCGGGGCGGGCCAGGAGAGCACGTCAGGAGGGTAAGACCGACCGCCGACACCGCCGCAGGCCGCCCGGTGCCCGGTCACCCTCCACGGGGGGCGGCCGGATCAGGGCCAGGTGGTGGCGTGGCGCTCGAACTCCTCGCCGGTCTGCACGCCGACGACGCAAAACAGCAGCCCGGCGGGGTCCTTCATCTGCCAGAAGCCGCCCATGTCCGCGATCCGCACGGCGCCGAGGGCCTCCAGCCGGCGCACCTCGGCGGGCACGTCGTCGGTCTCGATGTCGACGTGCCAGCGGGGTGCCGTGCCCGGGCCGGTGCGCTGGACCTCCAGGTGGAAGCCGTCGGCGAAGGAGCCCAGCGAGGACCAGACGTCGTCGATCGCGTCGGGCTCGACCGGGTGGCCGGTGGCCGACGACCAGAACTGCTGGCCGCGGGCGTGCAGCTCCGGGGGCAGGTCGATGAGCAGGACGGCGAGTCGGCTGCGGTGCGGCACCCGCCCACCCTGGCAGCCGGGGCGATGACGGACAACGCCGGCGGCCCCGTCCCGGCTCACCGTGCGTGCTCCTGGCTCACCGCCCACCGTGAGCCAGGAGCCACGACGATCAGCTGACCTGATCCCGGGGCTCAGATCAGAACGGTGGCCAGGGCAGCGCGGGCCAGTCGCCGGAGGGCTCCGGGTGCAGCCCGGTGCGCAGCAGCTGGGCCACCCGCTGCTGGGTGCGGTGCACCTCGCGCCGGGTGAGGTGCTCGTGCAGCTGCTCCCCCAGGTCGCCGCGCAGCTGCTCGGCCAGCCGTTCCAGCACCTCGAGGTGGGCGACCGGGATCGGCCGGCCGGCCCACTGCCACAGCAGGGTGCGGAGTTTCGGGTCGACGGAGAAGCAGATGCCGTGGTCGACGCCGTAGACGTGCCCGTCGCGCATCGGGATGATGTGCCCGCCCTTGCGGTCGGCGTTGTTCACCACCGCGTCGAACACGGCCATCCGCCGCAGCGCGGGGTCGTCACGGCGGACGAACTCGGCCAGGTCGACCGTCGGGTCGCCGTCCATCCACAGCTGCACCATGCCGGTGCCGAACGGGCCGTCCCGCAGCACGGTGGGCGGCACGATCGACCAGCCGGTCGCCTCGCTGACCAGGTGCGCGCTGATCTCCCGGCCGGCCAGCGTGCCGTCGGGGAAGTCCCACAGCGGCCGCTCCCCCGCCACCGGCTTGTAGACGCAGGTCGCGGCCAGGGTGGCGGTACGGATCGCGCCGACGAGGGTGACGTTGCTGGCGTCCAGCAGCCGGCCCTCCATGTCCAGCTCGCCGTCACGCAGCAGGGCCTCGACCTCCGCCCGCCCGTCGGGGGCGCGCCGGTCGCCGTGGTCGAAGGCGGTCGGGTCCAGGGTGCGGACGTCGCCGTCCTCGGGCTCGTCGTCGACGTCGTCGTCCAGCTCGTCGGCATGGACCCACTCCAGGACGACGTCGTCGTCGGGCTCCTGCTCGGGGCGAGCGCCGGGGTCGGTCATCGGGGCGGCCGCCGGCCGGTCAGCGGCGGTAGCCGTTCTGGCGGGGGCACACGTGCCCGGCCGGGTCCAGCGGCATGGAGCACAACGGGCACGAGGGCCGGCCGGCGGCGACGACCCGGCGGGCGCGGGCGACGAACGCCCGGGCGGCGGCCGGGGTGATGGTGACCCGCAGCGCGTCGGGGCCCTCGTCGCTGTCGGACAGGATCACGTCCTCCTCGATCGGCTCCTCGCCGGCGGCGACGGCCTCGACGACGACCGCCGCGGCCTCGCCGTCCCAGGCCAGGCCCATCGCGGCGACCCGGAACTCCTCGTCGACCGGCGCGGTGAGCGGCTCCAGGTCGTCGACGTCGGCATCGGGCGGGACGACGACGGTGGCCCGGCCGGCGATCTCGTCGAGCAGCTCGCTCATCCGGTCGGCGAGCACCTGGACCTGCGTCTTCTCCAGCGCCACGCTGACCGTGCGGCCGGCGTCGTCGGTGGCCTGCAGGTAGAAGGTCCGGTCACCGGGCTGGCCCACCGTGCCGGCGACGAACCGGGTGGGACGGTCGAAGAGGAACACCTGACGTGGCACGCGGATCAGGTTACGCGGCCCGATCAGGCCGGGCCCGCGCCCGCACCGCCGCCGACGACCGCGTCGGAGGAGGCCTTGCGGCGTCCGCGCTTCCGCTTCGGCGGGATGAGCGCGGAGACGTCGCCGCCGGTGTCGTTGACCCGGGCGACGAACGGCCGGGTGTCGGTGTAGGTCACCACCGAGATCGACGCGGGGTCGACGACGATGCGCTGGAAGGAGTCCAGGTGCATGCCGAACGCGTCGGCGAGCACCGCCTTGATCACGTCGCCGTGGCTGCAGGCCAGCCAGACGGCATCGGGGCCCAGCTTCGCGTTCCACTCCCGGACGGCGGCGACGGCGCGGGCCTGCGTCTGGGCCAGCCCCTCCCCCTCCGCACCGGGGAACACCGCAGCGGAGGGGTGCTGCTGCACGACCTTCCACAGCGGGTCCTTGGCCAGCTCCTTGATCGGCCGGCCGGTCCAGTCGCCGTAGCGGGCCTCGCCGAGCCGGTCGTCGGTCTGCAGCTCGAGCTCACGGCCCTCGACGACGGCGCCGGCGGTCTGCTGGCAGCGCTCCAGCGGGCTGCTGACGACGGCGGCCAGCGGGACTCCGGTGAGCCGCTCGGCGACCGCGCGGACCTGGGCCTCGCCGGACTCGTCGAGCCGCACGCCGGGGGTCCAGCCGGCCAGCACGCCCGAGGCGTTCGCCGTGGTGCGGCCGTGGCGCAGCAGGATCAGGGTCGTCACAGCGCCGAGCCTAGGCGCCGACCGGGCGGCTACGTCGGGTCGAGCACCCCGGCACCGACCAGCGCGAGCACCAGCAGGCCGAGCACGATGCGGTAGACGACGAACGGGGTGAAGCTGCCCCGCTTCAGGTAGCGCAGCAGCCAGGTGATGACGGTCAGCCCCACGCCGAAGGCGATCACCGTGGCCAGGACGGTCGGGCCCCAGGCGACCTCGCCGGCGATGTCGCCGGTCAGCGCCTCGTAGGTCTGGAAGACGCCCGCGCCGAGCACCGCCGGCACGGCGAGCAGGAAGGAGTAGTCGGCGGCGGCCGTCCGGGAGTAGCCGAGGAACCGCCCCATGGTGATCGTCCCCCCGGACCGGGACACCCCGGGGATCAGCGCCATCGCCTGGGCCAGCCCGTACAGCAGGCCGTGCTTGACGGTGAGGTCGGGCAGCTCCCGCTCGGTGCGGCCGACCCGGTCGGCCCAGAAGAGGATCAGCGAGAAGGCGACCAGCGCGATGGCGACGATCCGCAGGTCGCGCAGCGTGGTCTCGATCGTGTCCTGGAACAGCAGGCCGAGGACGACGATCGGGATGCTGCCGACGATGATCAGCCAGCCCATCCGGGCGTCCGGTTCGCTGCGCAGCGCCGGGGTCCACAGGGCCTTCACCCAGGTGACGATGATCTGGCCGATCTTGCGCCGGTAGTAGAGCAGCACCGCGACCTCGGTGCCGATCTGGGTGATCGCGGTGAACGCGGCCCCCGGGTCGTCCCAGCCGAAGGCCTCGCCCACCACGCGCAGGTGCGCGCTGGAGGAGATGGGCAGGAACTCGGTGAGACCCTGCACCAGGCCCAGGACCACGGCCTCGATCCAGCCCACGGTCACATCCCCCCGGGACGGCGGACGGAACGGGGCTCGGCGGTCGGTTGCACGGCAGCACACCCTAGGGGCCGTGGCTGTGCCGCTCCGGGCGACCTCCCGGTGGGCCGGCGATCCGGGTTCGGCGCCCGGGGCAACGGTAGGTTGACCGGTCGTGGAACAGCGGGCGCTCGGACGAAGCGGGCTGGTCGTCTCCCGGCTGGGCCTGGGCACCATGACGTGGGGTCGGGACACCGACGAGGACGAGGCGGCGATGCAGCTGACCGCCTTCGTCGACGCCGGCGGGACGCTGGTCGACACCGCCGACGTCTACGGGCAGGGCGAGAGCGAGCGCACCCTGGGCCGGCTGCTGGCCGACGTCGTCCCCCGCGGTGACCTGCTGGTCGCGACGAAGGCCGTCGGGCGCACCGGCGCCGGACCGATGGGCCGCGGCGGCTCCCGTGGGCACCTGCTGGCCGCCCTGGACGCCTCGCTGGAGCGCCTGGGCCTGGACCACGTCGACCTGTGGCAGCTGCACGCCTGGGACGACGCCACCCCGCTGGAGGAGACGCTGGCCGCCTGCGACGCCGCGGTCGCCTCCGGCCGGGCCCGCTACGTCGGGATCAGCAACTTCACCGGCTGGCAGACCGCGCAGGCCGCGACCTGGCAGCGCGCCTGGCCCGGCCGGGTCCCGATCGTGAGCACCCAGGTCGAGTACTCGCTGCTGCAGCGCGGCATCGAGCGCGAGGTGGCGCCGGCGGCCGAGGCGCTGGGGCTGGGCATCCTGCCCTGGTCGCCGCTGGGTCGCGGGCTGCTCACCGGCAAGTACCGGCACGCCACGCCGGATGACTCCCGCGGTGCCTCCCCGCAGTGGCAGGGCTTCATCGACCAGCTGCGCTCGGCCCACGCCGACCGCGTGGTGCAGGCGGTGATCACCGCAGCCGAGGGGCTGGGCACCACCCCGCTGGGCGTGGCCCTGGCCTGGCTGCGGGACCGCCCCGGCGTCGTCGCCCCCGTCGTGGGGGCACGCACCGCGCAGCAGCTGCAGGAGGTGCTGGACGCCGACGGGGTCCGGCTGCCCCCGGCGATCGTCACCGCGCTGGACGACGTCTCCTCGCCGCACTTCTCCTATCCCGAGCGCCGGCTGGAGCACTGACCGACGTGAGCACCCCTCCCCCCGCCACCGGCGACCCCGTCTTCGCCGCGTTCTGCGCGGCCGGCCTGTGGCCCGGACTCGGCAAGCGGACCGCGGCCGACCTGCCCGCCGCGGGCATCACCCGGCCCGACGACGTCTCCGCCGACCGGCTGCTGAAGCTGCCCCGGGTGGGCCGCCAGCGCGCCGAGCGGCTGTTCTCCTCCTTTCTCGCCTCCGCCCCCACCTACGAGGTGGTGGAGCTGCTGGTCGGCGCCGGGCTGGAGGCCAAGCTCGCCGCCGGGGTGGCCGACGCCCTGGGCCCGGACGCCGCCCGGCGGCTGCGCGACGACCCGTGGGCGCTGCTGGGCCTGTCCGGGGTGTCGCTGGCCGACGCCGACCGGCTGGCGATCGCCGTCCTCAAGGGGGCCGACCGGCAGGATGCGCGCCGCGGACGGGCGATCGTCGGGCTCACCCTCCGCACCGCGACGCGCGACGGGCACACCGTGCTGCCTGCCGACCTGGTGGTCGCCGCGCTGCGGGCCGAGGGCCTGAGCGACCCGGCCGCGGCCATCGTCGCCGCGGTGGAGTCCGGTGAGGTGCTCGAGCACGAGCCGCCCGAGCCGGAGATCCCCGAGGACCTGCCCGACGACGCCGAGCTGCCCGAACCGGATCCGGCACTGCGCACCCTGTCGCTGGCCCGGTTCGGGATGGCCGAGGAGGCGGTCGCGGAGAACGTGCACCGGCTGATGGCCACCGCCGAGCGGATCGCCGACCCGGCGTCGGTGCGCTCGGTGGCGAAGGGCCTGGACCCGGCCCAGCAGGCCGCGGTCGCCCAGGTGCTGGGTGCGGGGTTCTCGCTGCTGACCGGCGGGCCGGGCACCGGCAAGAGCCGCACGGTCGCCTCGCTGGTGCAGCTGCTGCAGAGCAAGGGCACCGAGGTGGCGCTCGCGGCGCCCACCGGCCGGGCGGCCAAGCGGCTGGAAGAGCTCACCGACCACCCCGCGGTCACGGTGCACCGGCTGCTCGGGGCACAGGGCATGACCGGCGGGTTCTCCCGCAGCGAGGAGTGGCCGCTGGACGCCGACGTCGTGGTGGTGGACGAGGCGTCGATGCTGGACGTCGAGCTGACCGCCTCGCTGCTGGAGGCCTGCGCCGACGGCACCCACCTGCTGCTGGTCGGCGACCCGGCGCAGCTCCCCTCGATCGGCCCGGGCCACGTGCTGGGCGACCTGATCGACTCCGGCGTCGTGCCGGTGACCGAGCTGACCACGCTGCACCGGCAGGCCGCCGGCGGCGCGATCGCCCGGCTGGCCACCGGGGTGCGGGCCGGGGAGCTGCCGCAGGTGGACTCCCCCGATCGGGAGGTCGTGGTCGTGCCGGCCGTCGGCAGCGCGGAGGCGGCCCGGCGGGTGGTGCAGCTGGTCACCGACTCCATCCCGCGGGCGCTGGGCATCGACCCGGCGACGGTGCAGGTGGTCACCCCGGTGCACCGCGGCCCGGCGGGCACGATCGAGCTGAACAAGGCGCTGAAGGCGCAGCTGAACCCCGGCGAGGGCACGGTCTGGGGGTTCGACGTCGGCGACCGGGTGGTGGCCACCGCCAACCACCTGGACCTGGAGCCGATCGGGTTCGCCAACGGCGAGGTCGGCGTGGTCACCGGGACCGGTGAGGGGTCGCTGAACGTCGACTTCAGCTCGGGCCCGGTCACCGTCACCGGCAACGCGCTGCCGGACCTGCGGCACGGCTGGGCGATCACCGTGCACCGCGCGCAGGGGTCGGAGTGGCCGGGGGTGGTGGTCGTGCTGCCGCCGGAGGCCGGCGGGATGCTGTCCCGGCCGTTGGTCTACACCGCGCTCACCCGCGCGCAGAAGCACCTGTCGATCGTGCACGCCAGCGGTGCGGCGCTGGCCCGGGCGGTGCGGGAGGTCGACGTCCGCCCGCGGCGCACCCGGCTGGCGCGGCTGCTGGCCGAGATGGCGAGTTGATCACAGCGCGTTTGTCACGGTGATCACCACGGGCATCCAGCGCGCATGGGCATCATCAGTTTCCTCGTGTTCGGTCTGGTCGTCGGCGCCCTGGCGCGGCTGATCAAGCCCGGCAAGCAGAACCTCAGCATCCTGGCCACCCTGGCGCTCGGCGTCGTCGGCTCGCTGATCGGCGGAGTCGTCGCCGTGGCGCTGGGCACGGGTGACTTCGGTGAGCTGAACATCATCGGCTCGATCGTCGCGATCGTCGCCGCCGTCCTGCTCGTCGGCGTCGCCGAGGGCATGAGCGGCGGCCGCCGCTCCGTACGGCACTGACCTCCGGCCCGGGGCGCTGACCGCTGGTCAGTGCCCCGGGCAGCCGCCGCGTGCGGCACACATGAGCCGGTGCACGGCGGCGGCGAGGTCCTCGGCCGAGCTGACCGGCTGCGCGAACGGGATGCGCACGTCCCGGCAGCAGCCCCGCGACCGCTCGATCCGCAGCCGGAACCCCCACCGGTCCAGGCCCAGCGGCCGGACGACGTCCCCACGCCCCAGCCACGTGACCGGGATGCGCGACCGCAGCATCGCCAGCTCCTCGGGGTGCGCCACGTCCAGGTGGTGCAGCGCGTGCTCCTCCACCTCGACCAGCGGGTCGGGCTCGGCGGCCAGGAAGTCCTCGGGGTCGATCTCCAGCACGGCGCCGCTCTCCCCCAGCACGACCTCGGCCAGCTCCAGCGCGAGCAGCGTGGCGCCGGCGCCGACGTCCAGCAGCGCCGCGGCCGGCACGACCTCCGCGAACGCCAGCGCCGCCTCGTGCGCCTCCTCGCCGGCCAGGGCCGTCAGCCAGCCGGAGAGCCAGACCTGCGCCCGCACCGGGTCGCGCAGCGGGACCGGCGCGTGGTCGGTGACCAGCAGCAGCGCAGCCAGGTCGCCGTCGGCGCAGTGCGTGACCGCGGTGCACACCTCCCCGCCGGTCGGGACGACGAGCAGCACCCGGCCGTCGGCGGTGACGGCGTGCGCGAGCACCCGGCTGCCGTCGATGCCGGCGGCGCAGACCGCGGCCGCTGGGCGGGCGGCGACCGTGCGGGCGCGCTCGGCGGCGGAGGGCCGGACCGGCTCCGCGGCGGGCACGGGGGCGGCAGGGCGGGTCGATCGCGTCATCGGTCACTCCGGGCTCGACCCGATCCGTCGTCGGGGTAAGGTGAGCCTAACCGAACCCGGAGGTCCGTGTGAACCAGTCTCGCCCCAAGGTCCGGCGCAGCCGTGCGCTGGGCATCCCGCTCACCCCGAAGGACGTGCGCTACTTCGAGCGGCGCCCCTATCCGCCGGGCGAGCACGGGCGGAAGCGCAAGAACACCAGCGACTACAAGACGCGGCTGCTGGAGAAGCAGCGGCTGCGCGCCCAGTACGACATCAGCGAGACGCAGCTGCGCCGCGCCTTCGACCGGGCCAAGCGCACCGGCGGCAAGACCGGTGAGGAGCTGATCATCGACCTGGAGTCGCGGCTGGACGCCACGGTGCTCCGGGCCGGCTTCGCCCGGACCATCTACCAGGCGCGCCAGGTGGTCAGCCACCAGCACGTGACGGTCAACGGCCGGCGGGTCGACCGGCCCAGCTACCAGGTGCAGCCCTACGACGTCGTCGAGATCGCCGAGCGCAGCCGGGAGAAGGCGCCGTTCCAGGTGGCCGCATCCGGGGCGCACGCGGAGGCCCCGAAGTACCTCGAGGTGTCGCTCAGCCAGCTGCGGTGCGTGGTCGCCCGCCGCCCCCAGCGCTCCGAGGTGCCGGTGATCTGCGAGGAGCAGCTGGTCGTGGAGTACTACTCCCGCTGACCGGGCGCCGGCGGGCCGCTGTTGCGCTGCAGAGCGCGCTGCGGCCCGCCGCGCATGCGCCAGCCGAGGACGCCCCAGCCGAGCCAGCTGAGCCCGGAGAACCAGTTGACGTCGCCCCAGTCGCCCTGGACGACGGCGAAGACGACGTAGGCCGCGATCCCGGCGCCCCAGGCGACGACGAGCACCGGCAGCCACCGGCCGTCGATCCAGCGCGGGCGGACCGCGCGCAGCTCGACCTGCTGCTGGGCCCACTCGGCGGTGGCCGCGCGCAGCCGGGGATCGGCCAGCTCCTTGCCCCAGGTCACCGCGTTCTCCACCGTGCCCAGCTCGTCCGGGGACAGGCCGTGCCGGCGAGCCAGCTCGCGGCGCAGCCGCCACTCGGCGGTCAGCCCGTCGTCGACGACAGTGGGGCGCAGCCGGCTCCAGAACCGCCGCCCGCCCACCCACCAGGCGAGCAGGGGCAGCCCGACGAGGACCACCACGACGACGATCACTCCGGTCACGGTCGATGATCATCGCCGAACCGCCCCGTTCCCGCAGGTCAGCGCCGACCGTCGGCGCCGGCGACGGGGGCGGTGCGCCCCGCCCCCGCAGGCTCAGCCGCGGATCTCGTCCTCGTCCTCGGGCACCGACTCCTGCTGCTCGAGGACGTCGTACTCGTCGGCCTCCACCGTCGAGCCGCGGTAGGTGGTGCGGCCGCCCGGCACCGCGGTCAGGCGCTGCTCGATGGCGTCGGCCTCCGGGACGCCGTCGCCCAGCGGGCCCACCTCGTCGGCGAGCTCCGGGCCGCCGGAACCCACGGTCTGCTCCTGCTCCTGGCGGTCGGCCTCGGTCGCGTTCGGCTCGGTCACGGCCGTCTCCTTCCCGTTCAGGGGAGCCCGGCGCGTTGCCGGGGCCCGCGGTCTCCCCTGCCCTGGCCCGTGCCGGCTCACACCCGGGCCGGTGGCGTCGTGGCGACGACCACATGACCTGCGGGCGAACGACGGGCACAATCGGGCGGGTGTCAGCAGCCGGCGAGTACGAGTACGCACCGCTGCGCATCCCGGCGGGCACCTCACGCTCGGCCGCCGCGCAGCTCATGAGCCTCCAGGCCGACACCGGCGGGTGGGAGCTGGCCCGGCTGCAGCTGCACGCCGACGGCACCCGGAAGATCATCATGCGCCGGCGGATGCGGCTGTCGTACCTCCCCCGCCCGATGATCTGACGCCGGACCCGCTGGACCGTCAGGGCACCAGCACGACCTTGCCGACGGTGCCGCGGTCGGCGATCGCGGCCATCGCCTGCGGCAGCTCCGCCAGCGGGCGCACGTCGCCGATCAGCGGGTCGATCGCGCCGGCGGCGAAGAGCCGGCACAGCTCCTCGTGCACGGCCCCGATCAGCGCAGGGTCGTGGCGGCGGTAGAGCCCCCAGTGCAGGCCGACCACGCTGTAGTTCTTGACCAGCACGTGGCTGGCCGGGACCTGCGGGATGCGCCCGCTGGTGAACCCGACCACCACGATCCGTCCCTCGAAGGCCACGGACTTGCGTGACGCGTCGAACACGTCCCCGCCCACCGGGTCGTAGACGACATCGGCGCCGTGGCCCCCGGTGATCTCCTTGACCCGGGCGACGACGTCCTCGGCCGTGTAGTCGATGACGTGGTCCGCGCCGAGGTGCGTGCACACCGCGGTCTTCCGCGTCCCGCCGGCGGTGGCGATCACCCGGGCTCCGGCGGCCTTGCCGAGCTGGATCGCCGCCGACCCCACCCCACCGGCGCCGGCGTGCACCAGCAGCCACTCCCCCGCCTGCAGGTGCGCCCGGCGGTGCAGGCCGACGTGACCGGTCTGGTAGGTCAGGTGCAGGGCGGCGGCCTGCGCGTCGGACATCGCGTCGGGCACCGGCCAGGCCGCGGCGGCGTCCATCAGCGCGTACTCCGCGAAGGCGCCGGGGCCGCCGGCCGGTGAGCCGATGACCCGCTGCCCGGTGTCGACCACCTCCCCGCACAGCTCGACCCCGGGGGTGAACGGCAGCGGGGGCCGCTCCTGGTACTCCCCCCGCGCCATGAGCACGTCGGGGAAGTTCAGGCCGGCGGCGCGCACCCGGAGCAGCAGCTGGCCAGCACCGGCGACGGGCGGCTCGACGTCGTCGAAGGAGAGGACCTCGGCAGGGTCGCCGAGAGCATGGACTCGCCAGGCACGCATGGCCCGACCCTGCCAGGCGCGCAGTGACCGGGGTCACCCGGGTCGGCTGGCTAGACTGCGCACCGTCCACCAGAGGTCACGGTCCGTGGCCGCGGACCCCACGACGAGAGGCGGACGCAGGTGGATCGGGGAACGGCCCGGCGGCACGTGCTGCCCCTGGGCGTCCTGGTGGCGTTCGCCCTGGCCCAGTTGGCGCTGAACCAGGGGCAGATCATCCTCGGGCTGGTCTGCATCGCCCCGCTCACCGCGGCCACCATCCTGGACCGCCGCACCACCGCCGGCTACGGGGTGGCCGCCCTCGTCGTCGCCCTGCTGCTGGGGCTGCACGAGGACCAGTACCAGCCGGACACCCTGCCGGCGATGCTCGTCCGGCTGGCGGCGATCGTGGCGGGGGGCGTGCTCGCGGTGGGCACCGTGACGCTGCGGCTGCGCCGGGAAGCGCTGCTCACCCGGCTCAGCGCGGAGGCGGCCGAGTCCCGCGCCGCGGTGGAGCTCGCCGAGTCCCTGCAACGCGCTCTGCTGACCGACCCACCTGCCGTGCCGGGCCTGCAGATCGCCGTTCGCTACCTGCCCGCGGTGAAGAACGCCCGGGTGGGCGGGGACTGGTACGACGCCTTCACCCTCCCGGACGGCGCGACCATGCTGGTGATCGGTGACGTCGCCGGCCACGACGTCGCGGCTGCCGCGACCATGGCCCAGGCGCGCGGCGTGCTGCGGGGCGTCGCGCTGACCGTCTCCGGCGGACCCGGTGGCACGTCGCCGGCAGCGGTGCTCGGGGCGCTGGACGGGGCGCTCCACCGGCTGGCGCTGGACACCCTGGTCACCGCGGTCACCGCCACGGCCTGCCCGTCGCCGGGATCGACCGGAACGCTGCTGCGGTGGTCGAACGCCGGGCACCCCCCGCCGGTGCGGGTGACCGCCGGCGGGCAGGTCGAGCTGCTCGACCGGCCGGCCGAACTGCTGCTCGGAATGACCATCGACGTTCCCCGCACCGATCACCGGGCCGTGCTGTCGGCCGGGGACACCGTCGTCCTGTACACCGACGGGCTGGTCGAGCGCCGGGACGCGCCGCTGGACGCCGGCACCGCCTGGCTCGTCGAGGAGCTCGGCCGCCTCGCCGACCAGCCGCTCGAGCAGCTCTGCGACGCCCTGGTGGCCGAGATGTCCGGCCGGCTGGACGACGACGTCGCGGTGCTCGCCGTGCGCGTGGACGCCTGACCGGTCTCAGGACCTGCGCGGCGGCAACAGGCGCGGGGGCAGGGCGGCGGTCTGCCCGTCGGCGGTCTTCGCGCTGGGCACGCCCGGGAAGCGGAACGGGACGGCGCCGACACCGGGCTGGACGACGTAGGCAGCTCCGGACCGGCCGGCGGTCCAGGCGCCGAGCAGCGCGTCGGCCACCTCCCCGGCGCTGAGCACCGGGAAGTCGACGTCCGCGAAGGCCTCCCGGAGGGGGGCGATGATCGCGGTGTCGGCGAAACCGGGGCAGACGGCGGAGAGCGTGATCCCGTCGTCCACCAGCCGGGGGGCCAGGGAGCGGACGAACGCGACCGCGCCGGCCTTGGCGATGCTGTACCCGGGATCGGTCGCCTGCGGCGCGAGCCCGGCGAGCGAGGCGGTCACCACGATCGACCCGCCGCCGGCGCGGCGGAGCGCCGGCAACGCCGCCTCGGTGCCGTAGACGACGCCGAGCAGGTCGACGTCGACCACCCGGAGCAGGTCGTCGACGTCCAGCGGCTGCTGCCCCGATCCGGCGATGCCGGCGTTGAGGAAGACGGCGTCCAGCCGGCCGTGGTCGGCCTCCACCTGGGCGACCACCGCGGCGTTGGCCGCCCGGTCGGTGACGTCCAGCGGCAGGAACGCCGCGCCCAGGTCGGCGGCGGTCTGCCGGGCTCGCAGGCCGTCGAGGTCGCCGAGGACGACGGTCACCCCCTGCCTGCGCAGCAGTGCGGCCAGGGCGCGGCCGAGCCCGCCGGTGCCGCCGGTGATCAGGGCGACGCTGCCCGGGGTGATCGCGGTCATCCCGGCATCATGCCTGCGTGGGTCAGGCCCCGCGCAGGAACCGGTCGAGCACCCGGATGCCGAACTGCATCGAGTCGATGGAGATGCGCTCGTCGATGCCGTGGAACAGGGCGGCGAAGTCGAGGTCGGCGGGGAGCTTGAGCGGGGAGAAGCCGAAGCAGCGCATGCCGAGGGTCTCGAAGCTCTTGGCGTCGGTGCCGCCGCTCATGGTGAACGGGACGGCGCGGGCGCCCGGGTCCTCGGCCTGCAGGGCCTGGATCATCAGGTCGACACTCGGCCCGTCGAAGGTGGTCTCGACCGCCTGGTCGTAGGTGATCCACTCCCGGGTGACGCCCTCGCCGATCAGCTCGTCGAGCTGCTCCTCGAACTCCGCCTCCTGGCCGTAGAGGAACCGGCCGTCGATGGTGGCGCTCGCGGTCCCGGGGATGACGTTGGTCTTGTAGCCGGCGTCGAGCATCGTGGGGTTGGCGGTGTTGCGCAGCGCCGCGCCGATCATCCGGCTGATGCTGCCCAGCCGGGCCAGCGCCTCGTCGGGGTTGTCGGGATCGATCTCCACGCCGTAGGCGTCGCCGACCTCGGCGAGGAACTGCTTCATCGGCGGGGTCACCACGGTGGGCAGCCGGCTGGAGCCGATCCGGGAGACCGCCTGGGCCAGCCGGGTGACGGCGTTGTCGTCGTGCACGAACGAGCCGTGGCCGGGGCGGCCCTGCGCGGTGAGCTTCATCCAGGCCAGCCCCTTCTCGGCGGTCTGGACCAGGTAGAGGCGGAGGTCGTCGCGGACGGTGATGCTGAAGCCGCCGACCTCGCTGATGGCCTCGGTGCAGCCCTCGAACAGGTCGGCGTGGGAGTCGACCATGTAGTGGGCGCCGTGCCGGCCGCCGGCCTCCTCGTCGGCGACGAAGGCCAGCACGATGTCGCGGTCGGGCTGGACGCCGGTGCGGGCCCAGTCGCGCACCAGCGCGAGGGTCATCGCGTCCATGTCCTTCATGTCGACCGCACCCCGGCCCCACACGTAGCCGTCGCGCTGCTCGCCGCTGAACGGGTGGACGCTCCACTCGGCCGGGTCGGCGGGGACGACGTCGAGGTGGCCGTGCACCAGCAGGGCGGGACGGTCGCGGTTGGTGCCCTCGATCCGGGCGACCAGGCTGGCGCGGCCGGGCTCGGACTCGTGGATGACGCTGTCGATGCCGACCTCGTCGAGCTTGCCGGCCACCCACTCGGCGGCGGCCCGCTCCCCCGCGCTGGTTGCGGTGGAGCCGGTGTTGGTGGTGTCGATCCGGATGAGGTCGGACAGCAGGTCCGCGACCTCGGCCTGGGCGGTGGCGAGCGGCTGCGGCGGAGTCTCGGACATGCCGACGATGGTGCCACCGGGGCCTGTCCCGAGTCGCCGCCGGGCTCGGTTATGCTTGCCCACGGCGCCCGAGAGGGTGGCCCACCTGTCCGGGTGGCGGAATGGCAGACGCGCTAGCTTGAGGTGCTAGTGCCCTTTGCGGGGCGTGGGGGTTCAAGTCCCCCCTCGGACACTCAGAAGAGTCGGTTCGTGTTCAAGCGGTCTCAAAGACACGCAGACACGAGCCGAAGGAAACCGCATGAGGTTCTCCGCCCCTGTTCCGGCGGCATCTGAGCCGCCCACTCCCGTGGCGTCGTTCGAGCCGCTCTCCCTGCCTCCTATGCGAGGTCAGGTGTTCGAGGCGACCACCGATGACGCAGGGCAGCTGACCGTGCCGCTGCCCCTGCCCCCCGGCGTCCGTCTGCGGGTCACGGTGGTGTCGGCATGAAGCTCGGGGACTTCCTCCCGTTCTGCTACGCGATGGCGGGGACCAAGGCCACTCAGGACCTCTACCACCCGTACTGGCAGATCCTGGGCGAGCAGTGGGGCCACTACGAGCTGAGCGAGATCAACGCGGGGCACATCCGGTTGGCCAGCCAGGTCGCACGAGACCGCCAAGCCGCCAAGCGCCGGGTCAACCACCAGAACGGCCTGTACGCGCAAGAGCACCTCATCGCTGCCGCCCGAGCGCTGTTCCGTTGGGCCATGGAGCAAGGGGAAGCGCTGTCCAACCCCGCGCTGGAGGTGGAGAAGCCGAAGCGCCCGGACGTGAGCCGACACGCCCTGTCCCATGAGCAGATCCGTGAGCTCTTCGACTCCTGCGAGCGCGACGAGGACACGGTCATCCTCCGCTTCCTC
Source organism: Modestobacter sp. SYSU DS0290 (assembly GCF_054050955.1). Classification (NCBI taxonomy): domain Bacteria; kingdom Bacillati; phylum Actinomycetota; class Actinomycetes; order Geodermatophilales; family Geodermatophilaceae; genus Modestobacter; species Modestobacter sp. SYSU DS0290. Next base: position 25,397 of record NZ_JBJHAI010000028.1, read on the forward strand.
GTGGAGACCGGTTGTCGGAGGGAGGGCCTGCTTAACCTGGCGCGTCGCGACGTCCGTCCGGCTCGTCAGACCGTGTGGCTGGATGAGAAGAACAGCGCCCGCCGCGAGCAACCGGTCAGCCGGGCGATGACGGTCGCGCTCCAGGCCGAGACCTCCCCGCTGTACGGCCTCACCCGTCGACAGATGGACGGCGTCTGGACCCGGGTGCGGCGGCAGGTCCCCTGGGCGGAGGAACTCGGGGTGTCGAGTCACTGGATGCGGCACTACGCCATCTCGAACATCGAGCAGGTCGCCGGCTATGCGACGGCGGCTTCGTTCGCTGGTCATCGCCTGGTGCGTGGGGCGACGGCCTCCTACATCAAGGTGGGGCTGCCGGAGGTCGCCGCGGCCTTCTCACAGCTCTGGGGTGAGCCGCACCCAGCTGCCGCGCAGAACCGTCGACAGGACGCGTCGCCAGCCGACGGACTCGCCGCCAGCGCGTAGGGCGGAGGATGTCGCCTGTGCCGAGAATCGACGTCGAGGTGTTCCCCATCGAACCCGGACGCTGGATCGCGGTCATCGAGGGTCCGGGAGGTCCGTTCTCGACTGAGGCTCCAACTCCTGACCGGGTCGAACCGGAGGTCCGGCTCGCCATCGCCGAGGTCCTCGGACGCGCGGACGTCGACCTGACCATCGTCGACGACGAGGGGGCCAGCTGGTCCCCCGAGACTGCGCCTCAGCAGGCGGAGCGGCTGGGAGTGCAGTAGTCCCGCCGTCTCACGGCCTGCTTTCGTCCGGGGGCACCTGGGTCAGCCACCACGGTCTGCGGACCGGGCCGAGGTCCTCTCCTTCCAGTCCGACGTCCCGCGCAGGCACGAGGAGCTGGGAAGGGCGTCGCGGGTCGTCGACACCCAGGTCGCGCAGCCGGTCAGCGACTGCCCGGCTGCGGACGACCCACAGGACGGCCCGAGCGGCATGAAGGCTCTCACAGGCGGCCTGGTTGCGGTCCACCTTGGAACGAAGGGGGTGGCTGCCCTTCGAGGACGACTCCACCTCCAGCGTGTACGTCGTCTCAGCGAGATCGTCATCGTCGACGGGGGCACTGCCGCACAGGCGAGCGTGGAGCGCAGCACCGGCCTGGCCCAGCGGGAAAGACTGCATGACCAAGCCGTCCGGGATGAGCCCCCCGGTCAGGCTCCCGATGGCGCCGTCTCCGTCGGCGGTCGTCCGCAAGGCTGCCCATGCCCGAGCAGTCACCTCCGTCGACCACCGCCTGCAGGCAGCGCCCTGGGTGGCACGCACCGAGATGCCGTGGGCCGCCAGCGTCGCTGTCCGTTGCTGGATCCAGCGTCCGATGGCAGCCGGCGCCGTGGCGTGCGCGACGCTGTCAGCGGAAGGGACGACCTCTCTGCCGCTCGCCCTGCCGGTCGCCTGCCAGCCGGTCGACGTGAGCCACACGACGGGTGCTCCCCCGACGAAGCCGAGTCGTGCCCGCTGCTTCCGCCGCTTGTCCGACAGGTCTTCGGCTACGAGGTGGGCGACGACGTCCCGGGGAGCACCTGCGGCCAGGAGCCCGTCGAGCGGCAGGGCGCCGTCCGCTTCGGCGAGGAGGCGGATGACCTCAGCAGCTGCCGCGTCCATGCTGCGCCGCTGAGCATGGGCGATGCGGGCCGTCTCGACCAAGGCGTCCAGGTCGGGGGCGACGTCGGTCACGGGGCCACCTCCCGGACGCCGCAGGCGTTCCTCTGGCGTCGCGGGAGCCGACCGGTAGGGGTGCCCAGCCGCCCGCTCCTGGCGGTTGGGGGGACCGGTCGGGAAGCGAGGCGCCGGGGTCCAGGGGCGTGCCCCTGGTCGGTCGCCGGGGTCGGCCAGGGGTCCCCGGCGGCTGGGCTCCGTTGCGAAGCAGGAGGGCAGCCGTGGGGGTGGGCCGTCGCCGGTGGGCGAGGCGGCTCCACTGCGGACAGTGCCGTCCCGAGCGCCAGTGAGGGCCGAAGAACAACCCGCGTGGAGGTAGTCGGCCCCTCCGTCTCGTGTAGTTCGAGGAGGGGCCGACTACCTCCACGCGCAGCGGGGAGCCGCCGGGGGTGTCGGGGGCTCGCCCCCGATGCGTCCGCGTCAGCGGACAAGGGTCGGGTCCAGGGCAGCCGGCCCTGGCGTCGCGAAGCGGCGGTGCTCGACTCGGTCCGGCTCACTGGTCGGACTCCGGGCACACCAGGACGGCGACCGTGAGGGCGTCGGCCAAGCCCATGCCCTGCCGGACGTGGTCAGCGGCCCTGTGCCGTTGTGCCAGCGTCAAGGCCGTGGTCTCACGGACGAGCCAGCGGACGAAGTGGCTGACCTCCTGGATGCTGAAGGTCGGGCCCATGACTTCGCGAAGCGCTCGGACGGCCTGGGCGAGCCTGAGGAGTTCTGCGTCCACGTCGTCGGGCTGCGACGCGCCTCGCAGGAATGCGAGCGCCGTGGGGTCCGTCCAGCGCTGGTGATCGGCGGGCACGGCAGCGGCGTCTGGTTCGTGGGTCGGTGTCATGTCCTGCGACCGTCCGGGGATCGGACCTGTGCGCACGGATCCACTCACGCGATGTGGCCGAGCGTCGGCATCGCGAGCCGCTCGGCCAGCGCAGCGATGGCGTCGCCGACGGGCCCCGGAGGTGGCGCCCATACCTCGGCGGCCCTGCGGCGGGGATCCTCGAGCGGGGGCACGGCATCGCGCCCCTCCGCCAGGTTCACGATCCGCCGGTAGAGCGCTCGCTCAGGATGCTCTACGCCTTCGAGCGGCACGAATGTGAGCGCCTCGACGAGCGTGTCAGGGCTCCACAGATGCACCGGTCTGCGGGCTCGTGGGTTCGTTCCTGTCAGTGCCGTCAGCTGCCAGCAGAAGTCCCGTGCCTTGGTCAGCAACGGCCATCCCTCGACCAACCTGTCGGCGTGATGCGGTGGCAGCTGGTCGAGCATCATGGTCAGGAGCGGCGTGGCCGCTGACCAGACGTCCTCGGGGATGCCCGCCGGAGGCGCCAGGACGCTCCCTGAGGGTGTCTCTTGATGTTGTTCACCTTGGGGTGTTGGCGTGCACGTCGAGGCGGATGTGCCTGTCGCCATGTGCACGTCCCTTGGTCCTGAGATGCACTGATCCGTCTCGCCAAGCGGGTGGTCGTGCTCTCGGTCCGTGGCGTCGGTGTCCTGGTCCTCCGAGGGCGTCGGCCACCCCGCCGGGAGAGCAGTCAAGGACGGCGGTGCTGGGTGGGGCGACCCGCCGAAGTCCCCGGGAACGTGCAGTCGGTAGAGCGTGGCTCGTCCCCGATGACCCTTGACCAGTCGGGTCAGCCAGCCGGCGAGCTCCAGGTCGTTCAGAGCGTTGTTGATCGTCCGCCGGGACCACCCTGTACCTCGCTGGAGCGTCTCCTGGGAGGGCCATGCCTCGCCGCTGCGGTTGGCATAGGAGTTCAGCGTCAGCGCCACATGGCGGGCGATCGGCGGCAGGTCGGAGTCCCGGACTGCACGGGCGTAGCTGAAGGGGCTGAAGGTCGGTGTGGTCATGTACCTCGACCGTCCGGCCTACCGCATGACTGGCAGGGGGCTGCATCCATCGGTGGGGCACCATGCCGGGGTGAGCAGCTGGGACTTCCTCCCGCCAGGACACGAACCTGAGGCGGATGCCGACACATCGACAGCTGCTGGCCTGCTGGAACTGCTGGACGCTCAGGCCGCTCTGCTGGTCGACATCGCAACGGGCGGGTCGCGGATCGACGACGTTAACGCCCGGTACAAGCGCCGCCGTCGCCTGCTGGACGGGGCTCTGCGCACCCGGGCTGTGCCCACTCCGTTCCCGTTCGAGGACCTGTGGGCCTGGCGGGGCTACTGGCAGGCACAGGAACTGTCGACGTACCAGAGCCGACGTCAGCGGGTGGCCGAGCTGTCCCGCCCGGCTCGTGAGGCTCTGGAGGCACTAGAAGCCGGTGCACAGGTGTCGGACCCGGGTGCCGGGGGGTCGCCCACCTGGGCGGAGCTCGACCAGCGCGTCGCAGGCATCGTGGCCGAGCTGGCGCGGGCGCAGAGCCGAGACGACCTACAGGACGTCGGGCGCCGATGCCGTGAGGTCCTCATAGCCGCCGCGAAGTTGCTCGCTGACCCGGCCCTGCTGCCTACTGGCGCGGAGGCACCCAAGGCCGCCGACGCGAAGGCGTGGCTGGACCTGTTCCTGGCCGCCCATGCGGCCGGACGGACGCACCGGGAGCTTCGGGCGTTCGTCCCCGTGGCATGGGACCTGGCGCAGAAGGTGACGCACGGAGACATCGAGCGGGTGGACGCCTACGCAGCCGCCCAGGCGACCGTCCTCGTCGTTCGCGTCCTGCAACAGCTCGCGCCGTGACCGCCGTTAGCCTTCCGCCGTGGCTGCTGACGATGCGACGACGGAGTGGTTCGGCGGCGTGCCGGGTCGTGACGACGCCGAGGCGGCGTTCCTCGCACACCTGCGGCGGGAGGCCAGCGGCTGGGATCAGGAGGACGTGACCCCGCGTCTCACGTCGAGCCTCTACATCGGCCTGCCGCTCTATGCGGACATCGACGTACCCGGCTTGACCAAGCCGGCTCGCCCACTGCAGGTGGGCTTCTGGACCGGTGGGCCCTGGGCGGGACGGTCCGGCGGGTATGTCCTGCAGGGCGTCTGGGGAGACGAGCACCCCCTGGACGACCACGACGGCAACGACCCCGAGTGCCTCACCGTCATCGGGGTGGACGCCACCCCGGAGCAGCACGCCACCTGGGCGGCGGAGTGGCTCCTCCGCCAGCTCCGCCGGCCCATCGTCCGTGACGAGTGGCTACGCGACGGCCAGGTCGTGGCATCGACCTGGCGGCTGTCCGACACGGGGACCGTGCTGGCACGCGAGGGCACCAGCTCGCGCCGCCTTCTTCGGCGCCCACCAGACCGGGTGGCCCCGGTCCGCTGACCAACCTCGCTCACGTATGGTGCTCGGGCACCGCTTGGACACTTAGAACCGTCCTAATGGGGTCAAAACGCCCCCTCGGACACAAGATCACTGGCTCACGCCAGTGCCGAACGTACAGGGCGTCCACCTCGTGGGCGCCCTGTCGTCGTTCATGGGTGGTCCGGCCGACGCTGGCTGGTGCCGAGCGTCTACCGCTCGGGGAACGGCCCGTTGTCCTCGTCCCAGGCCAGTGCGGCGGCGAGCAACTGCTCGCGCCCGACCCGGAGCGGCACGCCGGAGGCGTAGAAGTCGTAGGGCGCCTCCTCCCCCGCCCCGGGGCGATCCGCCACCGATTCGAGGGACAGGTGGACACGCACGACGAGGAAATCACCCTGTCGGGCGCCGACGCTGAACCCGAGGTTGGGCTCCGTGAAGGTGAGCAGCTCCTCCGAGTCCTCGGTGGGAGCATCGAGCTCCGGAACGCGCCCGTCTGCGGCCGCCCGGAGCCAGTCCCCCAGCTGCCGCGCCTCCCACGTGGTGAGGCAGGGGTCGTCGAACCTCCAGGACTCCCCTGTCGCCGTTCGGACCCGCCCGTGGACCTCCAGCCAGTTCGCGTCCCAGTCGCCCGGCTCGCTGGGCGGAGCGGAGAACTGGTACCGGGTCGGGCGCAGCTCGACGCTGGCGCCGTCGGAAGAGGTCAGCTGCACGGCGGGAGCTTCTCAGTACGCGCTGTCATCCTGCTGGCGCGGCGTTCCTCCGGAAGTCGATGCCGTAGCGAGCCATCGCCCTGCATCAGTCCGGTCGGGCCCGGTACGTCACTCGCCGCCGACGTCCGTGTCTGGCTCTCCCCGTACGCCCCCAGCAGGTGCGTCATCCCGTCGGTGACGTGCCGGGCTCGACCGGGACCACGAGGTCCCCCTCGAACACGGTGTGGTGGCCCCGGAGCGCTGTCGCCGGTCGGCGATCAGGTGCGCCGACCGCCGGTGAAGCGGCTCAGCAGTCGCTTGAGCAGGTTGGCCTTGATGAGTCCGGAGATGAGGCCCATGTCGTTCCCTCCAGTTGGTGACGTTCCCAGGGGCCTACCCCCCGACGCCGCGGGGATCACGTGCAGCTGCAGCAGGGCCCCCGCCGGCGCACCGCCCACACGCCACCGTGAGCGGACCGTGCGGGGAGCCACTCGAGCACGGACCGGCCGCCGGCTGCCCCCGGGCGGGGACCCTCCTCGTGCGCGACTGCGCCTCCCACCGCGGTGCGGCCCTAGGATCCCGCCTCGTGGAGCAGCAGGCACCGACCTCGATCGTCCAGCGCTACTGGGACGGCCTGTGGAACCGGCGCGACCTGACGGTGATCGACGAGCTCATCGCCGAGCCCTACGTCCGGCACTCCTCCGCCGGCACCCGGTCGCTGACCCGCGCCCAGTTCAAGCGGGAGGTCCGCGACTCCTGGCAGCTGCTGCACGACCCGGCGACCACCGTCGACGACCAGGTGACGGCCGAGGACAGGATCTGGACCCGGGCCACCACCACCGGCCTCAACCTGGAGACCGGGCAGACCTCGGTGGTCACCTGGCTGGTGGTGCACCGCGTCGCCGACGGCCGGATCGCCGAGTCCTGGAGCGCCACCCTGCCCGGCGTCGACTGGCGCTGACCCAGTCGCCCGGCCGGACCGCCGTGCGCCGCGGCCGGGAGCTCAGCCCAGGTCGCGCAGCCGCTGCGCGCCGGCCATCCGGCGCCGGCTGACGACGGCGTACAGGGCCACGAAGGCGAGCACACCGGCGCCCATCCCGGTGAGCGTCCACCGCAGCCCGATCACATCGGCGAGCAGGCCCAGCGGGAGGGCGGCGATGCCGAAGGCGCTGAAGCTGAGCATGATCAGCCCCTGCACCCGCCCGTGGTACTCCATGTCGGAGAGGGCGATGAGCTGCGACTGGTTGGTGGTCTGGAAGGCGAGCATCGACGCGCCGACGGCGAGGAGCACGACCACCGCGGCGTAGGCGTTGGGCGCGATCGCGAGCGCGCAGAGGGCGATGCCGAAGACCGCGCCGGAGCCCACCAGGACCCGGGTCTCCCGGACCCACGAGGTGCGCCGCCCCAGCAGGAGTCCCGCCGCGACCCCGCCGACCGCAGACGTCGCCGCCAGGACCCCGTACCCGACCGAGCCGAGGCCGAACAGGTCACTGGAGATGGTCGGCATGAAGGCCAGGTAGGGCAGCCCCATCATCGCGACGCCGATGCCGCACCACACCAGGGCGCTCAGCTCGGGGTGCCGCCGGACGTAGCGCACCCCGTCGGCCAGCTCACCGAGCGGCGAGCGGCCGGAGGCCTCGCCCTGCCGCCGCCCGGCGGGCAGGGCGGCGGTCAGGAGCACCCCGACGGCCGCCAGGGCCGCGCTGAACAGGAAGACCGCCTCGACGCCCCAGGTGACCGCGCCGATGACCACCCCGGCCAGCGCCGGCCCGACCACCCGGTTCACCTCGGCGTTCACCAGGAGCAGCGAGACCGCCTGCGGCACCGACCCGCGGGGCACCAGCTCGCTCAGGAAGGCCATCCGGGCCGGGTTGAACAGCGCGAAGCCCACGGCCTGGAGCACCCCGGCGCCGAGCAGCATCCAGTAGGCGATGACGTCGAGGACGACGGCCACCCCGATCCAGGCGCTCGACACCGCCAGCAGCAGCACCGAGGCCTGCAGCACCAGCCGTTTGGGCAGCCGGTCGGCGGCCACGCCGCCCCACGGGGTGGCCACCAGCAGCGCCACCCCGAAGGCCAGCAGGACCCCGCCGAGCGCGGCGTTCGAGCCGGTCAGCTCGAACGCCAGCCAGCTGCGGGCGATCGCCTGCGCCATCACGCCCAGGAAGACCGCGGCCGCGTTGAGGTAGAGGACGAGGAAGCCGCCGATCCGCAGGATCGCCATCGCGCCGAGCGCGGACGGGGCCTGCGGCGACTCCGGGGGGACCGTCCCACCGGGGACGGGGACGGGGACGGCGGGCACCGGCACGCCGGCCACCGGTTCGGGTGCGGCTGGTGACGGCGCCGGCGCAGCCCGTCCTGCGTCGACGTCCCGCATGGCTCCCCCGTTCATGGCTCCCCTCGCCCGGTGCCGGCCCGGGGCACCCGACCGTCCGGCGCCACCTCTCGGACGGGCCGGGCACGCTCGACCCTGCCACACCAGACGCCCCGCTCCAGGGTGACCGGTGCGGAACGGAACACCGATGTGCCCGCCCGGCGGGGGTTTCGACGACGTGGAGCTCCGGGCCGAGGACGGTGCACTGCCGGCCCGCGCCCGGCAGACCCGGCGCCTCCCCCCGGTCACCGTCTGCCGAACGGTGACCGAGGGGACGACCGTCCGGTGTGTGCCGTGGCCTGGAGCGAGTCACCTGCCGTCCGGGCGGAGCCGGCCTTCCGCGACCCGGGGCCCACGCTGCTGCGGCAGTTCATCGCCCGCGGGGCGCGCGTCGCCACCGAGCGCCTCGAGGAGCACCCGGTGACCACCCGGGGCGGCCCCCCCCGGCACAGCATCGGGTTCCGCACCTTCGCCTACTCCCGCTGACCCGCCCGCCGGCCCGGCGTCACCCGGCGGGGGCCCGCTCCGGAGCCGGCTGCAGGGGGCCCCGGCGGCCGACCGGGTGGGCTCAGGCGGTCGCGGCGGTGATGGTCGTGCGGGACCGGTACTCCAGGTCGGCGTAGTCGCTGTGCCGCTGCATCCAGCCGGCGACGAACGGGCACAGCGGCAGCACCTTCAGCTCCTGCCGCCGGACGTCGTCCAGCGCGTGGCGCACGAGCGCGGACGCGACGCCGCGGCCCTCGTGCCCGGGAAGGACCTCCGTGTGCGTGAAGACGACCAGCTCCGGGGTCCGGATGTACTCCGCGATCGCCGCGAGCTGTCCGTCGACACGTCCCTCGTACCGGTGCTGCTCGGCCGCGTCGATCGCGGTCACCTGCACGGGTGGCTGCATGCGCTGGACTCCTCTGTCGTGCCCGTAGCCCGGGTGCGCCGGCGCCCGACGCACGCGGGCCCGAGCCCGCCCGGGGAGTACACCCCGGCGAGCGGGCCGTTGACCAGCCCCACGCGCACCCGGTGCGGGTCACGCCGCCGGTTCCAGCGGCAGGCCCGCGTGGTTCCCGGCCAGCAGCCGGGTCACGGTGGGCTCGCGGCAGACGACCACCGACGCCGTCGGTCCCTCCGCCGCGGGACTGCTGCACCACGTCCCCAGCGAGTACGCCCCGTCGGGCGCCGTGTCAGCGGGGACGGTCCTGCGGGTCCAGCCGGAGGGCGATCAGCGCGACGTCGTCGTCGACGGACGCGGGCAGCATGCGGTCCAGCAGCTGGTCGCAGAGCAGCTCCAGGTCCTCGCCGGCGAGGGCGGCCAGAGCGCTCTCCAGCCGCGCCAGGCCGGTGTCCAGGTCGGCGTCGCGCCGTTCGATCAGCCCGTCCGTGTACAGCACCAGGACCGCGCCGGCGTCGAGCTCCAGCTCGTGCTCCCGCCGGCGGGTGGCGTCGTCCACCCCGAGCAGCAGGTCGGCGCGGTCCGCGGTGAGAAACCGCACGCCGCCGTCGGGCGCGATCACGGCCGGCGGCGGGTGGCCGGCGTTCGACCAGCGGACGGTGGTGACCCCGCGGCGGGCCTGCTCGTCGGTCTGCTCCAGGCGGAGGACCACGGCGGTCGCGTTGGTGCGGGTCCGCAGGAGCGTCATCGCCGCGTCGACGCGGGTGAGGACCTCCGCCGGCCCGGCGTCGGTGGTCACGGCGATCGCCCGCAGCATCGAGCGGAGCTGGCCCATCGCGGCGGCGGCCTCGGTGTTGTGCCCGAGCACGTCGCCGATGGTCACGATGGTCGATCCACCGGGCTGGCCGAACGCGTCGTACCAGTCCCCGCCCACCTGCGCGGCCTCGGCCGCGGGGGTGTACCGCACCACGATCTGCGCGTTGTCCGGCTGGGCGGGTGCGGTCAGCAGCGACCGCTGCAGCCCCTCGGACAGCTGCCGCTGCTGCCGGTACAGCCGGGCGTTGTCCAGCGCGAGACCGGCTCGGCCGGCGACGTCCGACGCGGCCTGGAGGTCCTCGGCGGTGAGCGCCCCCCGCGCGCCGCCGTTGAACAGGCTCAGCAGCCCCACGGTCCGGTCGCGCCCGCGCAGCGGCAGGATCAGGAAGGACTCCGGGGCCAGCTCACGCAGGTACTCGCGCGCCGGTCCCGGGACCAGCACCGAGCCGATGCGGCCCACCGCCCCGCTGGCGGCGGAGACGGACCGGCCGGTGGTCAGCGCCCGGCTCAGGAACGAGGTGTCCCGCAGCGCGGGGATCCGCTCACGCGCATAGCCCTCGACGAGCGGGCGGAGCGCGGGGTCGGCGTGCCACCAGGCGACGTCGCGCATGCCACGACGGCTGCCGGTCTGCTGGTCGTCGTCGACGAGGGTGACCAGGCACCAGTCGGCGAGCGCCGGCACGACCAGCTGGGCCAGGCGGGCGACGGCCTGCTCCGGCTCCAGCACGCCGTTCAGCTCCCGGGAGACCTCGGCCAGCAGCTCGCTCCGCTGCTTCTCCCGCACCCGCTCGCTGATGTCGGTGAAGTACAGCGCCAGCCCACCGTGCTCGGGGTTGGCGCGCACCTCGACCCAGATGTCGAGCGGCGCCGGGTAGTACGCGTCGAAGGCGGTCGCCTGACCGGTGGCCGCAGCCCGCCGGTAGCTGTCCTCGAACTCGCTCCCGACGGTGGCCGGGAAGGCCGCCCAGAAGTCCCGCCCGACCAGGTCCGCGCGCCGTCGGCCGGCGATCCGCTCGGCCTCGGCGTTCAGGTAGGTGATCCGCCAGTCGGCGTCCATCGCCAGGTACCCCACGGCCATCGACTCCAGCGTCTGCACCGCCAGCTCCAGGGTGCCGCGCTGCGCGGTGGTGTCGTGCACGACCCCGATCAGGCGTGCGCCGCCGTCGTCGCCGCCGACGACCACCTGCCCGCGCGCCGCGACCCACCGGTGCGCGCCGCCGGGGACGGCGATCCGGTACTCGGCCTCGTAGGTGCCCCTGATCTCGATTGCGCGCTGCACCCGGGCGACGACGTGGTCGACGTCGTCGGGGTGGACATGGGCGTAGACCTCGTCGGGGCGGCCGCTGAAGCCGGCCCGCGTCATGCCCGACAGCTCCAGCAGCCGGTCGTCGACGGCGAGCTCGCCGGTGGCCAGGTCCAGGTCGAACGTGCCGACCTGCCCGGCCTCGAGCGCCAGCGTCCACCGGGAACGGTCGATCTCCTGCTGGGCGAGCAGCTGCCGGGCCTGACCGGAGGCGCTCCGGGCCAACGCGGCCGCCTCCGACGAGCGCTGCCGCGCGCCACGCAGCTGCAGCTCCGAGCTGCACGCTCCGGCGAGGTCGGTCAGCACGGCGAGGTCCCGCTCCGACCAGGTGCGCGGCTCGCTGTCGATGGCGCACAGCGACCCGACCACGGTGCCGTCGGCCTCGGTGAGCGGCACGCCGGCGTAGGCGACCACCGACAGGTCCGGGATCGCCAGGTTGTCGGCGACCAGGGGGTGCGTGCGGGCATCGGTGATTACCAGCGGCTCGCCGGACCGGACCACGTGCTGGCAGAACGAGTGGCTCAGCGGCGTGCGGCGGGCGGACTGCCACGGCTCGGGCAACCCGAGGGCGCCGGGGAAGACCTGCTCCTCCACCGACACGAACGTCACCAGCGCCACGGGCACGTCCAGCTGCCAGCGGACGAGGCGGGCGAACCGCTCGAACGCCGGGTCGGAGTCCGCCGGCAGCGGTGTCCCGGGCGGCAGCGGGTCAGTCACACGTCCTCCGAGGGGCAGGGGCACGTGACCGACGACGTCCCGATGAGCGAGCGTTGCGATGCTACGTCGCACCGGTGCCCCGCTCCGCGGCCCGGCGGGCGTGACCGGTCGCACGAAATGACCGGTCGCGCACCCGGCGCTGACGCTGTCATGACCGTCAGCAAGACCGCCGTGACCACCGTTCCCCTGCACCCGCTGCTCGCGGAGCGCTGGAGCCCCCGTGGGCTGGACGCGGCACACGAGCTCACCGACGACCAGCTGACCGCGCTGCTCGAGGCCGCCCGGTGGGCGCCGAGCGCGAACAACAGCCAGCCGTGGCGCTTCGCCGTCGCCCGCCGCGGCACGGCCGGCTTCACCGCCGTGCGGGACGCGCTGGCGCGGGGCAACCAGCTCTGGGCGCACACGGCGTCCGCGTTCGTCGTCGTCGCGGCCGAGACCGCCGGGCCGGACGGCGCCCCGCGCCCCTGGGCCGCCTACGACACCGGCCAGGCCGTCGCCCACCTGTCGGTCCAGGCCCAGCACGAGGGCCTCGCGCTCCACCAGCTCGGCGGCTTCGACCGCGACCGGGTCGCCGCGCTGCTGCAGTTGCCGGAGACCGTGACGCCGCTGGTCGTGCTGACCGTCGGCCGCCGCGACCACGCCGCCGAGCTGCCCGAGGCGCTCGCCGCGCGCGAGCAGGCACCGCGGCAGCGGCTGCCGCTCGACGCCCTGCTGCTGTCCTTCCCGACGGAGCCCGCCGCGGAGCGCGTGGTCTGAGGGGCCGCCGGGTCAGGCGCGCACGCGCGGGCTCCGGCGGCGGGCGAAGAACCGCTCGACCCGGCGCCACCGGTCCGGTGTCTTCTCCTGGTCCAGGACCTCGGACTCGGCGAGCGACCGGTCGACCGGACCGAGCTCGGGCGGCTCGAAGACCACCAGCGAGCGGCCGACCGGCCGGCGCAGCCGCTCGATGCCCTGCACGAGCGAGCCGGTGCCGGCGATCGCGTCCGCGACCTCCTCGGGCGTGCACCCCAGGTGCTCGGCGAGCAGCCGGTCCCGGAAGGCGGTGATGGTGGCGGCGATCCGCTCGGCCCCCGGCTGCCCCTCGACCGCCTCGACCGCCAGGTCGCACTCGGTGTCCAGGCCCATCGACCGGTTGTTGAGGTTGCTGGAGCCCAGCCGCAGCAGCCGGTCGTCGACGACGGTCACCTTGGCGTGCACGTAGATGTCCTCGCGCTGCTCGGTCACCGGCGTGTAGAGCCGGAACCGGTCGTGCACGTCGGCCTCGCGCAGCATCTCCAGGGCCCGGGCGCGGGCGGTGCCCATGGCCTTCTCCGAGAGCCAGCCGTCGGCGACCTCGGGGTTGACCACCACCACCTCCGGGCCGTCCGGCTCGCGCAGCCGTTCGGCGATGGCACCGGCGATCCGGGGGTTGGCGAAGTACTGGCTCTCCACGTAGACCGACCGGCGCGCCCCCGCGATCGTGGCCAGCCACAGCAGCTCGATCTCGTGGACCAGCTCGGCGCCGTCGTGCTCGGGCCGGGTGCGGGCGATGGCGACGTCGACGTCGGTGAGCAACGGCTCGACGTCCGCGGGCCAGTGGTCCCGCTCCTCGGTGAGCGGTTCCAGCCGCTCCCCGGTCCCGCTCTCCCACCGCTCGCGGGCGAGCTCGGCGACCGCCCGTGCGGCGGGCCCGGTCATCATGCTGGTCGCGTCGTGCCACGGCCCGGTCGGCCGGCCCCCGGCCCGGCCGGGCGCCGGACGACGGCGGTGCGGGTTGACGTCGGCGTGGTCGGAGGTGTCCCAGCGGTCGGCGGTGACGTCGATGCCGCCGGCGAAGGCGAGGCAGTCGTCGACGACCACGATCTTCTGGTGGTGCGCCCCGCCGACCGGGTGGTGGGTGTCGACGGCGAGGGTGAGCCGGTCGGGCGCCCGCCGGTCGAGCAGCACGAGCGGCTGGAGGCCCCGGCCGAGCGCGCGCAGCATGCCGAGATCCCACTGCAGGACCTTGATCTCCAGCTGCGAGTTGGCCTTCACCGCCCGTTCCAGGACGGCGCCGAGCCGGTCGTCCTCGGGCCGGCCGCCGGCGAGCGGGTCCAGCCGGATCCGCGGGTCGAAGTCCCAGCCGATGAACAGCACCCGCCGCTCGGCGCGCAGCACCGCGCGCTTGAGGGTGGCGAAGTAGCCGGCCGCGTCGACGAACACCGCGAAGCGGGTGGCCCGCTCGATCCGCCAGCAGGTCTCGCCGGGGACCAGCAGTGCCGCACCCTGCTCCGCCGGGCCGTCGTCGCGCACCGCGGGCTGCCCCGGATCGGTGCCGGGCTCGGTCGTGGTCTGGCCGGGGTCCATCACCCCCGCAGTGTGCCCGTCCTCCCGGGCGCCGCGAACTCGCCACTCCCCGGAGCCCCGGTCCCCGGCACCGCCCGGCGGAGTGGGTGCTGGCCGGGCTGCCGACCATCGGCCTCGGCACGAGCCGGTCGATGACGCCGTCCGCCGCCCCGGGCGGAGGCGGCTGGTGCCGGCTCAGCGTGCCGGTGCTGCACGCGAACTGACGCGCTTCGAGGACCACCCCGCACGGATGGCGGGAAAGGCCGTACAGTCCGTGGTGATCGCCGTTGTGCCTCTGCTTCGTTCCCGGACGTCCGCAGTCGTCTCTGCCTGACGTTCCCTCTCGGTCCTGCCGGTCGGTACGGCGGTCCCGGTCCGACGACTGTCGCACCGGACAACCCCACCCGGGACGAGGACGACATGACCCAGGGCACCGTGAAGTGGTTCAACAGCGAGAAGGGCTTCGGCTTCATCGAGCAGGACGGTGGCGGCCCCGACGTGTTCTGCCACTACTCGGCGATCAGCGGTAGCGGCTACAAGTCGCTGGACGAGGCGCAGCGCGTCGAGTTCGACGTCACGCAGGGCCAGAAGGGCCCGCAGGCGGAGAACGTCCGCCCGATCTGAGTGACGAGACGAGGCCCCGGCGTTGCACGCCGGGGCCTCGTCCGTTCCCGGGCCCGGCGCCCGTGGACGGATCGACCGAGCCCGTCCCGTCCACCCAGGAGGCACCCCATCGCCACTGCCCGGTCACGCTGCGCCGACGCCCACCTCGGGTGCACCTGCCGCGGCGACGCAGCCGTCCACGCACAGCGCACCCGCGAGCGCGACGAGGCGCGCGCCCAGGCCGGCGACGTCGTTCCCTGCCCGGAGTGCGACCGCCCCACGACGCCCTTCCAGCTGGTCACCTGGGGCAACTGCCGGGCCTGCCGCACGGCGCACTCCCGGTCGGTGGAGCCGCTCCGCTGGTGAGCCGCGCCCGCCGGGTCAGTCCCCGGCGGGCTCCTCCCCGGCGGGCTGCTCCGCGGCGGGCACCGTCAGCGGCGGCACGGGCACCGGCTGCGCCGCCAGCTCCTCGGTCAGCAGCGCGACGAGCGCCTCCAGCTGCACGTCGGCCGAGGACGAGACCTCCTCGTCCGACCCGTCGAGCGCGCGGGCGGCCAGCCCCGCCTTGCTGTCGATCAGCTCCGCGATCCGCGCGTCGATGGTCTGCGCGGCGATGATGCGCCAGGCGGTGACCGGCTCGGTCTGCCCGATGCGGTGGCTGCGGTCGATCGCCTGGGTCTGCTCGGCGTCGGTCCAGGACAGCTCCGCCAGCACCACGTTGGACGCGACCTGGAGGTTCAGCCCCACCCCGGCCGCGGTCAGCGAGCAGACGGCGACCGCGACGCCCGGGTCGTTGACGAAGGCGTCGACGTTCCGCTGCCGCACCCCGGGCGTCTGGTCCCCGCGGATGCTGGCGAACCGGACCCCCTGCTTGGTGAACACCTGCTCGGCGGCGTCCATCACGTCGACGTGCTTGGCGAAGAAGACCACCTTGCCGGCGCTGCGCGCGAGCTGCGCGGCGTAGTCGGCGGCGAGGTCGGCCTTGGCCCGGCCGATGCGGCGCAGCATGCCGAACACGTTGTCGCCGCTGCTGGAGGTCGTCGCGTCCTTGAGCTCCCACCGGGCGACGGTGCGGACCAGGTCGGCGTCGATGCCCTCGACCGCCGCACCGGACCGCCGGTTCGCCAGCGCCGTCTCGTACCGGGACAGCATCCGGCGGGCGAGGTCGCGTTCGGCCGCCCGGATCGACCGGCCGGCCGCGCCGTCCAGCTCCACGGGGAGGTCGGCGATCCGGCGGGCCGGGATGTCGGCGGCCACCTCCACCTTGCGGCGGCGCACGATGCCCATGTCGATCACGCACCGGCGGGCGGCCGGGTAGAAGCCCGGGTCGGCCGGCGTCAGGCCGACCTCCTCCAGCGCGTTCATCAGCTCCCCCAGCGGCTTCGACTCGTCGATCCAGCCGAGGAACTGCCAGATCGCCCGGAAGTCCTCGATGTCGTTGATCAGCGGGGTGCCGGTCAGCGCCATCAGCAGCGGGCGCACGGTGCGGGTCCGCAGCCGCTCGGAGAGCTCCAGCACGTGCTGGGAGCGCTGGGAGGTCTTGTTCTTGATGAAGTGCGCCTCGTCGACCACCATGCCGCGGAACCCGAAGTCGCCCAGCCAGCCCACGTGCCGGTCGAGCACCTCGTAGTTGACGACGACGACGTCGGCGAAGCCGTCGACGGTCTCGCCGTTGCCGTGGATGACCGTGGCCCGGCGGTGCGGCGTCCAGCGGGCGGCCTCGCGGGCCCAGTTGGTCTTGACCACGTTCGGCACGACCACCAGCAGCGGGTAGGCGTCGGCCGCGTCCGCGGCGAGCAGCGCCTGGGCGGTCTTGCCCAGCCCGGGCTCGTCGGCCAGCAGGAAGGTGCGGTGGCCGGCAGCCGCGGCGGCGACCAGCTGCGCCTGGTGCGGCATCAGCTCGGCACCGCCCGGCAACGGCCGGGTGGACGGCGCCGGCAGCGGCATGCAGGCGGCGTCCCCGCCGCCGGCGCGCTCGAAGGAGTTGAGCAGCGGGCCGAGCAGCTCCCAGCCGGCCAGCCGGCGCGGCCGGGCGACGGGCGGGGGCGCTGCCGAGAAGTCGGGGGCCAGGAACGGGTTCGCCAACTGCCGGGAGATCACCGACTGGGGCACCACCCGGTGCTCGGGAGCCGCGGGCGTGGGCACCGGCTCGGGCTCCGGCTCGGGTTCCGGCTCGGGCTCGATGCCCACCGACCGCAGCATCTCCTGCTGCAGCGACCGGGCGGCGTCGGTGACGACGGCGTCGTCGGCGAGCAGGGCGAGCAGCCCGGGGTCGCGCACGGCGGTCTTGGCCAGGATCGTGCCGATGCCGTCCAGGCGCTTGAGCTGCTCGGACCGGGCGGCGGAGCTGAGGCTCTCGTCCGCCCGCACCCGGGCGTGCTCCTCGCGCACCAGCAGGGCGACCACCTGGAACTTGGTGCGCACCGCGGAGGTGACACGACCGCCCTGGACGGCGGCCTCCACCGCGCGGACGGTGCGGGACAGCAGCGTGACCACGTCCCCGGGGACGCGTCGCTGGTTCCGCGGGGCCGCACGTCGCGGACCCGTCGAGCGCTGGCCTGATCGGCCCACAGACTCCTCCTCTGGATGCCGCGGACCAGGTGGCCCGCGGCAGGGTGCTGCGCACCGTCCCGCGGTCGGGCGACGGACGTCCCGGGCGGACGCCTCCAGTGGCCACTCCGGGCCGGGACGCGGCTCGACGGGTCCGGCGGGCGACCGGCGCCTCGGCGCCTGACGCCCCGCCCTCGACGAGGAACCGGAGCCGCCGTCGACGATCGGATCGACACCCGGGCGCCGGACGTCGCCGTCGGACACACGGCGTCTGCCGCATGGTCGGTGCTCCTCCGAGGCTACCGCCTGCCGCGGCGGCGGGCAGCGCGCACCGTCCGGCCCCTGGTCAGGACGCCCCGGCCGCTCCGCCGGGCCCCCCCCCGCGGCGCGCCCCCCGGGGGGGTGGCCGCGAAACTAGCGGGTCCAGGACCAAACCCCCGGACCCCCCTCGGCAGG